>NZ_JAABQC010000003.1 GCF_011391645.1 Rhodoferax sp. | reverse complement strand
TCGGGTATGACATGACCAGTGAGGCGGCCAATCAGGTGTACGAACAAGCCGGCATTGGCCCAAAGGATCTGGACGTGGTGGAACTGCATGACTGTTTTGCACACAACGAACTCATCACCTACGAAGGTCTTGGCTTGTGCCCTGAGGGGGGTGCGGCCAAGTTCATCGCCGATGGTGACCACAGCTATGGTGGCCAGGTGGTGACCAATCCGTCAGGCGGCCTGCTGTCCAAAGGCCACCCACTGGGAGCCACGGGACTTGCACAGTGTTATGAGCTGACGCAGCAACTGCGTGGAAATGCCCAGCAACGCCAGGTGGCGGGTGCGCGCACTGCCTTGCAGCACAACCTGGGATTAGGTGGTGCCTGTGTGGTAACTCTTTATCAATCCGCCTGATCGGAAGAACGCCATGCCCACACACAACCCAACATCACGCTGGATGGACCCCGACCTGGAACTCTACCGCGACATGGTGCGTCGCTTTGTCGCCGCTGAGGTTGATCCACACCAGGCACGCTGGCGGCAACAGCAACATGTGGATCGGGACTTGTGGCGCAAAGCGGGTGCACTGGGCATTTTGTTGGCTGATATTCCTGAAGAATATGGTGGGGCTGGTGGAAATTACGCGCACATGGCGATTCTGTTTGAGGAACTTGCCTTTGTCGGTGACCGCGCTTTTGGTGTGCATGTGCATGCCATCGTGGCGCATTACCTGCTCAACCAGGGTACCGAAGCTCAACGCGCCCGTTACTTGCCGCTGCTGGCCAGTGGTGACATGGTGGCAGCCATCGCCATGACCGAGCCCGGCACGGGCTCAGACCTGCAGAGTGTGCGCACCCGGGCTGAGCGTGACGGCAACGGCTACCGGATCAACGGCTCAAAGATCTTCATCTCCAACGGCTACCTGGCCGACTTGGTGGTGGTGGTCGCCAAAACCGACCCTGCGGCGGGAGCCAAGGGGTGCTCACTTTTTTTGGTGGAAACCCAGGCGCAGCCAGGTTACCGGGTGGGGCGCATCCTGGAGAAAATTGGCCAAAAGGGGCAGGACACCTGCGAGCTTTTTTTTGACAATGTGCGCGTTGGGGCCGATGCACTGTTGGGCGGTGTCGAAGGCTTGGGTTTTGCCCATCTGATGAGCGAGTTGCCCTATGAACGCACCATGCTGGCCATTTCTGCCATGGGGGCGATTGAACGCGCCCTGCGCCTGACGGTGGACTACACCCGCCAGCGTCAGGCGTTTGGCAAACCGTTGATCGAGATGCAAAACACCCGTTTCAAACTCGCCGAGGTCAAAACTCAGGCGGTGGTGGCGCGTGCCTTTGTGGATGACTGTATTGCCCGCATGGTGGAGGGCAGCATGGATGCCACCACGGCCTCTATTGCCAAGCTCTGGCTCAGTGAAACCGAGGGTCGAGTCATTGACGAATGTCTGCAACTGTTTGGCGGGTATGGCTACATGCTGGAGTACCCGATTGCACAAATGTATGTTGACACCCGGGTGCAGCGCATTTATGGCGGCACCAGCGAGATCATGAAAGAAATCATCGCGCGTTCACTATGACTCGCCACACAGATCGGTCAACTCACAAGGACCTCGACCTCCATCCCCGCGAACGCGTCGGTCGCACCAACATAGCTGCCCGACACCGGCATCAACAGCGTGATGTCGCGGGCAACGGCGACCGGAACCAGATTGAATCCACCGATACTGCGATTGGTCGGATCAAAGTTGATCCAGCCAGCCCCAGGCACATAAACCTCCGCCCACGCGTGTGTTGAACCGGACCCCGAGGAGCCCGTCGCATTGCTTTGCGGATCATACAGATAGCCCGACACGATCCGGGCGCCCATGTCCAGGCTGCGTACCGCCTCGGCAAACAGTATGGCGA
The DNA here is from genome assembly GCF_011391645.1 of Rhodoferax sp. Classification (GTDB taxonomy): domain Bacteria; phylum Pseudomonadota; class Gammaproteobacteria; order Burkholderiales; family Burkholderiaceae_C; genus Rhodoferax. The sequence goes on along the minus strand of NZ_JAABQC010000003.1, from coordinate 58,486 downwards.
AGTCGCGGCACGACCCCTTTCCACGGTCGAGCGATTCGATCGGCGTCTGGGTACCTTCGCTTTCGCGCACCTCGTACTGCAATGCTTCGGACACGCCGTGGCTGATTGCCTTCAGCAATTCCAGCGTGTCGGGTGCGGTGCCCCGCACGAATGACCGGGCCCACTTCTGGAGGCGCCCCATCGGGTCAAGGTACTGCTGGATCGCGAGAGCGCCCAGATCAGCGCGATCATCGTTGGAATAGAAGAAAGGGAAATGAAGGGCTGTCGCCGCAATATTGAAGATCGGCCACGGGTTGCCGGTGAGGTCCAATTCGACGTTGCTCTCAATCCGCAAGGCGTCGGTCTCGCCGCTGAACGACGCCGTCGCGACAGCGTTGCCCGAGACATCGTGCGCCCACGCGATCATCGCGTCGGGAGACACTTTCAAGGTGTGCGACATGAGTTGCAGTTCACGACTTTCTCTGGGACGCAGCATCAGCCGATGCGGATTCAGGCTGACCGGGGTGCGGTAGTGATAGATCGTCGTATGCTTGATTCGAATTTGGGTCACGGTGGTGTGGGGCTCCTGAAGGACATCCAGATTAACACCTTATGTGCATACACATTGATCAAGGTGCCCGGTCTACGGTGGCGGGAGCTGCTCCGGCGCGGTATGGAAGCCAAAATCAGCAGGGTTGTTGCAACGCAACAAAAAAACCTGTTCCTGTCGATGGTCTTGTTATTTTGCGTTATGCTGCACTGCACCATTCAAATGATTGAACGGCAATCACCGCAAAGATTCGAGCTTCTCTAAAACCTGCAGACCAACCCACAGGAGGATCCGATGAACCTTCAAGAAACCGTTGCGCTGATGTTTCCACATGGCGTGGTCACGCAAACGATGCCTGACAGCGACAGTATTTTTGAGGTACACGAAATTCCCGAGAACACCGTCCCGCAAAACTGCGCAGTGCTTGCCAGCGGTGAGTTTCAGTATTTCCGTGACCAGGATCGCACCAGCAGCTTTTTGGTACATGCTGAGGATCATGTATTTTGCATACGTGTGCATTCAGCCCATTCGGGAGGCAGCCACGCCGAGGTTATCCTTCGTTACGGCTTTGATCCCGTGAAAAAATTGCGGGAGCACTGACCCCGAACGTCTGTCGACCCTGGTTTAAAGGCGGCTTAGGAGTTCGGCTTTTTTGCTGGCGCACTCCTGCTCGTTCAAAATGCCCCGTGACTGCAGGGTGGAAATTGAAGCGTGGTGCGGCTGGCAAAGCCGCAATGAGGAGGTTAACTCATGCACGCAGGCAATTAACTTGCGCTACGAATAGGGCACCTACCGATTGAATGACAAGCGGACGCAACAAGCGATGCGGCCCGTAATGCAGTCATTGTGGCGCTGCGGATAAGATTAATTTTTTGCCCCGGCAGCAACATCCCGAGGACCAAGCCAAGAACATGAACCCGCTTCGGTGTTTTTTTGGCGCCGGCGCGCATGGATCTTGATTTCGCGCAATTCCTGCTTCATTTACCGTGGCATATTGACCAACGGACGCGAAGAAGGTGTGCCTCCCTTCCGCGGTAAAAAAGGGAACATATGGACAAGCCTTGGCTCAGCCAATACCCGACGGGTGTGCCAGCTGAGATCGACATTCAGCGATTTTCATCGCTGGCTGACATGTTGACCGACAGTTGTGCGCGCTTTGCCGATCTTCCGGCCTACAGTTCGATGGGCGCGTCGATGAGCTTTCGCGAGCTCGACGACGCCAGTCGCGCGTTCGCCGCCTGGCTTCAGAAAGCCACCGACCTGCAGCGTGGCGACCGGGTCGCCCTGATGATGCCGAACCTGCTGCAGTACCCGGTGGCGCTGTTTGGTGTGCTGCGCGCGGGCATGGTGGTGGTCAACGTGAATCCACTCTACACGCCGCGTGAGCTTGAGCACCAGCTGAAAGATGCCGGTGCCCGGGCCATCGTGGTGCTGGAGAACTTTGCCCACACCCTGGAGCAGGTGGTCGGTGCCACGCAGGTGCGCACCGTGGTCACGACCCAGGTTGGCGATCTGCTGCCGCCGCTACAGCGGCTGCTGACAAATACCGTGGTCAAGCATGTGAAGAAGCTGGTGCCTGCCTGGCAACTGCCGGGTGCTGTGAGCTTCAGGCATGCCTTGTCGGCGGGACGATCGCAGACACTGGATGCGGTGGTACTCGGCCACAACGACCTGGCCTTTCTTCAGTACACCGGCGGCACCACGGGCGTGGCCAAGGGAGCGATGCTCAGCCATGGCAACATGGTGGCCAACGTGCTCCAGGTGGCTGCCTGGATGTCGCCCAACCTGAACGACGGCGAAGAGACCCTGATCTTGCCGCTGCCCATGTACCACGTGTTCGCCCTCACGGGGGCGCTGTCTTTCTTCAGCAAGGGCGCACAAGCCGTGCTGATTGCCAACCCGCGCGACATGCCGGCGTTTCTCAAGGTGCTTGTGAGCACGCGCTTCACCGCGATCATTGGCGTCAACACGTTGTTTCGCCTGTTGCTGGATGCACCGGGTTTTGCCACGGTTGATCTGCGCTCGCTGAAGCTGGCAGTGGCCGGTGGCATGGCGGTGCAGCATGTGGTGGCGCACCGCTGGAAGGCGCGGGCCGGCGTGCCACTGGTTGAAGGCTACGGTCTGACTGAGAGCGCGCCCGTGGCCATTGCCAACCCGGTCACCGTGCAGGAATGGAGCGGCCAGATCGGGGTGCCCCTGCCGAGCACGGAAGCGGTCATTCTCGCTGACGACGGTAGTCCGGTCGCGCTGGGGCAGGTCGGCGAGATCTGCCTGCGCGGTCCGCAAGTGATCAAGGGCTACTGGAACCAGCCCGAGGAGAGTGCCAAGGCGTTCATGCCTGGCGGTTGGCTGCGCACCGGCGACATGGGTGTGATGGATGAGCAGGGAAGCATCCGCATCACCGACCGCAAGAAGGACATGATCGTGGTCTCCGGGTTCAAGGTGTTTCCCAACGAGATCGAGGACGTCTTGACGATGCACCCGGACGTGCTGGAGGCGGCTGCGATTGGTGTGCGCGATGAGCGCTCCGGTGAGGTGGTGAAGGTGGTGATCGTGCCGAAGATGCCCACGCTGACCGAGGCCGAGGTGCTTGCGCACTGCCAGCGCCATTTAACCGGATATAAGGTGCCACGCCGCATCGAGTTTCGCAATGAGCCGCTGCCGAAGAGCAACATCGGCAAGATTCTGCGCCGCGAACTTCGCGACGGCAGTGAAGCAACCCCAGTGGGGCCAATTAAGGTCGCGGATTAGCTGATTGGATCGAGTTCAACCCGCAAATAGACACCGCCTTGATTCGCGATTGAATTAGACACTTATCAGACACCGACGAAAAAAAAGCACTTGGCAAAACTGCTAAGTGCTTGATTTATCTACCAAATTTGGTAGGCGCGATTGGACTCGAACCAACGACCCCCACCATGTCAAGGTGGTGCTCTAACCAGCTGAGCTACGCGCCTAAGGGTCTCAAAAAGAGAACGTGAGTATAGCCGCAATATCGCGCCGTTCCGAGGCCGCGAGGCCCCGGGCTTCAAAATTCACACCCATGGCTTGCGCCATAATTAACGTTGACGTCAACGTCAATCATTTTTGGAGAAACACATGGAGATTGCAGGCAAGGTATTCATCGTCACCGGCGGCGCCTCGGGGCTGGGCGAGGGCACGGCCCGCATGCTCGCCAGCAAGGGCGGCCGGGTGGTGATTGCCGACATGCAGGTTGACAAGGGCGAAGCCGTGGCCAAGGCCATTGGCGGCGCGTTTGTCAGATGCGATGTCAGCAGCGAGGCCGACGGCCAGGCCGTGGTCGATTGCGCCACCGGGCTGGGCAAATTGATGGGGCTGGTGAACTGTGCCGGCATTGCGCCCGCCGAAAAAACCGTGGGCAAGGCCGGCCCGCACGCTCTTGCCTTGTTCAGCAAGTGCATCTCGGTCAACCTGATCGGCAGTTTTAACATGATCCGCCTGAGTGCGGACGCCATGAGCAAAAACGCGCCCGAGTCAACCGGGGAGCGCGGCGTGCTGATCTCCACCGCCTCGGTGGCTGCCTATGACGGCCAGATTGGCCAGGCCGCGTACAGCGCCTCCAAGGGCGGCATTGTGGGCATGACGCTGCCCATTGCGCGTGATCTGGCACGCAACGGCATTCGCAACATGACCATTGCGCCCGGCATTTTTGGCACGCCCATGCTGTTCAGTTTTCCGCAGGAGGTGCAAGACGCGCTGGCGGCCAACGTGCCGTTTCCGTCGCGCCTGGGCACACCGCAAGACTACGCCAAGCTGGCCGTTCATATTTTTGAGAACGACATGCTCAACGGCGAGGTGATCCGGCTCGACGGCGCGATTCGACTGGCACCGCGCTGACCGATACCCCGGCCGCACGGGGTCGGGCGGCAGCTTCCTACAATCCGGGCATGTCCATCCCCCAGACCTTTGTCCAGGAACTGCTCGCCCGCGCTGACGTGGTGGAAATTGTCGGGCGCTATGTGCCGCTTAAAAAGGGCGGCGCCAACTTTATGGGCCTGTGCCCGTTTCACAGCGAAAAATCGCCCTCCTTTTCAGTCAGCCCGACCAAGCAGTTCTACCACTGCTTTGGCTGCGGCAAAACCGGCAACGCCATCGGCTTCCTGATGGAGCACGCCGGCATGAGCTTTGTCGAGGCGGTGCAAGACCTGGCCCAGCAATTTGGCATGAAGGTGCCCGAGGACGATGCCAGCCCGCAGGACCGGGCCCGCGCCGCCGAGCAGCGCCAGAAGCAGAGCACGCTCAATGAAGTGCTGGAAAAGGCTTGCCTGGCCTATCAAAAGCAACTCAAGGGCTCCGAGCGCGCGGTGGCCTATTTCAAGGGACGCGGGCTGTCGGGGCGGATTGCCAAGCAGTTTGGGCTCGGCTACGCGCCCGAGGGCTGGCGCAGCCTGGCCAGCGTGTTCCCCAATTACGACGACCCGCTGCTGGTGGAAAGCGGTCTGGTGATTTTGAGCGAAGAAGAAGGCCAGGAGGCCAAGCGCTACGACCGTTTTCGTGACCGGGTGATGTTCCCGATTCGCAACATCAAGGGCGAATTCATCGGCTTTGGCGGCCGCGTGCTGGGCGACGACAAACCCAAATACCTCAACTCGCCCGAGACGCCGGTGTTCAGCAAGGGGCGCGAACTCTACGGCCTGTTCGAGGCGCGCAACGCGCTACGCGAGCTGGGGTATGCGCTGGTCACCGAGGGCTACATGGACGTGGTGGCGCTGGCGCAACTGGGCTTTCCCAACGCGGTGGCCACGCTTGGTACCGCCTGCACCCCCGAGCATGTGCACAAGCTGTTTCGCTTCACCGATTCGGTGGTGTTCAGCTTTGACGGCGACAGCGCGGGCCGGCGCGCGGCGCGCAAGGCGCTGGATGCCGCGCTGCCACTGGCCACCGACGTGCGCTCGGTCAAGTTTTTGTTTTTGCCGCCCGAGCACGACCCCGACAGCTTTATCCGCAAGCACGGCAAGGACGCCTTTGCCCGCTATGTCAGCGAGGCGGTGCCCTTGAGCCGCTTTTTGATCGATGCCGCGCGCGACGGCTGCGACCTGCACAGCGCCGAGGGTCGCGCCCACTTGGCCAGCAACGCCAAACCGCTATGGGAAACGCTGCCCGCCGGCGCCCTCAAGCAGCAACTGCTGGCGGAAATCGCCGACCTGGTGCAACTGAGTCCGCGCGAGCTCACCGACATCTGGCACCCGGCCCCGGCCAAGGCCAAGCGCGAACGCTCTGCGGGATATGCCAAAGACGCTGCGGCGCGCCAGGACTACCCGCAGTACAGCCCCGCAAATTACCGCAAAAAGGCGCCTGAGCGGCTATCGGTCAGCCGTTTGCCCGCCAGCCGGGCCGACCACGCCGCGCGCATTCTGCTCGACAACATGGCCGCGCTGGAGTCTCTTTCGGCCGAAGACCACACCCTGCTGTGCGCCTTGCCTGCGCCCCATGGCCCGCTGTTCACCTGGCTGGAGGGCCAGCTCCATGAGCACGGCTCGATCCCCTGGGTTGCCCTGCGTGAGGGGCTGCAAGGGCATGAGAGCGAGCCCTTTGCGCTCAAGCTGATGGCCGGCTACGAACTGGGCGCGGACAGCGACGCCGCCGAGGAGCTCAACGAGCTGCGCCATTTGATCAATCGCATGCTGATTGAGCATCTGAAAGCCGAAGAAACACTGGCCATAGAAGCCGCCAAGGTGGAGCCTGGCGCGCTGTTGCGTTACCGCGAGTTGCAGGCGCGCCGCCTGCTGCTGGAAGCCGCCACCTGAATCCGCAGGGCGTGTCAGGTTGCTGACAAAAGGTATAATCCGGCACTTTCCGACAAGCGCGACAGCAGCACCTCCGGGCCCGGCCAATCGATGAGCTACCTTTCATCCGGCCAACCTACCGCAAGGACTGCACACCAAATGTTCGCCCGCACACCTTGTCTGACCCGTTTCTTCCTCGTCCTGCCCAACGCTGGCTGCAAAAGCGTTAGTCCTTTTTGTCGTTATTGTTTTTGAGGTGTCACCATGCCTGCTACCAAGCCCAAAGTACCTGCCGCGCCCACTGCACAACCCAGCGTTGCCAAGAAACCCAACACCTCATCCAAACCGAAAGCCGCACCCGTGACTGTTTCCAAGACCAAAACCCTGCCGGAAGAAAAGAAAACGGTCGTTAAAGCTGTTGCTCCCGTCGAAAAGAAAAAAGCGGCCAAGGCCGCCGACCCCGCAGCGCCGGCCAAAGTGGCGGCCAAGCGCGGCCCCAAGGCAAAGGCTGGCAAAACGGGCGCAACCGGCGACGACCATGATGTTGACATGAGCGACATCGAGGAAGACCTGGTGGGCGAACCCGAGGTGCAGGAAGCCACCACCGAAAAGGTCAAGCCCCTGCGCATGAAAATCAGCAAGGCGAAAGAGCGCGCGCTGATGAAAGAATTTGGTCTGGACGAGACCGTGTTGTCGGAAGAAGACCTGAACAAGCGTCGGCTGAGCCTGAAGGCCTTGATCAAGCTGGGCAAGACCCGTGGCTACCTGACCCACGGCGAGATTTCCGACCATCTGCCCGACAAACTGGTCGATGCCGAAACCATGGAAGTGGTGGTTTCGATGCTCAACGACATGGGCGTGGCCGTCTACGAGCACACGCCTGACGCCGAAACCCTGCTGCTCAACCAGAACGGCCCCACCGCCGCCACCGAAGAAGAAGCCGAGGAAGAGGCCGAAGCAGCCCTGAGCACGGTCGACAGCGAGTTTGGCCGCACCACCGACCCGGTGCGCATGTACATGCGCGAAATGGGCACGGTGGAGCTGCTCACGCGCGAGGGCGAGATTGAAATTGCCAAGCGCATCGAAGGCGGCCTGATGGCCATGATGGAGGCCATTTCGGCCTCCCCCGCCAGCATTGTCGAGATTCTGAAATTGGGCGAAGACATTCGCAGCGACAAGGTGGTGATCACCACCATCGTGGATGGTTTTACCAACCCCAACGAAGCCGACGACTACGTGGCCGAAGAAGACTTTGACGAGTTTGACGCCGAAGACGACGACGACGGCAATGGTGGCTCCAAGGCGCTGACCAAGAAACTCGAAGAGCTCAAAAAAGAGGCCATGAGCCGCTTTGACCGCTTGCGCGAGTACCACGAGAAGATTTTAAAAACCTATGACAAGGAAGGCTACGGCACGCCGACCTATCTAAAAACCCAGAGGCTGTTGTCTGACGAGTTGATGTCGATCCGGTTTACCGCCAAAACCATTGAAAAACTTTGCGACATGGTGCGCGGGCAGGTCGATGAAGTGCGCAAGAAGGAACGTGAATTGCGCCGCATCATTGTGGACAAATGCGGCTATCCGCAAGAGCACTTCATTGCCGAATTCAGCGGCCGCGACAAGCACCACAACAAGGTTGCCAGCCGCTTGCTCGACCAGAAATGGATCGAAAAGCAGGCGGCCGTGGGCAAGCCCTGGAGCGCCGTGATGGGCCGCAACATTCCGCCGGTGCAGGAGTTGCAGCAGCGCCTGATGGACCTGCAAACCAAGGTGGTGGTGCCGCTGGACCAGTTGAAAGACATCAACAAGCGCATGAACGAGGGCGAGTACGCCTCACGCGCGGCCAAAAAGGAAATGATCGAGGCCAACCTGCGTTTGGTGATCTCGATTGCCAAAAAATACACCAACCGCGGCCTGCAGTTTCTTGACTTGATTCAGGAGGGCAACATTGGCCTGATGAAGGCGGTGGACAAGTTTGAATACCGCCGTGGCTACAAATTCAGCACCTACGCCACCTGGTGGATCCGCCAGGCCATCACGCGCAGCATTGCCGACCAGGCCCGCACCATCCGCATCCCGGTGCACATGATCGAAACCATCAACAAGATGAACCGCATCAGCCGTCAGCATTTGCAGGAATTTGGCTACGAACCCGATGCGTCGGTGCTGGCCGAGCGCATGGAGATCCCGGAAGATAAGATCCGCAAAATCATGAAGATCGCGAAGGAGCCGATCTCCATGGAAACGCCAATTGGCGACGACGACGACAGCCACCTGGGCGACTTCATCGAGGACGGCGCCAACACCGCCCCCATGGAAGCCGCCATGCAGGCCGGCCTGCGTGACGTGGTCAAAGACATTCTGGACAGCCTGACCCCGCGCGAAGCCAAGGTGCTGCGCATGCGTTTTGGCATCGAGATGACCAACGACCACACGCTGGAAGAGGTGGGCAAGCAGTTTGACGTGACGCGTGAGCGCATCCGCCAAATTGAGGCCAAGGCGCTGCGCAAGCTCAAGCACCCGAGCCGCTCCGACAAGCTGCGCAGCTTCACCGACAACCTGTAAGCTGCCCACTGGCTGGCATCAGGCGGCGCCATGCACGAGATGTCGCTGGCCGAGGGCGTGTTGCAACTCATCGAGGACGCAGCCCGCCGGGACCGGTTTAACCAGGTCAGCACCGTCTGGCTTGAAATTGGCCAGCTCTCGGGCGTGGAGCCCCAGGCCATGGCCTTTTGTTTTGACGCTGTCACACGCGGCAGCGTAGCTGAGGGTGCCCGGCTGGAAATCATTGCCACCCCCGGTCAGGGCTGGTGCCCGACCTGCGCCAAAACCGTGCCCATGACCGAGCTTTTTGCCGAATGCCCAAGTTGCGGGGGTTACCCGCTGCAAGTGATCGGCGGCACCGAAATGCGGGTCAAGGAACTTGAGGTAAGCTGAGCGTCGAGGTGCTTACAACCGACTTCAACGAGGAGAAAAGCGATGTGTGTGACATGTGGTTGTGGTGAAGGTGACGTCAGAATCGAAGGCGAGGAACCGTCGCGCGCGCACGAGCATGTCCACGCCGATGGCACGCGCCATTCCCATGAACACCCCCATGACCACGGGCGCGATCATGCGCACACGCACGAACGCACCCATGACTCAGTAGCTGCGCATTCCCATGCCCCTGGCGTGTCGCCCACCCGCATGGTGCAAATCGAGCAGGACATCCTGGCCAAGAACAACGCCTATGCCGCGCGCAACCGGCAACTGCTTGCCGATCGCGGTATTTTTGCCCTTAATCTGGTGTCAAGCCCGGGCTCGGGCAAGACCTCGCTGCTGTGCAAAACCATCGACCTGCTGGGCGCGAGCCCGGTGGCCGTGATCGAGGGTGACCAACAAACCAGCCTGGACGCCGACCGCATTCGCGCCAGCGGCGCCCAGGCCATCCAGATCAACACCGGCAAGGGCTGCCACCTGGACGCGCACATGGTGGGCCACGCCATGGCGCAACTCCAGTTGTCGGATGACACCCTGCTGCTGATTGAAAACGTGGGCAACCTGGTGTGCCCGGCCGCGTTCGATTTGGGCGAGGCGCACAAGGTGGTGATTTTGTCGGTGACCGAGGGCGAGGACAAACCCATCAAGTACCCCGACATATTCCGGGCCGCCAGCCTGATGCTGCTCAACAAGATTGACCTGCTGCCGCACCTGACCTACGACGTGGATGCGGCCATTGCCTATGCACGCCGGGTCAATCCGCAGATCAGGGTGATCCAGCTCAGCGCCACCAGCGGCGAGGGCATGGGTGAGTGGCTGGCCTATCTGCGCACCAATATGGCCCAGGCCCATGCGGCCAAAGCACAAACCATGGCCAGCCTGAAAACCCGCATCGCGCATCTCGAAACGCAACTTCAAGCCAGCGCCAACGCAGCGGCCTGATGGCAGCATTGGCCGTGCTTTCGCAGCATATCCGCGTCACCGGCATTGTCCAAGGCGTTGGTTTCAGGCCCTTTGTCTGGCGTCTGGCGCAGCAACTAGGCCTGCACGGCTGGGTGCGCAACGATGCCCGGGGTGTCGAAATCCTGGCCCAGGGCAGCCAGCCCCGTCTGGCCGAGTTGCTGGAGCGCTTGCGTCTGGACGCGCCGCCGCTGGCACGTGTTGACAACGTGCAGGCGCAGAATCTCGCGGCCGAGCCCTTCACCGCGTTCAGCATCATTGCCAGCCAGTCGGGCCAGGCCGCCACCGCGATCGGCCCCGACGTGGCGGTCTGTGCCGATTGCCTGCACGAGCTGTTTGACCCGTCAAACCGGCGTTATCGCCACGCCTTCATCACCTGTACCCACTGCGGCCCGCGCTACACCATCACCCGCGCCCTGCCCTATGACCGACCACAGACCAGCATGGCTGCCTTTGCACTGTGCCCGAGTTGCAGCACTGAATACACCGCGCCAGAGGATCGGCGTTTTCATGCCGAAACCACCTGCTGCCCGCAGTGCGGGCCGCGCTTGAGCTTGTCTGATGCGCAAGGACAACCCATTGCGGGCGACCCCATTGCGCAAACCCTGCACCTGCTGCAGATTGGAAAAATCGTCGCCATCAAGGGCCTGGGTGGCTTTCATCTGGCCTGCGACGCGCGCAACGCGCAGGCAGTTGCGCGGTTGCGCGATCGCAAAACCCGCGAGGCCAAACCCTTTGCCGTGATGCTGGCCAATGTGGCCAGCCTGGCACCTTATGCGCAGGCCGCAAGGAACGATCGCACGCTGCTGGAAAGCCGCGAGCGGCCGATCGTGCTGCTGCGCGCCCTGCCGGTTGGCGAGAATGCTTTGCCCGGCATTGCCCCCGGTCTGCTGAGCCTGGGGGCGATGCTGCCCGCCACGCCGATCCATTTCTTGCTGTTTCATGAGGCCGCAGGCCGCCCTGCGGCCACGGCGTGGCTCAATGAACCCCAGCCCATGGTGCTGGTAATGACCAGCGCCAACCCGGGCGGCGAACCCATCGTGCGCGATGGTCAAGAAGCCCAGGCCCGGCTGGCGGACATTGCCGATGCAGTGCTCGACCACGACCGCGACATTGTGGCGCGCTGCGACGACAGCGTGCTGCGGGTCATGGCCGGCACGCCGCAATTCATCCGGCGCAGCCGCGGCTACGCCCCGGCTGCCATCCGGCTGGCCAGCGCCGGGCCATCAGTGCTGGGGTTTGGCAGCCACCTGAAAAACACCGTCTGCATCACGCGCGGCAACGAAGCCTTTTTGTCGCCGCACATTGGCAGCCTGGACAACGCGGCCAGTTGCGGCTTTCAGGACGAAACGGTGCAGCGTCTGTGCGATCTGATCGCCGTCAGGCCGCACCTTGTGGCGCACGACCTGCACCCCGACGACTACAGCACCCGCGCCGCCATCGCCTATGCCCACCACCACAACCTTGCCACGCTGGCCGTGCAACACCACCACGCCCACATTGCCGCCGTCTGCGCCGAGCATGGCTGGCAGGCCCCAGTGCTGGGGCTGGCGCTTGACGGCGTGGGTCTGGGCAGCGACGGCACAGCCTGGGGTGGCGAACTGCTCAGGGTTGATGGCGCACACTTTGAGCGGCTGGGCCACCTGCGCCCGTTGCCCATGCCGGGTGGGAACAGCAGCGCCCGCGCGCCCTGGCGCATGGCCGCCGCCGCGCTGCATGAATTGGGCCGCAACGCCGACATCGCCCAGCGCTTTCGGGAGCCAGCTGCCCGCACCGTGGCCGCCATGCTGGCGCGCCGGTTCAACTGCCCGCGCACGTCAAGCATGGGCCGGGTGTTTGATGCCGCGGCGGGCCTGCTTGGTATTTGCCACACCATGGCTTACGAAGCCCAGGCTGCCATGCTGCTGGAGCAGGCGGCTACTACTTTTTCACAGGCCCATGGCTGGCCAGAACCTATGCCCGGCGGTTACTCAATCGGCAACGACGGTCAGCTCAACCTGCTGGCGCTGCTGGCGTCACTGATTGATGCCCATGATGTTCCTCGGGCGGCGGCACGCTTTCACGCCACCCTGGTGGCGGCCTTGACCGAATGGGTGCTGCAGGCCTGCGCGCAAAGCGGCCTGACCACCGTGGCCTTGGGCGGCGGCTGCTTTTGCAACACCCTGCTGTCAATGCATTTGCGGCAGAATCTGGCACAACATGGCATCATGGTGCTGGCGCCCAGCCTGACCCCGCCGGGCGATGGCAGCATAGCGCTTGGGCAGGCATGGGTGGCCCTGCATTACCTGGAGACAAACTGATGTGTCTGGCACTACCGGTCAAGGTGATTCAAGTGGGCTGCGGCCCGGCGGGCGACATGGGCCGGGTGGACCTGGGTGGCGTCAAGAAAGAAATCTCGCTGGCACTGCTCGACGATGTGCAGGTGGGCGACTATGTGATTTTGCATGTGGGCTACGCGCTGTCCAGGCTCGACCCCGACGAGGCCGCGCGCACGCTGGCGCTGTTTGCTGAACTGTCTGAGTCAGCCCCGCCGGCATGAAATACATCGACGAGTTCCGCGACGGCGATCTCGCCAGGACGCTGGCGATCAAAATCGCCCGGCTGGTGCAGCCTAAGCGCACCTACAGCTTCATGGAATTTTGCGGCGGCCACACCCATGCCATCTCCCGCTACGGCCTGCCGGACCTGCTGCCGCCCAACGTGCGCATGGTGCACGGCCCGGGCTGCCCGGTATGTGTGCTGCCGATTGGCCGCATCGACATGGCGATTGATTTGGCGCTGCACCAAGACGTGATCCTGTGCACCTATGGCGACATGCTGCGCGTGCCCGCCTCCGATGGCTTGTCGCTGATCAAAGCCAAGGCGCGCGGTGGCGACATTCGCATGGTCTATTCCACCCTTGATGCACTGCAAATTGCCCGCGACAACCCGGCCCGCGAGGTGGTGTTCTTTGCCATTGGCTTCGAGACCACCACACCGCCCACCGCGCTGGCCATATTGCACGCGGCCCAGGAGCAATTGGCCAACTTCAGCGTGCTCTGCTGCCATGTGCTCACGCCCGCCGCGATCACCCAGATTCTCGAATCACCCGAAGTGCGGCAGTGGGGCACGGTGCCAATTGACGGCTTCATCGGCCCGGCCCATGTGTCAACCGTGATCGGCAGCCGACCCTACGAACGGTTTGCCGCCAACTACCGCAAACCGGTGGTGATCGCCGGCTTTGAGCCGCTCGACGTGATGCAGGCCATTCTGATGCTGATTGCCCAGGTTAACGACGGCCGCGCCGAGGTTGAAAACGAGTTCTCCCGCGCAGTGAGCCGCGACGGCAACCGCAAGGCGCAAGACCGCATCGCCGAGGTGTTTGAATTGCGCCCAGACTTTGAGTGGCGCGGCCTGTCAATGGTGCCCTATTCGGCCCTGATGATCCGGGAAAAATACGCCAGTTTTGATGCCGAGCGCCGCTTCCTGCTGACATATGCATCGGTGCCCGACAACAAGGCTTGTGAGTGCGGTGCCATCTTGCGCGGCGTCAAACGGCCGCAAGACTGCAAGATATTCGGCACCGTTTGCACTCCCGAAAACCCGGTGGGTTCGTGCATGGTCAGCAGCGAGGGCGCCTGCGCGGCGCACTACAGTTACGGCCGCTACAAGGACATGGCGACATGAGTGGCGTCAAACGCGGTTACGCGCGCCCGCTCGACATCAAGCACGGCCGGGTGGACATGACGCACGGCTCGGGCGGCCGCGCCATGGCGCAACTGATCTCGGAACTGTTCTGCCTGCACCTGGGAAACCAGTACCTGGGCCAGGGCAATGACGGCGCGGTGTTGCCGCCAGCGCTGCTGGACGGCAAGCCGGCGCGCCTGGTGATGTCCACCGACGGCCATGTGGTGTCGCCGCTGTTTTTTCCGGGTGGCGACATCGGCTGCCTCTCAATCCACGGCACGCTCAATGACGTGGCGGTGATGGGCGCCACGCCGCTCTACCTGGCCGCCGGTTTTATTCTGGAAGAAGGTTTTGCGCTGGCCGAGCTGGCGCGCATTGTCGAGTCGATGGCCCGGGCCGCAAGGCACGCCGGGGTGCCGGTGGTGACCGGCGACACCAAGGTGGTGGAGCGTGGCAAGGGCGACTGCATTTTCATCACCACCACCGGCGTCGGTGTGCTGCCCGAGGGCCTTGAACTCGGAGGTGCGCGGGTTCGACCAGGCGACGTGGTGCTGGTCTCAGGCACCCTGGGCGACCACGGCGTGGCGATCATGAGCCTGCGCGAAAACCTCACCTTTGAGGCGGCCATCACATCCGACACGGCTGCGTTGCACGGCCTGATCGCCGCGCTGCTGGCCACCGGGGCCGACATTCGCTGCCTGCGCGACCCCACCCGCGGCGGCCTGGCCACGGCGCTGAACGAAGTTGCCACCCAGTCGGGCGTGGGCATGATGCTGCATGAGAAGGCCATTCCGATCAAACCGGTGGTGGCCGCCGCCTGCGAGTTTTTGGGGCTGGATCCGCTGTATGTGGCCAACGAGGGCAAGCTGATTGTGATTTGCCCCGTTGCCGATGCGCCGCAGTTGCTTGCCGTGATGCGCGCGCATCCGCTGGGCCTGGATGCCGCCCAGATTGGCGAAGTGATCGTCGACGACCACCATTTTGTGCAGCTCACCACCGCCTTTGGTGGTCGGCGCATGGTGGATTGGCTGACCAGCGAGCCGTTGCCGCGCATTTGCTGAGCGCGGGGCCCGATGCTGGCCGTGCCATCACATATTGGCGATCATCACCTCACCGAATCCAGAGCAACTCACCTGTGTGGCGCCGTCCATCAGGCGGGCAAAGTCGTAGGTGACTTTCTTGCTCTTGATGGAGCGCTCCATCGACTTGATGATGGCATCGGCGGCTTCGATCCAGCCCATGTGGCGCAGCATCATTTCAGCCGACAAAATTTCTGAGCCCGGGTTCACATAGTCTTTGCCGGCGTACTTGGGCGCGGTGCCGTGGGTGGCTTCAAAACAAGCAACGGAGTCGGACAAATTGGCACCCGGGGCAATGCCGATGCCGCCCACTTGAGCGGCCAGCGCGTCAGACACGTAGTCGCCGTTGAGGTTCAGCGTGGCTATCACACTGTACTCGGCCGGGCGCAGCAGGATTTGCTGGAGGAAGGCGTCGGCGATGCTGTCCTTGATGGTGATTTCCTTGCCCGTTTTCGGGTTCTTGAGCCGGCACCATGGGCCGCCGTCGATCAGCTCGGCGCCAAATTCCTTTTGTGCCAGACCATAAGCCCAGTCTCGGAAGCCGCCCTCGGTGAATTTCATGATGTTGCCCTTGTGCACGATCGTCACGCTGGGCTTGTCGTTGTCGATGGCGTACTGAATCGCCTTGCGCACCAGGCGCTCGGTGCCTTCGCGTGACACTGGCTTGATGCCAATGCCGGAGGTGTTGGGGAAGCGGATTTTGGTGACGCCCATCTCGTCCTGCAAAAACTTGATGAGTTTTTTGGCCTTGGCCGATTCAGCTTCGAATTCAATGCCGGCGTAAATGTCCTCAGAGTTCTCACGAAAGATCACCATGTTGGTCTTGTGCGGCTCCTTGACCGGGCTGGGCACGCCTTCAAAATACTGGATCGGGCGCAGGCAAACATACAGGTCGAGTTCCTGACGCAAGGCCACATTGAGCGAACGGATGCCGCCGCCCACAGGGGTCGTCAGCGGGCCCTTGATGGACACCACATATTCGCGCAGCGCCTGCAGGGTTTCTTCGGGCAGCCAGACATCGGGACCATAAATCTTGGTTGATTTTTCACCGGCGTAGACTTCCATCCAGTGGATTTTTTTCTTGCCACCGTAAGCCTTGGCCACGGCCGCGTCCACCACTTTCATCATCACCGGGGTGATGTCAAACCCGGTGCCATCACCCTCAATGAAAGGAATGATGGGCTGGTCAGGCACGTTCAATGAATAGTCTGCATTGACGGTGATTTTTTGGCCTTCTGAGGGCACCTTGATGTGCTGATACATGGTCTTGTGTCTCCGGTAGTTGATCAATGGTCGGGGAACAGGCCAGCGATCAGACCGACCCGTGTTTTTTAGACTTTTTGATTCTAGTCCCAATATTTTGCCGAATACAGCCTTGCAGGCGACTCACCGGACGTCAAAAACCGGATTCAAACCGGCCGATATTTTTTGCGTCAAAATCAAGCCATGAACCATCTGGCCACCGCCGTCTTGTCCGTCTCGCTGCTCTTGGGCGGTCATAGTTTTGCGCAAGGCGCGCCGCAACTGGATTTGCCGCGCGTCAAGCTCACGGCAGGCATGTACCTGGTGGACACCCAGGTGGCGGCCACTCCTGAGCAGCGCGCCACCGGTCTCATGTTTCGCCGCCAAATGCCGCAGGCCGAGGGCATGCTGTTTGTCTTTGAGCAAGCCGGCGAGCAATGCTTCTGGATGAAAAATACCTTGCTGCCCCTGACCGCTGCCTTTGTCGCCGATGACGGCACCATCGTCAACCTGGTCGACATGAAACCCCAAACCGACGACTCGCATTGCTCGGAAAAGCCGGTGCGCTTTGTGCTGGAAATGAACCAGGGCTGGTTTGCCCAAAAAGGCATCAAGGCGGGCTTCAAGCTGAGCGGCCCACCGTTTAAACCCAAAGCACCAAATGGAACGACTTCGCCTTGACAAGTGGCTTTGGGCGGCGCGTTTCTACAAGACGCGCACGCTGGCCAGCGAAGAAATCGACAAGGGCCGGGTGCAGGTGAATGGCGTGGTGGCCAAACCGGCACGCGAGCTCAAAGCGGGCGACAGTGTGCTGCTGCGCAGCGGGCCCGTCAGCCGCACCGTGACCGTGCTGGCGATCAGCGACAAGCGGGGCCCGGCGCCGGTCGCCGCCCTGCTCTACCAGGAAACCGAAGACTCCATTCGCCAGCGCCAACAGGCAGCCGAGCAGCGGCGCCTGGCCCCCGAACCAGCCCTGAGTCTGAGCCAGGGCCGCCCCACCAAACGCGACCGGCGCGACACCGAGCAACTGCGCCAGCATGGCTGGGACGCGCGCTGGAGCGCCAGCCTCAAAAGCTGAAACTTTGCGGGTCAGACCACTCGCGCAGCGACGTGCTCTGACCCCAACTGATTAGAACTTAATGTTCATGATGGCCGTGTCCTTTACTTCTTCCATCACGACGTAGCTGTGCGACTGCGACGGCACCGGGATTTTTTGCAGGATGCTGCTCAGCAGTTCCCGGTAGTCGGGCATGGCATTCAGCCGCGCTTTGACCAGGTAGTCAAAGTTGCCCGACACCAAATAACACGCCATCACCTCGGGCATGTGCAACAGCGCCTTGCGAACCTGGTCAAACACGTCGCCCGACTTGGTGGTGAGGGTGATTTCAACAAACACCAGCAGCGTTTTGCCGACCGATTTGGGATCGACCTGGGCGTGGTAGCCGGTAATGACGCCGTTGCGCTCCATGCGCCGCACCCGCTCGGCGCAAGGCGAGGTTGAGAGCCCGACCTGCTCACCCAGTTCGGTCATCGAAATGCGGCCTTGGCGCTGCAGGATGTCGAGGATTTTCTTGTCAATGCGGTCGAGTTCAGCCATATTTTTGGTTTGAGTTGGGTTTTTGAGTGCTTATTTGTATTTTCCACTGAAAAGATGGCCAAAAACAATAAAAGTAACTGCACTAGCTTCACTAAACTTCACGAATCAATTGTTTAACACGAGGTTCTCATGAAAGTTGTTGTTTTGGGCGCTGGGGTGATTGGTGTTTCAACGGCATACGCCCTGGCGCGTGCGGGGGCCGAGGTGACGGTGCTTGACCGGCAGCCAGGCGCGGCGCTGGAAACCAGTTTTGCCAACGCCGGCCAGGTGTCGCCCGGCTACTCAACACCGTGGGCCGCTCCCGGCATTCCGCTCAAGGCCATCAAATGGCTGTTTCAGAAACATGCGCCGCTGGCCTTGCGTGCTGATGGCTCGCTGTTCCAGTTGCGCTGGCTGGCCGGCATGCTGCGCAATTGCACGTCGGCGCGCTACGCGGTCAACAAGGAACGCATGATGCGCGTGTCGGAATACAGCCGCGCCTGCCTGCAGCAACTGCGCCTGGACACTGGCATCGCCTACGAGCAGCGCACCGGCGGCACGCTGCAGGTGTTTCGCTCGCAGGCACAGCTTGACGCCGTGGCGCGTGACCTGGAGGTGCTGCGCGCCTGCGGTGTCGCCCATGAAGTGCTCGACCGCGCCGGGCTGGCCCGGGTGGAGCCCGCGCTGGCCCACACGCAAGACCGGCTGCTGGGCGGCCTGTGGCTGCCCCAGGATGAAACCGGTGACTGCTTCATGTTTACCCAGCAACTGGCCGAAAAAGCACAGCAGTTGGGTGTGCAGTTCCGCTACGGTGTCGATGTCAGGCAACTGCTGAACGACGGACAAAGCCTGCAAGGCGTGCAACTGGCCGGGCCCGAGGCCGAAGTGGTCAAGGCCGACAAGTATGTGCTGGCGCTGGGCAGCTACACCCGCCAACTGTTGCAGCCGCTGGGCCTTGACCTGCCGGTTTACCCGGTCAAGGGTTATTCTCTCACCGTGCCTTTGCTGGATGCCAGCCTGGCGCCGCAATCGACCGTGCTGGATGAAACCTACAAGGTGGCGATCACCCGTTTTGACAAACGCATCCGGGTTGGCGGCATGGCCGAGCTGTGCGGTTTTGACCTGGCGCTCAACCCCAAACGCCGCGCGACGCTGGAAATGGTGACTGCCGACCTGTTTCCCGGCGGCGACCTGCCCAAGGCCGAGTTCTGGACCGGCTTGCGCCCGCAAACCCCCGATGGCACCCCCATCATCGGCGCCACCCGCCAGTACCCCAACCTGTTTTTGAACACCGGTCACGGCACGCTGGGCTGGACCATGGCCAGCGGCTCCGGGCAGTTGTTGGCTGATCTGGTTACCGGCCGGCAACCCGCCATCAGCACCGAGGGTTTGGCGCTGGACCGTTACAGCCATGCGACGCCGTCACGGGGCCTGCCAAAACGGGTGGTCAGCGCAACGGCCTGAATCGTATGTGCCTCTGAACGCATTCGCGGCGAGGGCGCCGCTCCCACAACTACAGCCGCTCCCACGGGGCCCCGCTAACCTGAATCGCTATTTCTCCATCACATACGTGCCGGGCGCATCGGCCAGCGCCGGGAATTGCCGGCTGGTCGTGGCATAGGCCGGCACCATGCTGCCGGTGCGCGCATGCAGCCAGGCAGTCCAGTCGGGCCACCAGCTTCCCGACTTTTTCTCGGCCAGCTTGAGCCAGCGCTCGGCATCATCATTGCTCCCGGGTTCGGCCACCCAGAAGGCCCGCTTGGGCGGACTGACCGGCGGGTTGACAATGCCCAGAATATGCCCTGAGGTCGACCGGACAAAGCGCACGGGGGCCGCGCCATTCACGTCGCGGCGGATCAGGTAACACTGTTGCCACGGCGCGATGTGATCCTCCTCGGCGGTCACCGCGTAGAGCGGCTGGGTGATGCGGTTCAGGTCAATCGACTCACCGGCAATGCTGAGCTGGTCGCGCTTGACCAGGTTGTTGTGCAGGTACATCTCGCGCAGGTAATAGGAATGCATGGCTTGCGGCATGCGTGTGGTGTCGGTGTTCCAGAACAGCACATCAAACGGCGGCAGGCTCTCGCCCAGCAAATAGCTCTTGACCCAGTAATGCCAGATCAGGCTGTTGGAGCGCAGCAAGCGGAACGAGCTAGCCATTTCCTCGCCATCGAGATAGCCTTTTTTGGCCATCAGGTCTTCCAGCGCGCTGATGCAGGCTTCGTCAATAAAAACCTCAATCTCGCCGGGGTGCGAAAAATCGGTCAGCGAGGTCAGCAGCGTCCAGTGCGCCACCGGCATGTTGTCTGCGCCGTACCGCTTGTTGGCCCAGGCCATGTAGGTGGCCGCCAGCGTGCCGCCAATGCAGTAACCCACCAGATGCACTTGAGGCACTTTGCAGAATTCGGTGGTGGCGCTCACCAGCGCGTGAATGCCGTCATGAAGGTAATCGTCCAGGCGCACATCGCGCATCTCGGCGGTAGGGTTTTTCCAACTGCTGATGAACACCGAGAAGCCCTGGTCGGTCAGGTGCTTGACCATGCTCTTTTGCGCGGTCAGATCCAGAATGTAAAACTTGTTGATCCATGGCGTGATGATCAGAATGGGCATGGCGCGCACCTCTTTGGTGGTGGGCGCATAGTGGATCAGCTCCACCAGCCGGTTGCGAAAAATCACCTTGCCGGGCGTGGTGGCCAGGTCCTTGCCCACGGTAAAAGCATCCGGCTCGACCATCCGGATGTTTTTGGCCTCTGCGTCTCGCAAAAAGTTTTTCAGCCCCGCCTGCAGGCTCGCCCCTTTGGTTTCAACCGCGCGGGCCATGGCCTGCGGATTGAGCCAGAAGAAATTGGTGGGCGACACCTTGTTGAGCCAATTGCGCTGCCAAAAAGCAGCCTGGCGGCGCGCGTGGCCAGACAAGCCGGGCGTTTCCAGGCAGATTTTCTGCAGGCGGTTCGAAAACGTCAGATACCACTCCTTGTAGATGTCCCAGGTGGCCGACTCGGTCCAGATGGGGTCGGCGAAACGGGCATCTTCAGGGTTTTGCTCAAACACTTCATGGGTGGGCATGCCGAGCATGCGGCGCAGCGCATGGTCATACAGGGCAACCCAGTCCGAGGACAAGTCGTCAACGGCCTTCAAAAACTCCTGCGGGTGCATCAGCAAGGCCACCTGGGCGTTGATTTGGGACGAGATGATGCCAAAGGGGTCGGCCTGTTTGTTGATGGCCCGGATGGCGGCCTCAAGCGAAGCCAAGCCGGTACTTTCAGCCCCTTCAGGCTGGGTAATTTGTCGATTGAGCATGTTGGATGAACCTTGTTGTTAGGGCAATATATTACTCCGCTCTGCGCCCGGACCGCGCCAACCCCGGCGCTCGCGGTCTAGGCCGGCACGTCCACGAAAAATCCTTCGACAAAGGCCATTTGCTCATCTTTGGCCAGGTATCCCATGGGATTTGCCATGACATGGCAGGCAAAGTCACGCCCCTCCCGCGTTCCGCGCACCGTGTAATTGTTGGCGCAGTGCAAATGGCCGTGCATCCATACCTGCGCAAAGGGCAACAGGTCATCCATGGCATTGCAAAATCCAGCGGTGCCGGGCTGATGACCGTACCTTGGGTCGGCGCTTGCAAGGGTGGGTGCAAAGTGGGTGACGGCAACAGTCGTGCCATTGAACGGAGTTGCCAGGGCGCGGCGCAGCCAAGCCTGGCATTCCAGCGACATCTCACGGATGGCGCCTGCAAGCATCAGCTGCCCCTGGCTCAGGGTGGTATTTTTGGACAGGTAATGATTGGCCGCCCTGAATGCCTTTTCTCGTTGCTGCATTTGTTTTGTGAAGGTCTTTTCTGACGTTGCAAGAGCGTCAAAGTCACTCCACAAAGTGGTTCCCACAAAGCGGACCCGGCCAATGGTGATGATTTCTCGCTCAAGCCATTCAATTCCCAGCGTTTGACAAAGCTCGCGCAGCCTGGCGTAGGTGTCGCCGAAATCCAACCCATCAAACTCGTGATTGCCGGGCGTGAACAGCACCCTGGGCCAGGCAGCATGTGAGCGCAAAGGTGAGAACCGGGACAGACCAAAGTCGTCGCTGTCCAATTTTGAGCCGGCTTGGTACGAGCCAATGTCGCCGGCCAGAACCAGTACATCCACGTTGGCGGCAGCCTGCGGCATGAACTCGGGATGGCGTTCCAGGTGCAGGTCAGACAGCAGTTGAATGCGCATGAAAACTTGAGTCCGGCGCTGCTGGCCAGAGCAAACAACTCACCCCAACGAGCAGCGCTTGTCGGAAAAATGCAGGAGCGCCACAACATTGGGCCGTTGCAGAATGCCAAGCGCCTGGGCAGCAGCCTTGCTGAGGTCAATAATCCGGTCTTTGACGAATGGACCACGGTCGTTGATGCGAACAACGATTGATTTCCCGGTCACGGGGGAATGTGCACACAACCTGGTGCCAAATGGGAGTGTGGGGTGGGCAGCGGTGAGCGCGTTCATATTGAACCGCTCACCGTTGGCGGTGCGCTTGTTGTGGAATTTCGCTCCGTACCATGACGCAATGCCCTGCTGGAGCACACCGGCCGCGTCGAGGACCTTGCCGGACGCCTCTGAGCCCGCCGAAGCCACCGCCAACGCAACCGCGTTGACCGATGCCACCGCATTTGAGGTTGCATTCATGATGGACTCAAGGGGCTTATTGGCGCCAGTCAGCGCTTCTGTGCCGGCCAACGGCACCGTGTTTTGCGGCTCGCCCGCAGACACAGGAACTGCAGCGGGGAAGACATTGGATTCAACTGCTGCGCTGGCTGCCGAACTCAGGCTCTGCGCTCTGGCCGACTCCTCTGCCGCCCAAACCGGGGCACTGACCCACAGGCTGCACAACAAGACAACCATGAGACTTCGAAGTTCGCCAAGCGTCAGTCTTCGAGTCGCTCGTTTGCCTGACTGGATGGAAGCGGCGTTTGCAGTGTTGTTGATGTGCATGTATCGGGGTTCATTTGGCATTGCCGGTAAAAAAGGACGTGGCAAGAAAACTCACGACAGGTAGGCAATGGTGGTGAAGATGACCAGGCCGAGCGAGCATTTTAGCCTCGTCACCATAATTTGCGGGATTGTTGCCACCTGACACAAATACCCGCCCCCGGGAAAGTCGCTGGTTGTCTGGTTAGCCCTGAGGGCAAATCGAGCCGGATCACACCGGATAAATTTCAGTGCGTCAGTTGGTGGCGGGAACGCCGGCACAATTTACCTCGCCAAAGCATGGATTCTTATTTTTCCAGGAGCTTGCTGGTGTAGCCGGCGTCCTCCAACGCTGCAGCGATGTCTTCGGAAGAAATCATGCTGGTGTGGCTCACCCAGGCCTGGCGTTTGACAATGTCAACGTCAGCCTGGTTTACACACGGCAAGTCCTGTAATTCGAACATCACAGCCTCGGCATCATCGGGTGTCAAAAGTTGAGCAATTTCAAAAATGGATTCTGGCACGGTGGACCTCTTGACGGTTATGCAGATGAGAGAGGACAAAAGCGGGGTCCATTTGCTGTCTTGAAGGTTCAACTGGACGAAAAAAAACCACCAAAACACCGTTGATTGGTGGGTCTTGGTGGGTTTCTTTGGGTAACATCAAAAAACCTATTTGCAGCTTAACTTGCTCGTAAGTCGTTGATTTAT
This sequence comes from Rhodoferax sp., assembly GCF_011391645.1. GTDB lineage: Bacteria > Pseudomonadota > Gammaproteobacteria > Burkholderiales > Burkholderiaceae_C > Rhodoferax. The sequence goes on along the minus strand of NZ_JAABQC010000003.1, from coordinate 35,049 downwards.
AAGTTTTGGCGGAAACGGAGGGATTCGAACCCTCGATGAGGCTCTACACCCCATACTCCCTTAGCAGGGGAGCACCTTCGGCCACTCGGTCACGTTTCCTGAAAATCAGAGCCGCGATTATGTCACGACTTCGGGGCTTTTATCAGGCTGGCACCTGATCCAGGCCAAAAGCTTGGTGCAGCGCCTTGACGGCGAGTTCCATGTACTTCTCATCAATGACCACCGAGGTCTTGATTTCGCTGGTGGAAATCATCTGGATGTTGATGCCTTCCTCAGCGAGCACGCGGAACATGGTGCTGGCCACGCCCACATGGCTGCGCATGCCGATACCCACGATCGACACCTTGCAGATCTTGGTGTCGCCCACCACTTCCTGCGCGCCGAGCTTGGGCACCACCACGTTTTTCAGCAAATCCATAGCTTTGGCGAAGTCGCTGTGGTTTACGGTAAAGCTGAAATCGGTCTTGCCGTCCTTGCTGATGTTCTGGATGATCATGTCAACTTCGATGTTGGCATCAGCCACGGCACCCAGAATCTGGTAGGCAATGCCGGGCTTGTCGGGCACGCCCAATACAGAAATTTTGGTCTCATCGCGGGTGAATGCGATGCCTGAAACGATGGCTTGCTCCATGTTTTCGTCTTCCTCAAAAGTGATCAGGGTGCCGGATTTGGCTTCTTCGTTGATGTCGATGTCCCACGGCGTGAAGCTCGACAGCACACGCAGTTTGACCTTGTACTTGCCGGCAAATTCCACCGAGCGGATTTGCAGCACCTTGGAGCCCATGGAGGCCATCTCCAGCATTTCTTCAAAGCTCACCGTTTGCAGGCGCCGTGCCTCGGGCACCACACGCGGGTCGGTGGTGTAAACGCCGTCCACGTCGGTGTAGATCAGGCATTCATCGGCTTTCATGGCGGCCGCCACGGCCACGGCCGAGGTGTCGGAGCCACCGCGACCCAGCGTGGTGATGTTGCCAGATTCGTCCAGGCCCTGGAAACCGGTCACGATGACCACGCGGCCGGCGTTCAGGTCGGCGCGCACACGCGCGTCATCAATCGATTCGATGCGGGCCTTGGTGTAGGCGCTGTTGGTGCGAATGGGCACCTGCCAGCCGGCGTAGCTCACCGACTCCAGCCCCTGGGCTTGCAGCGCAATGGCCAACAAGGCGCTTGATGCCTGCTCGCCGGTGGCGGCCAGCATGTCGAGTTCGCGGTTGTAGGAATCGGTCAAGGTGGATGGCGCCAGCTCTTTGGCCAGCGCCAGCAGGCGGTTGGTTTCGCCGCTCATGGCGCTGGGCACCACCACCATCTGGTGGCCGGCGCGGGCCCACTTGGCGACGCGTTTGGCGACATTGCTGATGCGCTCGGTTGAGCCCATCGAGGTACCGCCGTATTTATGAACAATCAAGGACATGAGGGGGGTCGAGGTGGGTTACAAAAGCTGCGGATTGTACCAATCGAGTACTTTCCCCCGCCTGACACAAAGGCCGTGCCCCACCTTCAGGTGCAACTGATGGCCCCGGGTGCGGCAAGCCGCCAGTTGGTCCAATAATTCTTCCAATTGGGCGCTGCTGGGCGTCGCCTGATGAACACTCAGCAGCCAGTGGCGCAGCAGATTGGCCAATCGCGGGCGGCTCAGGGTCTGCAACGCCTTGATATCGGGCGGCACGCCGATGCGCTGCAGGTCTTCAGCCGCCACCTCCTGCAACAGGCCTTTAGCCTGCGCCGCATGTCGGCTGCTGCGGGCAAAGGTGTCGCGGAACTGCGGAAAACAGGCTTGCAGCGCCGGCAACAGACGGGCGCGGATGCGGTTGCGGGTAAAGCGCTCATCCAGGTTACTGGGGTCTTCAACGAAGGTGGCGCCCTGCGCTTTGAGCCAGTCCCGAATCGCCGCACTGCTGACCTGCAGCAGGGGACGGCAATACGTCAAGCCGCCACGCTGCCACTGCGCCGCCATGGCGCTCAGGCCCGGCAGGCCGGCACCGCGGCTCAGCGCCAGCAGCAGGGTTTCAGCCTGATCGTCGGCGTGCTGGGCAATGGCGATGGTTTGAATGGTGGCTGGCCCGATTTCGGCCAGCACCAGCGCGTCAATGGCGTTGTAGCGGGCGTGTCGCGCCGCCGCTTCGGGGCTTTGGCCGGGAGCGTGGCCGGCATTGACTCTTTGCACCACCAGCGGCACCTGCAGGTCGGCACAACAGCTTCGGCAATGGCGCTCAAAGTCGTCCCCGGCGGCCTGCAGGCCATGGTGCACATGCACGGCCATCACCTGCCCCGGCCATGCGCGCGCGCAGGCCAGCAACAAGGCCGTGGAATCTGCGCCGCCGCTGTAAGCCACCGCCAGGGGCAGTGCTGGCTCAAAACTGGCCATGGCCTGCTCAAAGGAGCGTGTCATGGCATCACAACGGCTTATTTACCCGTGTTTTTGGTGTCGGTGAAGCGGCCATAACTTTGCAGCCGCTCATAGCGCCGGTCCAGCAAGTCTGCAAGCTTGAGGTCACTGACCTGGCGGTAAGCTTCGGTCAATGCGCGCTTGAGGAAGGCAGCCATCTGCTTGGGGTCGCGGTGCGCGCCGCCCACCGGCTCGTTGACGATTTTGTCAATCACGCCCAGGGCCTTGAGGCGGTGTGCGGTAATGCCCAGCGCGTCGGCCGCCTCCTGCGCCTTGTCGGAGGTTTTCCACAAAATGGAGGCGCAGCCCTCGGGGCTGATCACCGAGTAGATGGAGTACTGCAGCATCAGCACCTGGTCGCCCACGGAAATTGCCAGCGCACCACCCGAGCCGCCCTCGCCGATGATGGTCACAATCACCGGCACCTCCAGTTGCGCCATCTCGAAAATATTGCGACCAATGGCCTCCGACTGGCCGCGCTCTTCGGCATCGATGCCAGGGTAGGCGCCGGGCGTGTCGACAAAAGTGAATACCGGCAGCTTGAATTTTTCTGCTGTTTTCATCAAACGCAGCGCTTTGCGGTACCCCTCGGGTTTGCTCATGCCAAAGTTGCGGGTGGCGCGCTCGCGGGTATCGCGGCCTTTTTGCTGGCCAATCACCATGCAGGGTGTGCCGTTGAACCGGGCCAGGCCGCCCACGATGCTGAGGTCGTCAGAAAAATGACGGTCCCCATGCAACTCAACAAAATGGGTGAACAACTCGTTCACATAATCCATCGTGTAGGGGCGCTCGGCGTGGCGGGCAATTTTGGTGATTTGCCAGGGCGTCAGGTCGCTGTAGATGTCCTTGGTGAGCTGCTGGCTCTTTTTGGCCAACTGGGTGATTTCAGCCGAAATATCAACTGCCGACTCGGTCTGCACGTAGCGCAGCTCTTCAATCTTGTTTTCCAGCTCGGCAATCGGGTTCTCGAAATCGAGGAAAGTTTTTTTAGTCACACAAATTCCTTATAGGTTGGGGTCAGAGCTAAAGATCTGACCTGCAAGGTCGACATCCAACATCCGACAATCAGTTGGGGTCAGAGCAAAATTGCTGCGCAATTCCTGATCTGACCCGCAAGGTTTCAGTATTCCACCGGCGCCGGATCCAACGAGCGCCAAATATACCAAGTTGCCACGGTGCGGTAAGGCGCCCAGGCCAGCGCCACCTCACGCGCGTCGCTGCGGCTGACCGCCTCACCCGAAAAATAGCTTTTGCTGATGCCATTGATCAACCCGACGTCGTCGAGCGGCAGCACATTGGGGCGCATCAAATGAAAAATCAAAAACATCTCGGCGGTCCAGCGGCCAATGCCTCGAATGGCCACAAGCTCACCAATGATGGCCTCGTCATCCATCGCGGCCCAGTCGTCCACGCACACCAGGCCGCTGTCAAAGTGAATCGACAGGTCAACGAGGTATTCCACCTTGCGGGCGCTCAAGCCCGCCGCGCGCATGTCGTCGATTTTGAGCTTGAGCACTTGCCCGGGGTTCATCGATGGCGCCAGCTTGGCAAAACGGTCCCACACGGTTTGTGCCGCCTTGACCGAGATCTGCTGACCAACCACACTGCGCGCCAGGGTGGCAAAGGCATCGCCCCGGCTCTGCAGGCGCGCTTTGCCAAACTGCGGGATCAGCCGCTTCATGACGCGGTCTTTCTTGATCAGATGCTTGCAGGCTTCCTCCCAATAGTGCGGTGTGGCGATGCACTCCGCCGTTGCTGCTGTGGCCATCACCTGGTCGCCTTCATTTGGCCACTTCCCAGCTGGTGCCAGCGGCGGAATCTTTCAGCACAATGCCCAAAGTCAGCAACTCCTGGCGGATGCGGTCGGCCTCGGCAAAGTTTTTGCTGGCCTTGGCGGCCGCCCGCGCACTGATGCGCTGGGCAATGTCGGCCTCGCTCAAGCCGGCACCCGACTGCAAATAGCCTTTCGGGTCTTGCTGCAACAGCCCCAGGCAAGCGCCCAAAGCCTTGAGCAGGCCCGCCAGCGCAACCGAGCGGCTGCGGTTGACTTCGCTGGCCAAATCGAACAACACCGCCACGGCTTCCGGCGTGCCAAAGTCCTCGTCCATCGCCGCCTTGAAGCGGGCGGAAAAAGGATCATTCCAGTCAATGTCCAGCGCTTGCGGATGCACGGCATCCAGCGCGGTGTAAAGACGCTTGAGCGACTGGCGGGCATCCTCCAGATGCACATCGCTGTAATTCAAAGCGCTGCGGTAATGCGCACGCACAATGAAAAAACGCAGCGTTTCGGCATCGAAACGGGCCAGAATTTCGCGGATGGTGAAGAAATTGCCCAGGCTTTTGGACATCTTCTCGTTGTCACGCGTGACAAAACCGTTGTGCATCCAGAAACGCGCCAGCGCCTGCCCGTTGGCGCCCTCGCTCTGGGCGATTTCGTTTTCGTGATGAGGGAACTGCAGGTCGGCACCGCCACCGTGAATATCGACCGTCTGGCCCAGCAACTCGCCGCACATGGCCGAGCACTCAATATGCCAGCCCGGGCGCCCCGCGCCGTACAGGCTGTCCCACTTGGCATCGGCAGGCTCGCTGGGTTTGGCGGATTTCCACAGCACAAAGTCCAGCGGATCGGTCTTGCCATCATCCACCGCGACACGTTCACCGGCGCGCAATTCGTCGAGCGATTTGCCGCTGAGCTTGCCGTAACCCTCAAATTTGCGCACCGCAAAGTTCACGTCACCATCACCACTCTGGTAGGCCAGACCCTTGTGTTGCAACTGACCAATAAGTTTGAGCATGGCGGGCACGTGATCAGTGGCGCGCGGCTCATAGGTGGGCCGCTCAATGCCCAGCGCATCGGCGTCCTGATGCAGGGCGGCGACCATGCGATCGGTCAGGGAGCGGATGCTTTCACCGTTTTCCAGTGCGCGTTTGATGATTTTGTCGTCAATATCAGTCACATTGCGGACATATGTCACATCAAAGCCAGTGCACTTCAACCAGCGCTGCACCACATCAAAGGCCACCATGGCACGCGCATGGCCCAGGTGACACAGGTCATAGACGGTCATGCCGCAGACATACATGCGAACACGGCCGGGCTCAAGCGGCGTAAAAGTTTCAAGAACACGCGACAGCGTGTTGTAAATGCGCAAACTCATGAGTCGTTCAAATCCAGTGTCAAATTTAGAGTTGGCCAGCCAAGGGGGCTAATCCGGTCTTTGGGCAAGGCGGCCTGCGGTGGGCAAACACCTCAAAAACACCCCCTCAGCTACAATTCTTGCCAGTATAAGGCTCCGCCCTGACCTGCTTGTTGGCACGCCAGATCACCCCATTCGCCCCGTCCCCCCATGAAACAGGCTTGCTCAGTCATTTACAAATTTTTGCTCTGGCTCACCCTGGCTGCTTCCTGTTTGAGCATGCCAGGCCGGGCCGATGAAATCACGGATGTCAACCAGTTGGTGCGCACCAATCAGCTTGCCGAGGCGCTGGCAAAGGCCGACAGCTATCTGGTCAACAAACCTGCCGACCCGCAAATGCGCTTTATCAAGGGCGTGATCCAGCGCCAGTTGGGCAAGCCGGCGGATGCCATTGCCACCTTTACCAGCCTTACCCAGGACTACCCGGAGTTGGCCGAGCCGTACAACAACCTGGCCGCGCTTTATGCGGCTCAGGGTCAGCTTGAGCAGGCTCGCGCAGCGCTTGAAATGGCGGTCCGCACCAATCCGAACTACGCCATTGCCCATGAGAACCTGGGTGATGTTTATGCCCTGCTGGCCAGCCAGGCCTACAACAAAACCCTGCAACTTGACAAAGGCAACACCTCCGCGCCACCCAAGTTGGCGGTGATCCGTGAGGTTTTGAAGCTCAACCTCGCCAATCCGGGACTGCCATCGGTGGCCCCGGCGGTCAAGCCTTAAGCCCCGGCAAGTCACAATGGCTGCCCGGATGGCAGAACAAACCCATTTTCACGAAGGAGTCAACGGATGAATTTCAAGACATCAGGCAAGCTGGCCCGTGCCACGATCGCCGCCACAGTGCTGTTTACCGCCGCCCAACTGGCGCTGGCGCAAGCCGCGCCGCAGGTAAAGTTCACCACTTCGGCAGGCAGCTTTGTGGTTGAGGTGTACCCCGACAAAGCCCCAAAAACAGTAGAGAACTTTTTGCAGTATGTCAAAGACAAGCACTACGATGGCACGATTTTTCACCGGGTGATTGCCAACTTCATGGTCCAGGGCGGTGGCTTTGATGCCAACTACCAGCAAAGGCCCACCCGCGCACCGGTAGTTCACGAAGGCCGCCAGGCGTTTGACAAGGGGCTGCGCAACACAAATGGAACCCTGGCCATGGCGCGCACCAACGACCCCCAATCTGCCACCGCCCAATTTTTCATCAACGTCAAGGAAAATGCCTTTCTCGACCCAAGCGCCCAGGCGCCTGGCTATACGGTTTTTGGTAAAGTCATCTCCGGCATGGATGTGGTCAACACCATCAAGGCGGTGCCCACCGGCCCCGGCGGCCCGTTTGGCTCCGACGTCCCCAAAACCCCCCTTCTTATCAACTCTGCAACCCTGGTGAAATAAATCATGAGCAATCCACAAGTCGAACTCCACGTCAAAAACTACGGCACCATCACACTAGAACTCGACGCTGACAAAGCGCCAAAGTGCGCCGCCAACTTTCTGAGTTATGTGAACAAGGGCCATTACGACAACACCATTTTTCACCGCGTGATTCCCGGCTTCATGGTGCAGGGCGGCGGCATGGAACCGGGCATGGCGCAAAAAACCTGCGATGCGCCGATTCAAAATGAGGCCAACAACGGGCTGAAAAATCTGAATTACACCGTGGCCATGGCGCGCACCGGCGACCCGCACTCGGCCACCGCCCAGTTCTTCATCAACGTGGCCGACAACACCTTTTTGAACCACACAGCACCCAGCGCCCAAGGCTGGGGCTACGCCGTGTTTGGCAAAGTGGTCGCTGGCACCGATGTGGTGGACAAGATCAAGGCCGTCAAAACCGGCCGCAAGGGCCACCACGATGACGTGCCGCTGGAAGACGTGGTGATCGAAAAAGCCGTTGCGCTTTGAGGCAAGTGCTACTTTTGAAGCCTCATGGATTGCTGGCCTGACCCGCAATGACAGACTGTGGCAGCGGAACCTTTGCCAACGCCAGTGCCTGAGGTCAGGGCTGCCCCCGCCTGGCGCGCGCTGGACTTCATCTCCGACCTGCATTTGCAGGCCAGCCAGCACGCCACTTTTGCGGCCTGGCAGCGCTACATGGCCAGCACGCCGGCCGACGCCCTGTTCATCCTTGGCGACTTGTTTGACGCCTGGGTCGGCGACGACATCACGGCCGCCAGTGACGCCGATGGGTCTTTCGCGCTGCAGTGCCAGCAGGTGTTGCACGCCACGTCCAGGCGCTTGCCGGTGTATTTCATGCACGGCAACCGCGATTTTTTATTGGGCGAAGACTTTGCCCGTGCCTGCGGCATGACGCTGCTAGCTGACCCGACGGTGCTGACGTTTGACGGCCAGCGCTGGCTGCTGTCGCATGGCGATGCGCTGTGCCTGGACGACGTGGATTACCTGAAGTTTCGCCAACTGGTGCGTAACCAGGCATGGCAACAGGCTTTGCTGGCAAAACCGCTGACAGAGCGTCAGTTGCTGGCCCGCGGGCTGCGCTCAGAGAGCGAGTCGCGCAAGGCAAATGGCTCGGTCTATGCCGATGTCGATGCAGCAGCCGCCAAAGCCTTGCTTATTGAGGCCAGCGCCAGCACCCTGATTCATGGCCACACCCATCTGCCCAATGACCATGTGCTGGATACCACCACGCAGCCGCCGCTGCGTCGTCTTGTGCTGAGCGACTGGGACGCAGCCGCTCAGCCGCCACGGCTGCAGGTGCTGCGGCTGCAGGCAGGGCACGCGCCCCAGCGCCTGCCGCTAATCTCAGGGCTTTAACAAGACTTTGAGCACGTTTTGCAGGCGGCGCACCTGAGCGGCATCAAAGGCAGATGCCAGCACCGTGGCGGTGTCCTGACCCCAGGTTTGCGCCGGTGCCGGGTCGTTGCGCTTGGTCAGCAACTGCAACTGGTACATTCGCCGCGCGCTCAACTGCTCGGCAGGTGTGGGAACTTCAGCGGCCATTTCAAGCCGCAAAAGCGCCGTCGCTGCGTCACCGGCTGCGGGCTCTGACACCGCCTTGACCCAGGCACCCCGAACCGCCGGATTGACGCGACTGCCCAATTCCTGCACTGTTGGCACTTGGGTTGCATCACGCGACTCCCAGGCGGCCAGCAAATGCGTCAGGGCCTCGCCATGGGCCTGAGCCGCCAGCTTGCGCAAGGCAAACTGCGCTTGTTCCAGCGCATCGCGCTGGGCCCTGAAGGCTGCGTCACCCAAGCGTGGCGCGTCAGGACGCTCGCCAAACGCCGGACGGTCTGAGCGCTCGCCACGCGGCCCGCCACGCTCGTCCATGCGGCCAGGGCCGCGCGCATCACGCCCGCCATCGCGGCCACCCGGACGACCGCTGTCTTTGCGGTCACCAAACTTGCCGCCGCGGCCCATGCCGGCAGGCTCTTCTTTTTTCATGCCGGGGCGGTCATCACCGCGCATGGCAACCACGCGTTTGGGCGGTGTCACCGGCTTGGCCGGCTCAGGCGCGGCTTCTGTGGTTTCTGCGGCCTCACTGGCAACCCCTTCTGCCATGACAGCTTCGGGAGCCTCGGTGCTGTCTGGCGCTGCTGGCGCGTTGTCTGTCTGGGTATCGGCGTTCTGTTCAGCAGGTCCGGCAGCCACTACGGCCGCTTGCGCCTGGCGCTGACCACTCAGGGCCGCTTCCAGCGCGCTCATGGCGCTGCGAATGGCTTGCGCATCGCCCGAGGCATTGGCGGCCTGCAGCGCTTTGGAAGCCTCCAGCACGATACGGTCGCGGTCGCTCAAGGCACTCTGGGCTTTCTCACGTTCGACCGTCTTGCGGTTGAAGGCTTCGTCGATCGGCTTGCGGAACGCGTCCCACAGCTTTTGCTCGTGGCGGCGGTCAATCGGCACGCGATGCGCCTCCGCCTGCCAGCGCTGCTGCAGCGCCTTGACGGCATCTATGCGCAGCATGGCCTCGGCGCCCAGCGCCCTGGCCTCATCGATCATGGCGTGGCGTGCCTCCAGGCTGAGCTTTTGCAGGGTTTCCAGCGGCTCCGCGGCATGGTCAATGGCTGCTTTCCAGAGCGGCTGCAATTCAGCGAACATTTTTTCGCCGATATGACCCGCCTCGCGCCAGCGGTCGCCAAACTGGTGCAGCAAGCGGCTGAAGCCCTTCCAGTCGTCGTCAAGCGCCACACGATTGGCTTCGGCCCACGCCTTGACCTCTTCGATAAGCGCCAGCCGCTGGGCGCGGTGCTCCGCCGACTCGGCCTTGATTTTTTCCAGCCAGGCTTCCACCACCTTGTGGGCTTCGTTGCAGGCTTCATCAAAGCGTTTCCACAGCGCGTGGTTGGGCACGCCACCCTGGTCGGTCAGCTTCCACTGCTCACGCAGTTGGCGCAACTGGTCCTGCATCTTGCGCCCGCCAATGGCCTGACCCTCGGGGCGCTTGAGCAGCGCCTCTGCCTTGGTCACCAGTTCTTCGCGCAACTGGTCGGCACGCCAGCGCTGCCAGCCTTCCAACTCGCCCGCAGCCACCAGCGCCGCATGGGCCTGGGCTTCGAGCTTGTCGTCAATCAAACGGCCGTTGTCCTTGAGCGTCTGCCGCAGGGCATTGGCAGCACCGGCGCTGGCCTTGCCATGGCCCTGCGCCATTTCATGTTCCAACTTGGCCAGCACTTCGGCCACATGCGCGGAGGCCTTGGCGCGAATCTCGGGATCCACCTTGGGTTTGGCTGGTGCTGCCACCGGCTCCAGCGGAACGCCGCGTGCCAGACGCAGTTCATCGGCCCACACCGGCACCTTGGGCAGCGGCGCGGCCGCGTCTTTTGCGGCTGCGATGGTGAGTGCCAGAGCTTCTTGAAAAGCTTGCCAGACCAGTTGCAACTGGGCCTGGGAATCATTCAACTGGGACACAAAACGCACATCGACGCTGGACCAATTGGCATCGGCCACCAAGGCATCAGACTCAGTCTGCCAATGGGCCACGTCCGCGGCCAGGGCTTCCTGGGTGGACTGGGCATCGGTCCAGGGCTTGGTGGAGAGCACCTCAATGCGCTGCGCCAGCAGCACCGCCGCCTCACGCTGCACCTGCACCCGGTGCTGCAAGTCTTCAATGGCACGCACCCGCTCGACCAGTTGGGCTTTCAAACCTGCCAGGGGCTCTTTGCTCAGCGGCGCACCGGCTTTGGCGGCATCGCGCTGCCAGGCCAGGGCATCGGCCAGATTGAGCTTGGCCAGGGCCAGCAGCGCCTGCGCCTTGTCAGCCCATTCCAGCGCAATGGTGGCCTGGGTTTTGCTGCGCTTGATCTCATCGAGTTTTTCGCGCAGCAATTTGGCGGCACCCTTGTCCTTGCCGCTCAGTTCCTTGAACACCTGCTGCAACTGTTCGCTGCTCGGGCTGCTGGCCAGCCATTCGCGGATGCAGGCCATGCGCTCACCCGAGGTTTGCGCCGAAAACGCGCCATGCGTCAGGGCATCCAGTGGATGGGCCTCGGGGGTCTTGGCACTGACGACAGGGGCGTCAGGGGTGGGGCTGGCTTTGCTTTGGGTAGAAAAAGGGAACATCGACGTCGCGCACTAAAGTGAAAATGTGCCCGCCGGCAGGCGGCGGGAATAAACGCGTATTTTCGCCGGGTTTTGCGTGCTCCCCAAAAAAACAATCAAGCCCCAAGAAGTAGCATGATCTCTGCCACTCGCCGGAGGTTAAAAATCAGGCCTGGAACCCGCCCTAAATCCTGCGAAATCCCTCGGCAGGTCCAGTCTTGAAACCATTATTAGAATATCAAACCTATTTGATATGGTTGACTTGTTATATCCAGCGCCTCTAGAATCCGCGGACTCTTGACAAAATCAAGGGATAACCCTAACCCGCTGCCGACCCCGGCAACATCAAATCTCTGCACCAACGCGCAACAACCGCAGGATATTGATAGCGTAACAACCCATGCCTGGTCCCTGCCGCACTTTATGGACGTGTCTTTAAATTGCATCAGACCTCGCGCAAGAAGGAAAAGCTATGACAGCATCTAACACCATGAGCTCAGGTCTGAGGCAAGCGCTAGCTGCCGTGACCAAAGGCTTTTTTCAGATTACCCACAACAGTTTTGCCCTGATCGGTCTGGCTGTCTTGTTTAGCACCATGGCTTTGGTGGCTCGCCCCGAGCTGCGCCAGGTGGGCGAAATCAAGCTCTTTAGCTGGCTGCAAGAGCGCCAGCAAGAGGTGAGCGGCGTCGTCAGCGACCTGGTCGCTGGCAACCACGCCTCCGCCAGCGAACGCGCCACTGCGGCCGATCCCAAAGAGTTGCCCAAGCAACAAGCCGCCGTGGCTTATTGGCTCAGCAAGAAGTACCGCGTGGCGCCTGAGCCGATCAGCGCACTGGTGGCCGAAGCCTATGCTGTTGGCGCGCGCGTCAAGCTCGACCCCACGCTGATTTTGGCGGTGATGGCCGTGGAGTCGGGATTTAACCCGTTCGCCCAAAGCTCGGTTGGCGCGCAAGGCCTGATGCAGGTCATGACCAAGATCCACCACGACAAATACCAGAGTTTTGGTGGCCAGTTTGCAGCCTTTGACCCGCTGGCAAACCTGCATGTTGGCGTGAAAGTGCTGAAGGATTGCATCCGCATGGCGGGCTCCATTGAGGGCGGCCTGAAATACTATGTGGGCGCGGCCAACCTGGAAACAGACGGTGGCTATGCCGCCAAAGTAATGGCCGAGTACGCCCGCCTGCAGTCGGTGGTGCACGGCAACTCGGCACCACGGCAAACCACGCTTGCCCCTGCGGCCATCAAGGTGCTCACGCCTGCAGCCCAAGAGACACCAGAAGCGCCCGCCACGCCCGACAAAGCCGCCACCCTGGCGATGGGTTGATGACGTCAGCTAAAATCTGACAGTGCGCAACTGGCGATAGGCATCACCCCCAAAGCGGGCGTGCTGCCGAAGTGGGAACACCACGGGGGAGCGTGCCACAGCACCAATTCGGGTGTTGTGATCAGCCGTTCGCCTGGGCACCTTAACCCACGTCTTTAAGGACTGCCATGTTCGACCGTAACATTCTCATTGAGCAAACCGACCCCGAACTGTTTGCCGCCATCCAATCTGAAAACCAGCGCCAGCAGGACCACATCGAGCTGATTGCCAGCGAAAACTACGCCTCACCTGCCGTCATGGCCGCGCAAGGCACCCAACTCACTAATAAGTACGCTGAAGGCTACCCTGGCAAGCGCTACTACGGCGGCTGCGAGTTTGTCGACATTGCCGAGCAACTGGCCCTGGACCGGGTCAAGCAACTCTTTGGCGCCGAAGCTGCCAACGTGCAGCCGCATTGCGGTGCATCGGCCAATGAAGCCGTTTTTCTGGCATTTTTGAAACCCGGCGACACCATCATGGGCATGAGCTTGGCCGAAGGTGGTCACCTGACGCATGGTATGCCCCTGAACATCAGCGGCAAATGGTTCAACGTGGTGTCTTATGGCCTGGATGCCAATGAAGCCATCGACTACGACGCCATGGAGCGCAAGGCGCATGAATCCAAGCCCAAGCTGATCATTGCCGGTGCCAGTGCCTACAGCCTGCGCATCGACTTTGAGCGCTTTGCCAAGGTGGCCAAAGACGTGGGCGCCATCTTTATGGTCGACATGGCGCACTACGCCGGCCTGATTGCCGCGGGCGTCTATCCCAACCCGGTGCCGCATGCAGACGTGGTGACCAGCACCACCCACAAGAGCCTGCGCGGCCCGCGTGGCGGCATCATCTTGATGAAGTCACAGTATGAAAAAGCCATCAACAGCGCCATCTTCCCCGGCCTGCAGGGCGGCCCGCTGATGCATGTGATTGCCGCCAAGGCCGTGGCCTTCAAGGAAGCATTGCAGCCTGATTTCAAGGTATATCAGCAGCAAGTGCTGACAAATGCACGCATCGTGGCCGAAACGCTCACCCAGCGCGGCCTGCGGATTGTGAGCGGCCGTACCGAATCGCATGTCATGCTGGTGGATTTGCGCTCCAAAAACATCACTGGCAAAGAAGCGGAAGCTGTGCTGGGCGCAGCCCACATGACCATCAACAAAAACGCCATCCCCAATGACCCCGAAAAGCCCATGGTGACCAGCGGCGTGCGGGTGGGCACCCCGGCCATGACCACGCGGGGCTTCAAGGACGAAGAAGCCCGCATGACAGCCAACCTGATCGCCGATGTGCTCGACAACCCGCGCGACGAGGCCAACATCGCCGCCGTGCGCGCCAAGGTCAATGCGCTGACGGCGCGCTTCCCGGTCTATGGTTGATCGCAGGACAGACCGCAGTTACACGAAGTAAACCAGTTCTGTCCCCAACTGACTGAGCAAGCATGAAATGCCCCTTCTGCAGTCATCCCGAAACCCAGGTGGTTGAAACCCGGGTTTCTGAAGACGGGGGCTTCATCCGGCGGCGACGCCGCTGTGCCTTGTGCGACAAGCGGTTTACCACCTACGAGCGCCCCGAAGTCACGTTTCCGGCCATTGTCAAAAAAGACGGTCGCCGCATTGAATATGAGCGCGCCAAACTGCAGGCATCCATGAACCTGGCGCTGCGCAAGCGCCCGGTGAGCACCGAGCAGGTGGATGGCGCGGTAGAGCGTATCGAAGAAAAGCTGCTGAATCTGGGCCTGCGCGAAGTGCTGTCCACCCGCATCGGTGAACTGGTGATGTACGAGCTCAAAAAACTCGACAAAGTCGCCTATGTGCGCTTTGCCAGCGTTTACCGCAGCTTTGAAGACATTGACGACTTCAGGACGCTGGTGGACGAAGTGGGGCGCTGACCAAAGCGACGTTGCGCGGCGGTTGGCAGGGCCTGTTTGCGGGGAGATCGCCACGAAGTTACGAAAACAATCCCATCGTTGGGACGCAGAACCCCAGTAGAAATGCAAGCCGCCAAAAATGAGCGGTTCAGGACACTTTTAAGACATCGCCAAGAAAAAAGCACTTAGCGTTTCCGATAAGTGCTTGATTCAATTGGTATTTTTGGTGGGCAGTACAAGTTTCGAACTTGTGACCCCTGCAGTGTGAATGCAGTGCTCTACCCCTGAGCTAACCGCCCTTTCCCTGTTCAGGAAAGAGGCAGATTATGTCACATTTTCCGGTGTTTTCTGCTCTACAGAACGCCAGATTGTCTTGGCATTGCTTGACTTGTCGATTTGCATCAGCACTTCTTCGTGCGCGGCGATTTCCTGCTCGTTGGCGCAAATCACCGGCAGCACAAACTGGCTTAAATCGAGCGCGATGATTCGCGCACCGTTGGCATCGGTGGTGGGCGCCTCGTCCATGAGCAGCGCATTTTGCCCACGGGTGAGGTTGATGTACATGTCGGCAAGCAGTTCGGCGTCGAGCAGCGCGCCGTGCAGGGTGCGGCCCGAGTTGTCTACCTCCAGGCGGTCACACAGCGCATCGAGCGAGTTGCGTTTGCCCGGAAACATCTCCTTGGCCATGACCAGCGTGTCGGTGATACTGGCCACCACGCTTTTGACTGGCGGCTGCTTAAGGAGCGCCAGTTCCATGTTCAAAAAACCCAGGTCAAACGGCGCGTTGTGGATAACCACATGCGCGTCTTTCAGGTAGTCCAGCAGGTCTTGGGCGACTTCTGCGAACTTGGGTTTGTCCTTGAGGAAGTCACTGGTGATGCCGTGCACCTTGAGCGCTTCTTCGTGGCTGTCCCGCCCCGGGTTGACGTAGAAGTGGCGGTTGTTGCCGGTGAGCTTGCGGTGCAGCATTTCGACGCAGCCGATCTCGATGATGCGGTCGCCGTTGTCGGCCGACAGCCCCGTGGTTTCGGTGTCCAGAAATACCTGGCGCATCAGTGACCTTCCTTGGCATGGTTGATGGAGTACTTGGGGATCTCGATCACCAGGTTTTTCTGCGTCAGGATGGCCTGACAGCTCAGGCGCGAGTTGGGTTGCAGGCCCCAGGCCTGGTCCAGCAGATCGTCTTCGTCTTCTTCCGACGGGGCCAATGACTCAAAGCCTTCGCGCACGATGACGTGGCAGGTGGTGCAGGCGCGGCTCATTTCGCAGGCGTGCTCGATGTTGATGTGGTTGTCCAGCAAGGCTTCGCAAATGGAGGTGCCTGCGGGTGCAGACACTTCCGCACCCTGAGGGCAATATTCGGCGTGGGGCAAAATTTTGATGATGGGCATGATGAATTGATTAGATTGATTCAATATTTTTACCGGCCAGGGCTTTTTGGATGCCGCGGTTCATGCGCAGCGCGGCAAAGGCTTCGGTACCTTTGGCCAGCGCCAGTGTGATGGCCTCGATGGCCTTGGCGTCTTCGAGCGTGCGGGCGGCCTGCACGGCCTGCATCAGGCGGTCGATGTCGGCGCGCTCGGCGGCATCGAGCAAGTCACCATCGGCGTTGAGCGCGCTCAACGTGGCCAGAATCATGCGGTCGGCGTCCACGCGCGCCTCGGTCACGGCGCGGGCCTGCATGTCGGCCTCGGCGGTGGTAAAACTTTCTTGCAGCATGCGGGCGATCTGGTCGTCAGCCAGGCCGTAAGACGGCTTGACGGCAATTTGTGCCTCCACGCCGCTGCCCTGCTCGCGCGCTGCCACGCTCAACAGGCCGTCGGCGTCCACGGTAAAGGTGACACGAATGCGCGCCGCACCGGCGGCCATCGGCGGAATGCCGCGCAGCTCAAAGCGCGCCAAGCTGCGGCAGTCGGCCACCAGGTCGCGCTCGCCCTGCACCACATGCAGCGCCAGCGCGGTCTGGCCGTCAATGTAAGTGGTGAAGTCCTGCGCCTTGGCGGTGGGAATGGTTTCGTTGCGCAGCACGATGCGCTCCACCAGGCCGCCCATGGTCTCGATACCCAAGGACAGCGGAATCACGTCGAGCAGCAGCAGGTCGCCACCCGGGTTGTTGCCAGCCAGCTGATTCGCCTGGATGGACGCGCCCAGCGCCACCACTTCGTCGGGGTTGAGGTTGGTGAGCGGTGTCTGGCCAAAGAATGTGTTCACCGCCTGCTGAATCTGCGGCATGCGGGTGGAGCCGCCCACCATCACCACGCCCTTAACATCAATGGCGGCCAGCTTGGCGTCGCGCAGCGCTTTGCGCACCGCCTGCAGGGTGCGCGCGGTCAGCGTCTCGGTGGCGGCTTCAAAGGCCGAGCGCGTGACATCCAGAACGAGTTCGCCGCTGGACAGTTGGGCCCGAAAAGGTGCAGCCTGTGCGTCCGTCAAGGCCTCTTTGCAGGCACGCGCAGCGACCTTCAGGGCGGCTTTGTCAGTGGCATTGGCAACAGTTGCGCCGGTTTGCGCCAGCACCCAGTCGGCCAGGGCGTGGTCGTAGTCGTCACCGCCCAAGGCCGAGTCACCGCCGGTGGCCACCACCTCGAACACGCCCTGGGTGAGTTTAAGAATTGATATGTCAAAAGTGCCGCCGCCCAGGTCGTAAACCGCGTAAACGCCCTCGCTGGCGTTGTCCAGACCATAGGCAATGGCCGCTGCCGTGGGTTCGTTGATCAGGCGCAACACATTCAGGCCGGCCAGTTGCGCCGCGTCCTTGGTGGCCTGGCGCTGGGCGTCGTCAAAGTAGGCCGGCACCGTGATGACAGCGCCATACAGGTCGGCATTGAAGGTGTCTTCGGCGCGGTAACGCAGCGTGGCCAGGATGTCGGCGCTGACTTCAACCGGAGACTTTTCGCCCTGCACGGTTTGCAGGCCCAGCATGCCGGGGTGGTCGACAAAATGGTAGGGCAGCTTGGCGGCCAGCGCCACGTCTTTCAGGCTGCGGCCCATGAAACGCTTGACCGAGGCAATGGTGTTTTCCGGGTCGCCGACACCGCCGGTGACGGCATCATCGCCAATCTGGCGGCCGCCCCCGGCCAGGTAGCGCACCACTGACGGCAAAATCACCCGGCCGTTGGCGTCTGGCAGGCATTCGGCCACACCATGGCGTACGCTGGCCACCAGCGAATGGGTGGTGCCCAAATCGATGCCAATGGCAATCCGGCGCTCGTGCGGGTTGGGCGTTTGCCCGGGTTCGGAGATTTGGAGTAAAGCCATGATCAATTGGGTAAATATGGATTGCGGATCAGGTCCGCAATGACAGCTCGCGGCTTCGGTATTGACGCAATTTTCGCTGTTCTCAAGATTCGATCTGGTCCAGCCGGTCATTGACATCTGCGGCAAAGCGCTCGATGAACATCAGCGCCCTGACCTGCGCCACGGCGGCTGCATAGTCGTGCGACTGGTCCAGCAGCTGTTCTATTTTATGAAGCACGTCGCGCTCGGCCTGGCGGCACTGCTGGCCGATCTGCTCAAGGTCCGGTGCACCCTGCGCCTCGTCAAGCTCTTCGCGCCACTGCATTTGCTGCATCAGGAACGAAGCGGGCATGGCGGTGTTGTTTTCAGCATTGACTGGCGCGCCGTGCAGTTCGCACAGGTAGGCGGCTCGTTTGAGAGGGTTTTTCAGGCGCTGGTAAGCCTCATTGATGCGCACCGACCACTGCATGGCGATGCGCTGGGCCGCAGCGCCCTGGGCACTGAACTTGTCGGGGTGGGCCTGACGCTGCAGGTCTTTCCAGAGTGCATCGAGCACCGCGCGGTCCTGGGCAAAGCGCCGCTCAAGCCCGAACAGCTCGAAATCGTCAGACTGGAGGTTCACACGCGAAACGATTCACCACAACCGCAGCGGTCACGCTCTTTTGGGTTGTTGAACTTGAAACCTTCGTTGAGCCCTTCGCGCACAAAATCAAGCTCGGTGCCGTCCAGATAGGCAAAACTTTTTGGGTCAACCAGCACCTTGACACCAAAGCCTTCAAACACCATGTCTTCCTGGCCGATGTCGTCGACATATTCCAGCTTGTAGGCCATGCCGGAGCACCCGGTTGTTTTGACACCCAGTCGCACGCCCACACCCTGGCCGCGTTTGGTCAGGTAGCGGGTGATGTGCCGGGCAGCGGCATCGGTCAGCGTCACAGCCATGATGAACTAATAGGTTTTGTTTATGTGGATTGCGCTTCGGCGTGCTTTTGGCGGTAGTCGTTGACGGCCGCCTTGATGGCATCTTCAGCCAGGATAGAACAGTGGATTTTGACAGGTGGAAGGGCCAATTCTTCAGCGATTTCGCTGTTTTTTAGCGCAGCCGCCTGATCCAGCGTCTTGCCCTTGACCCATTCGGTTACCAGCGACGACGAGGCAATGGCCGAGCCGCAACCATAGGTTTTGAAGCGCGCGTCTTCGATCACGCCGGTTTCGGGGTTGACTTTGATCTGCAATTTCATCACGTCGCCGCACGCCGGCGCGCCGACCATGCCGGTGCCCACAGAGTCGTCACCCTTGTCAAAGGAGCCCACGTTGCGGGGGTTTTCGTAGTGATCTACAACTTTTTCTGAATATGCCATTTTGTTTCTCCTTGATTGCTAAGGTTCAGTGGGCAGCCCACTGAATCGTGGAAATATCAATACCGTCTTTGTACATGTCCCACAGCGGGCTAAGTTCGCGCAGGCGCGCCACGTTTTCCTTGATGGTGGCTATGGCATAGTCAATCTCTTCTTCGGTGGTCCAGCGCCCAATGGTCATGCGCAGGCTGCTGTGCGCCAACTCGTCGCTGCGGCCCAGGGCGCGCAGCACATAGCTGGGCTCCAGACTGGCCGAGGTGCAGGCCGAGCCGCTTGACACCGCCAGGCCCTTGATCCCCATGATCAGCGATTCGCCTTCGACGTAGTTGAAGCTCATGTTCAGGTTGTGCGGCACACGCTGCGTCAGATGGCCGTTGATGAACACCTGCTCAATGCCTTCAAGGCCGGCAATCATGCGGTCGTGCAGCGCCTGCACCTTGACCAGTTCCGCAGCCATTTCTTCTTTGGCAATGCGGTAGGCCTCGCCCATGCCGACGATCTGGTGCGTGGGCAGTGTGCCGGAGCGCATACCGCGCTCATGGCCACCGCCGTGCATCTGGGCTTCCAGGCGGATGCGGGGCTTGCGCCGCACAAACAGCGCACCAATGCCCTTGGGGCCGTAGGTTTTGTGCGAGGTGAGGCTCATCAGGTCGATGGGCATTTTGCTGATGTCAAAAGCCACGCGGCCAGTGGCCTGGGCGGCATCCACATGGAACACCACACCCTTTTCGCGGCAAATGGCGCCAATGGCGGCCACATCCTGGATGACGCCGATTTCGTTGTTGACGTACATCACGCTGGCCAGAATGGTGTCGGGGCGGATGGCAGCCTTGAAGGCGTCCAGATTGACCAGGCCGTCGGGTTGCACCTCAAGGTAAGTTACCTCAAAGCCCTGGCGCTCCAGTTCGCGGCAGGTGTCGAGCACCGCCTTGTGCTCTGTCTTGACCGTGATGATGTGCTTGCCCTTGGACTGGTAAAAGTGCGCTGCGCCCTTGATGCCAAGGTTGTTGGACTCGGTGGCGCCGGAGGTCCAGACGATCTCGCGCGGGTCGGCGCCAATCAGGGCGGCCACCTGTTCACGGGCGTTTTCAACGGCGGCCTCGGCCTCCCAGCCCCAGGCGTGACTGCGTGACGCCGGGTTGCCAAAGTGGCTTCTGAGCCAGGGAATCATGGCATCCACCACCCGCTGGTCACAGGGGTTGGTGGCGCTGTAGTCCATGTAAATGGGAAAGTGCGGGGTGCTGTCCATGTTTGGGATTTCTTGTCAGGTTTGTGGATTACATCTTGGCGTAGCTGTTGCCCAGCGCAAACACCGAATTGGGCGCGTTGACGCGAATCGGCTGCATCACCGGCATGCTGGAAATGGCGCGCTTGAGCGTGGGCTTTTCTTCCATCTGAAAGCCCTTGGCCAATTGTTCGTCAACCAGCTTTTGCAGGCTGACCGAGTCCAGAAACTCGACCATTTTGACGTTCAACGAGGCCCACAGCTCGTGCGTCATGCAGCGCGCGCCCTCGCCCAGGCAGTTTTCCTTGCCGCCGCACTGGGTGGCGTCAAGGGGCTCGTCCACCGACGTGATGATCTCGGCAACGGTGATGTCGGCTGGTGAGCGCGCCAGTGTGTAGCCGCCGCCGGGGCCGCGGGTGGATTCCACCAGCGCATTGCGACGCAACTTGCCGAACAGTTGCTCCAGGTAAGAAAGGGAAATTTGTTGACGCTGGCTGATGGCAGCCAGTGTGACTGGGCCAGCCGATTGGCGCAGGCCCAGATCAATCATTGCAGTGACCGCAAAACGGCCTTTGGTAGTCAAACGCATGGCAACTCTCCTGTTGTTTCGTTATCGATTAAATTGATGTTTAACTGTGATAACGGAACAAAGTATAACCAAAAACCTAGCGTTTTACTCGGGTAACTAGACTGATCAGTAATTTAATAAGGTTATTTTCCCGCCACCAATGCCAACACGTTGTCGTGGCCTCCGGCGCCAAAGGCCTGCTCCTTCAAAATGGCCAATTGATCCCGCACCCGCGCGGCTTTTTCAAACTCCAGGTTGCGGGCATGTTCCATCATGAGTTTTTCCAGGCGCTTGATCTCGCGCGAGATGTCTTTCTCGCTCATGTCTTCCACCTGGGCGCGCTGCATGGCATCGCGCTCCAGCTTCTCGGCTTCCTTGCCGGCCTTTTCGCTGTAGACCCCGTCGATCAGGTCGCGCACCTCCTTGACAATGCTGCGCGGCGTGATGCCATGCGCCAGGTTGTGCGCCACCTGCTTGACACGCCGGCGCTGGGTTTCGTCAATGGCTTTGCGCATGGATTCGGTGACCTTGTCAGCGTACAAGATGGCCCGCCCTTCCAGGTTGCGGGCGGCGCGACCAATGGTCTGGATCAGGGAGCGCTCGGAGCGCAAAAAACCTTCCTTGTCGGCGTCCAAAATCGCCACCAGTGACACCTCGGGAATATCAAGGCCTTCGCGCAGCAGGTTGATGCCCACCAACACGTCAAAGGCGCCCAGGCGCAGGTCGCGCAAAATCTCGACCCGCTCCACAGTGTCGATGTCGCTGTGCAGGTAGCGCACCTTGACGCCGTTGTCGCTCAAATAATCGGTCAGCTGCTCGGCCATGCGCTTGGTCAGCGTGGTGATCAGCACCCGCTCGTGTTTGTCGACGCGGATGCGGATCTCCTGCAGCACGTCGTCCACCTGGCTGGTGGCCGGGCGCACCTCCACCTCGGGATCCACCAGCCCGGTGGGGCGCACCAGTTGCTCCACCACCTGGCCGGTATGGTCTTTTTCCCACTGGGCCGGCGTGGCCGAAACAAAAATGGCCTGGCGCATCTTGGTCTCGAACTCCTCGAACTTGAGCGGCCGGTTGTCCAGCGCGCTGGGCAGCCGAAAACCGTATTCGACCAGCGTGGTCTTGCGCGAACGGTCGCCGTTGTACATGCCGCCAAACTGGCCGATCAGCACGTGCGACTCGTCCAGAAACATGACCGCGTCCTTGGGCAGGTAGTCGGTCAGCGTGGCGGGCGGCGCGCCGGGTGGCGATCCGCTCAGGTGGCGTGAATAGTTTTCGATGCCCTTGCAGTGCCCGACCTCGCTGAGCATTTCCAGGTCAAACCGGGTGCGCTGCTCAATGCGCTGGGCTTCCACCAGCTTGCCTTGTGACACAAATTCCTTGATGCGATCAGCCAGCTCAAGTTTGATCGCTTCCACCGCACTCAACACCTGCTCACGCGGCGTGACGTAATGGCTGCTGGGGTAAACGGTAAAACGCGGAATCTTCTGGCGGATGCGCCCGGTCAGCGGGTCAAACAGCTGCAAGCTTTCAATTTCGTCGTCAAACAACTCAACGCGGATGGCCATCTCACTGTGTTCGGCCGGAAAGATATCGATGGTGTCGCCGCGCACCCGAAAGGCCCCGCGCGAAAAATCGACGTCGTTGCGCTGGTACTGCATCCGCACCAGCTGCGCAATCATGTCGCGCTGGCCCATTTTGTCGCCCGCGCGCAGCGTCATCACCATCTTGTGATAGGCCTCGGGCTGGCCAATGCCGTAGATGGCCGACACGGTGGCCACAATCACCACGTCGCGGCGCTCCAGCACGCTCTTGGTACAAGACAGGCGCATCTGCTCGATGTGCTCGTTGATCGCAGAGTCCTTCTCGATGAACAGGTCGCGCTGTGGCACATAGGCCTCTGGCTGGTAATAGTCGTAATAGCTGACAAAGTACTCAACGGCGTTTTTCGGAAAGAATTCGCGGAACTCGCTGTAGAGCTGCGCCGCCAGCGTCTTGTTGGGCGCAAACACGATGGCTGGCCGCCCCAGGCGCGCAATCACATTGGCCATGGTGAAGGTCTTGCCCGAGCCCGTCACACCCAGCAGGGTCTGGAACACCTCGCCGTCGTTGACACCTTCCACAAGCTGATTGATGGCCTCGGGCTGGTCGCCGGCGGGCGGATAGGGCTGGTACAGCTCAAAGGACGAGTCGGGATAACGCACAAACGTGCCGGGGCGCAGACGCTCGGAAGCGTCGCTCACGGCCAGGGACAAGGGTTCAGACATTCAGGACAAGCTCAAAAATTCAAATCAGAGTGCATGTTATCCAATGCACTCTTAAGCCAGCTCAAAGCCGAATTCAAACCCTGACTTCAGCGGACAGCACCTTAGGCTGCGGCCAGCTCGGGCTGGCCAATTCGTGGCAGGCGCTCAGGGCTTGGCCGCGGCCGCGACTTTGGCGACCTCGGAATTGAAGTTGTGCACGCCGTTCATTACAGCGGCGGCAAACTCCTCACGGTTGATGGTCAGTTCGTAATTTGTAACGCTGCGCTGTATGTTGCCACCGCCGAATACGCTGAGTGCGCTGCTCAGCGCGTTTGCGGTAGTTGGCGAGGCGTCGGCACCTGCGGACAGTTCACCGACTTTTTCACCGACATTGATGACGGCTTTAGTGGTAGCAACACCGGGAATGCCGCGCATCATGCGAGAGACCGGCTGTCCTAACCAAGTCACCCGTGCCTGAGCCATGTTCATGCCATGCACCACGTGGGTCGTCGCCGAAACGGAGCTGTACCCGCGACTGCCCTCGGCCCAGGATTGTGGTGCGTGAAACACATACTGCGGAATCAACAGCGTGGCATCGGGGATACGGTTCTTGCCGCCAGAGATAAATTCACTGAACTGACCACCAACCAGCGAGCTCTTGAACATCTGCGCGTCGGTCGGGGCGACCATGAGGGTATTCAATCCACCTTCCGAGGCGCTTATCGGCCCACTTTCGCGAGCCGCATTGCGGAAGAGATCGCGATCCATGACGTCGGCATAAGTCAACACGGTATAACCCGCCGCACGCAATTGCGCGACCAGGTTGTCCTGAGCTGCCTTCGCCAAAAGCTGGGCATAGGCCTTGTCGAGGCCCTTCACCTTGAAGTTGGCGGCAGCCTGTGCGCTCGCATTGCCTCGCTGCAGCAACCCCGATTGTTTAGCGGCGGAAACGCGTCCGTCAGTGACCAGCGTGACGTAAGTGGTGGGAACAATTAAGGTTTTGTTCGAGCTGAGCAAGTCCTCGGGATTAATGGCTTCTACAGCTACCGGCATGGGTACGGCCCGCTTGCCAGCCAGCGTTTCCGGGCTGGCCTGAGTCACCGGCGCAGGGGCAGGCGCAGCTGTCAGCGGCGTCGTTGTGCCAATGGACGCATTGGGTGTCTTCGGTGCTGCGGAGGGGTCGCTAGCGGAGCAGCCCTTGGCAAGAAATACCGAGGTGAGGTGCTCCTTGCGGCCCATGGCTTGCTTCTCGCGCTCAGCAGCCTGAGCCGCGCCCTGTTGGCCCTGCTGTTCGGCGACACCGGCTGCAGTCTTGCTGGCGACGGTGCCAAACAGGTGACCACCGAGCCCGCCGAGGGCGCCGAAGATGCCGGTCCGGCTGGCGACTTCGGCGGCGACACCGGCAGCCTGCCCGGCTGTGGCAGTCGTTTGACTGCTGGATTGGGCCTGTTTGGCTTCGGCAATCACCTTGTCCATGCCACCCCGCTCATCGAAGATTTGCTGACAGCTCAGGTCATTGTCAGTGATCCGGACCATTTCGATCGGTTCCAGAGTCTGCGCGTGTGCGGTCGCAATGAAGAGGGCGGGCAGTACCAAGGTGCTGACATAACGCATTGGTTTCTCCAGATGAATGAGGTCTAAAAATTTTATCCAAAAATCAGCCATTCAAATCTGGACACCCCGTCATGCCTGCGCACCCAACCAGCGTTCCACATCGGCCGGGTCATGATACGTGCGCACCTCGGCAAAGGCCGTTTGGGCTTCCGGATAAACCCGTCGCAACAGGTTGAGCCACTGCTTGAGGCGCCCGGTTTGCTGGTCGCGCTCCAGGTGGGCGCAGACCAGACGCCAGAATTCAGCGATCAGCACCATCAGCTGCGGCCAGCTCAGGCTTGCCGACTCAGAGTCGCTCCCCAAAGCTGCCCGAATGCCGCGTGCCAGTGCCGGGTTGGCCACCATGCCGCGCCCCAGCATCAGGCTCTGGCAGCCCGACACCTCTTGGCAGCGCAAGGCGTCAGCAACCGTCCAGATTTCGCCATTGGCTACTAACGGCAAGCGCACCACCTGGCGGATGTCGGCAATACGCTCCCAATAGGCCGGTGGCCGGTATCCGTCGGCCTTGGTGCGCGCATGCACGACCAGTTCGGACGCGCCACCAGCCTCGAGCGCCAGAGCGCAGGCTTCGGCGCGGAGATCGTCATGCAGGCCGAGCCGCATCTTGGCCGACACCGGCAAGTGCGGCGGCACGGCCCGCCGCACGGCCGACACAATCTGGAACAGCAGTTCAGGCTCTTCAAGCAGGGCCGAACCGCCGCGATGCCGGTTCACCACCGGCGACGGACAGCCAAAATTCAAATCAATGCCCTCGGCCCCCATGCCGGCCAGTCGCGCCGCGTTGTCGGCCAGGCAAGCCACATCCGAGCCCAGCAACTGCGGCCGCACCGGCACGCCCGATGCGGTCTTGCAGCCCTGCAGCAGTTCCGGCACATAGCGCAAAAAAACGCGCTCGGGAAAGAGCGTGCCGGTGACCCGGATGAACTCCGACACACACCGGTCAACCCCGCCCACCCGCGTCAGGATGTCGCGCAGGACAAAGTCGAGCAAGCCCTCCATGGGGGCGAGAAGCAGGGTGGGTCGGGTCACGGGCAGGTCAGCGGTTAAGGTGCAATAGGGCCTGAATTGTCGGGCTCTTGGCTTCGTTTTGACAGAATCGGAGCCAAACCCTACAGTCACCCCTTTTTAAACACAAACGGAAATCCGCTCATGGCCATCATTGTCAACATCGATCTGGGTTACGAATTTGCCGTCAAGGCCGACTACACCACTTGCTTTGACACCCTGTCTGACGTGCCGAAGTCGGCCAGTTTCTTTCCCAAGGTAGACCAGTTGGTGGATCTGGGCGATGGCGTTTACCGCTGGGAAATGGCCAAGATCGGCATTGCCCAGATCAGTCTGCAAACCATTTACGCCTCCAAATATGTGTCCAACAAGGCCAAGGGCAGCGTGGTGTGGACCCCCGTGGCGGGCGAAGGCAACGCGCTGGTGTCAGGCTCCTGGCAAATCACCGACAAGAAAAAGTCCACCCATCTGGTGCTCAAGCTCCAAGGCGAGCTCACCCTGCCCCTGCCGGGCCTGATGAAAAAAATGATCGCCCCGTTGGTCGAATCCGAGTTCGAGAAACTGGTGGAGCAATATATCGACAACCTCACCCTGCACTTTGGCGGCGAGGTTTAACCATCCAGCTGGCCTTCCCATGCCTGAGAGCAGCTACTTTTACGAGCCCCGGCTGGGCCATGGCCTGCCGCATGACCCGTTCAATGCCATCGTCGGGCCGCGTCCGATTGGCTGGATTTCAACCCGCAGCGCGCAGGGCGGGCTCAATGCCGCGCCCTACAGCTTTTTCAACGCCTTCAACTACACGCCGCCCATCGTCGGATTTGCCAGCATCGGCTACAAGGACTCGGTGCGCAACATCGAGCAAACTGGCGAGTTTGTCTGGAACCTGGTGACGCGGCCGCTGGCCGAGGCGATGAACCAGACCTGTGCCGCCGTTCTGCCTGAGGTCAGTGAGTTCGATCTGGCGGGCTTGACACCGGTGGCATCGCGCCTGGTGGCACCGCCGCGCATTGCCGAGAGCCCGGTCAGCTTTGAATGCAAACTCACCCAGCTGGTGCAGTTACAAGACATTTGCGGCCACAAGCTGCCCACCTGGCTGGTGCTGGGCGAAGTGGTGGCAGTGCACATTGCCCAACGCCTGCTGATCGACGGTATGTATGACACCGCGCGGGCCGACCATGTCTTGCGCGGCGGCGGTCCGGCCGACTATTTCACTGTGGGGCCTGAGCAGTTGTTCAGGATGTACCGTCCGCGCGGCTGAAAAACCTGCCCTTGAGCTTCTGCCCCAGGGTCATGACCAGCACGGCCACACCACCGGCCAGCACGCCCAGCAGCATGTTCAGCAGGGTTCCCAGCACCGGCTGCGCCATGCTGCCCGCTGCGGCACTGAGTTGCTCAATACCCTGACCCATGTCATGCCAGCCGTGCGCCAGAATGCCGCCGCCAACCAGAAACATGGCCAGCGTGCCCAGCACGGTCAGGGCTTTCATCAGCAAAGGGGCGGCCAGCAACAAGCCGCGGCCCAGCTTTTGCTGCAGCGCTTGCGCCACGCTGGTTTTGCGCAGGCTCAGGTACAACCCCAGGTCGTCAATCTTGACAATGGCAGCCACCAGGCCATAAACACCGACTGTCATCAACAGCGCCACACCAGCCAGCACGGTGAACTGCGTGACGAACGGGCTGGCCGCCACCGTGCCCAGGGTGATGACGATGATCTCGGTGGACAAAATAAAGTCAGTGCGAATCGCGCCCTTGATCTTGTCTTTCTCCACCGCCACCAGGTCAACCGTGGGGTCGAGCAGGGCATTGACCAGCTGCTCGTGCTCAGCGGCAACTTCAGCAGGTTTGTGCAGCAGCTTGTGCGCGACCTTCTCAAAACCTTCAAAACACAAAAACAGGCCGCCCGCCATCAGCAGCGGCGTGATCGACCATGGCGCAATGGCGCTGAGCAACAGCGCACCGGGCACCAAAATGACTTTGTTGATGAAGGAACCCTTGCACACCGCCCACACCACCGGCAGCTCGCGCTCGGCCTTGACACCGGCCACTTGCTGGGCGTTCAGCGCCAGGTCGTCGCCCAGCACCCCGGCGGTTTTTTTGGCCGCCACCTTGGTCAGCAAGGCCACGTCGTCCAACACCGTGGCGATGTCGTCGAGTAAAACCAACAGACTACTGGCCATGGGCAACCTCTTCAGACTTGAAAAATGGGTAATTCATAAGGACGCATTGTCGCGGCTTTCCCGCTGTCGGCCCGCGCTGATAGGTTGGATAATGGCGCATCGTCATGCCTTCTTGAACGTCATCCCTCCCTGAAAGAGAACCTTTATGCATCGCGTTTGTATCAGCAGCACCGGCCTGTATAACCCGCCAGAAGTCATCACGAATGCCGAATTGGTCGTCGCGTTCAACCAGTTTGCCGATCTGGAAAATGCCGCCCATGCCGGTGAAATTGCAGCCGGAACCCGTGCCGCCGTGCCGTATTCGAGCGTCGAGTTCATCCAGAAGGCTTCCGGGATTCAACAACGTTATGTGGTGGAAAAGTCGGGTGTGCTCGACCCGACCCGCATGCGGCCGCGGCTGCGCATCAGGCCCGACAACGAGGTGTCGCTGATGGCCGAGGTCAGCATTGCCGCCGCCCGGGACGCGCTGGCCCGGGCCGGCAAACAGGCCAGCGATGTCGACGCCGTGATCTGCGCGGCGGCCAACATGCAGCGCCCCTACCCGGCACTGGCAGTGGAAATTCAGAATGGCCTGGGCATCCAGGGCTATGGTTTTGACATGAACGTGGCCTGCTCGTCGGCCACCTTCGGCATCGAGTTGGCGGTCAATGCCGTCAAATGCGGCAGCGCGCGCGCCGTGCTGGTGGTCAACCCCGAGATCACCTCGCCGCACCTGGCCTGGAAAGACCGCGACTGCCATTTCATTTTTGGCGATGTGTGCACCGCCATCCTGATCGAGCGGCTGGACAACGCGCCGGCCGGCGCCTTTGAGGTGCTGGACACCAAGCTGGTCACCTCGTTTTCCAACAACATCCGCAACAACGCGGGCTACATGTGGCGCAGCGAAGACCGCAACCCGGAAGACCGCGACATGCTGTTCTACCAGGAGGGGCGCAAGGTGTTCAAGGAAGTCTGCCCTCTTGCCGCGGAGCACATCAGCAGCCACCTGAGCAAGCTGGGGTTCGCCCCGAGCGATGTGCGCCGCTTCTGGCTGCACCAGGCCAACCTGGCCATGAACCAGCTGATTGGCCGCAAGTTGCTCGGGCACGATGCCAGCGCCGATGAAGCGCCGGTGATCCTGAACGAGTTTGCCAACACCGCGTCGGCAGGCTCGATCATTGCCTTTCACCGCCACCACGACGACTTCAAAACCGGTGATGTGGGTGTGATCTGCTCTTTTGGCGCGGGTTATTCGATTGGCAGCGCGGTGCTGCGGCGCACCTGACTTGATCAGTTCAGGTCGCGCTTGAAGCGTATTTCTTCGACCCGTGTATTGCCCATGGGCACGGTTTTGATGCTGGTCATTTCGCGCTTGAAGCCGGCCATGTCGTAAAAGCGCAGGGCGCGCTCAAACCCCAGCGGCACCCAGGCGCTGACCTTGGTGCAGCCCTCGTAAATCAGGCCTTCACGGGCGGCATCCCACAGTGCCAGGCCAACACCCTGGCCCCACTGCTCAGGCTGCACATACAGCGCCCAGATCTCGCCCATGGTGTTGGGCGTCT
Organism: Rhodoferax sp.; assembly: GCF_011391645.1. Classification (GTDB taxonomy): domain Bacteria; phylum Pseudomonadota; class Gammaproteobacteria; order Burkholderiales; family Burkholderiaceae_C; genus Rhodoferax. Next base: position 5,784 of record NZ_JAABQC010000003.1, on the reverse strand, counting down.
TGGGATCGCGCGAGCGGTCAAAGCCGACAAAACCCACCACGGTTGACTTTTGCACCGCCACCAGCACCTGGGGTTCGCTGTACTCAATGGCTTCGCGCCAATACACCAAGCCGTGCTCCGGGGTGCCGGCCACGGGCACGGCCTCGCCGGGAAAAACGGCCTTGAAGGCACCCTGGCCGGAGCGGGTGCGGATTTCGGCAATGGACTTGGCGTCGCGCAGGATGGCGGGACGCACTTCGGTGGGCGTGATCAAAGACATAACAAGCGCCGGGGACGAGCCCGGCCATCAATCAAAATAGGAGCCGCATTGTCGCCGCAAGCGCTCGATGCGGTCTGTGCGCTTCAGTACTTGTAAACGCCCTGCCCCGTTTTGCGTCCCAGGCGGCCGGCGGCCACCATTTCTTTCAGCAAGGGGCAGGCGCGGTACTTGCTGTCGCCGAACTCGCTCAGGTACACCTCCATCACAGCCAGGCAAACGTCCAGCCCGACCATGTCGGCCAGCGCCAGCGGGCCAATCGGCTGGTTGCAGCCCAGCTTCATGCCGGCATCAATGTCCTCGGGCGTGGCCAGGCCCTCGGCCAGCACAAAAAAGGCTTCGTTGATCATCGGCACCAGGATGCGGTTGACGACAAAACCCGGCGCATTCTTGACCGTGATCGGAGTTTTGCCCAGCGCGGTGGCCATGGCGTGCACAGCGGCGTGGGTGGCATCGCTGGTTTGCAGGCCACGAATGATCTCGACCAGCGCCATCATGGGCACCGGGTTGAAGAAATGCATGCCGATGAATTTGTCGGCGCGGGTGGTCACAGCGGCCAGCTTGGTGATAGAAATCGACGAGGTGTTGGAGGCAATGATCACCTCCGGGGCCAGCAAGCCGTCGAGCTGCTTGAGGATCTTGACCTTGAGGTCGTAGCTCTCGGTGGCGGCTTCAATCACCAGTTGCGCGCCTTTAAGGTCGTCATAGCTGCTGCTGCCCTTGATGCGCGCCATGGCGGCGGCTTTGGCATCGGAAGTGATCTTTTCCTTTTTGAGCAAACGGTCCAGGCTGCCCGACACCGTGGCAATGCCCTTGGCCACTGCGGCTTCTGAAATATCGACCATGACCACGTTGATGCCCGACACGGCGCAAGCCTGTGCAATGCCGTTACCCATGGTGCCCGCGCCAATGATGCCGACTGTTGTGATGTTCATCTAGAAAACTCCAAATTTTGAAACACCTGATCTTAACGAGTGAAATTTGCCACATCGAAACTGGCATAATTCTCTTATTAACTCCAAATAAGAAGAAAATATGGAATCATCAGGCAGATTTATACAGCCTCATGCAGGCAGCTTCTTCCTGTTTGGTCCGCGTGGCACAGGCAAGTCGACCTGGTTGCGTGCGCTGCGCGACACCGCAGTCTGGGTCGATTTGCTCGACCCGGAAACTTTCCGCCGATTCCAGGCCAGGCCTGAGCGTTTGCTGGAGCGTATTGCTGCGCAACCTGAAGCCGTGAATGTGGTCATCGACGAAGTGCAGAAGGTACCGGCGCTGCTTGATGTGGTGCACTCGCTGGTGGAGGGCGAGCGGCCATTGCGGTTCATCCTGACCGGCTCCAGCGCCAGAAAGCTGCGCCGCGGTGCCGCCAATCTTTTGGCCGGACGCCTGACCGAATTGCACATGCACCCCTTCATGGCCGCAGAATTGGGCGGCGGCTTCGACCTTCAACGCTCACTTGAGATTGGGCTGGTACCTTTGGTTTGGAGTGCCATTGAGCCCGAAAACACGCTGCGCGCCTATGCCTCGCTCTACCTGCGTGAAGAAGTGCAGGCCGAAGCGTTGGTGCGGGATGTCGGCGCCTTTGCCCGCTTTCTGGAAGCCATCAGCTTTTCGCATGGGTCTTTGCTCAACCTGGCCGAGGTGGCCAGAGAATGCCAGATCGGACGCAAGACGGTAGAGGGTTACTTGAGCATTCTGGAAGACTTGCTGCTGTCGTTTCGCATTCCGGTGTTCACCAAACGCGCCAAACGGCATTTGGTTGCGCATGACAAATTCTTCTTCTTTGATGCGGGTGTCTACCGCTCGATTCGGCCAAAGGGCCCTTTGGACAAGCCCGAAGAAATTGAAGGCATGGCGCTTGAAGGGCTGGTGGCACAGCACCTCAGGGCGTGGGCAAGCTACCACAGCGAGCCTGCCGAACTTTTTTATTGGCGAACAAAGTCAGGCAGTGAAGTTGACTTTGTGTTGTACGGCCCCGGCGTGTTTGTGGCCATCGAGGTCAAGCGTGCCCGCCAGGTGCACTCCACCGACTTGCGGGCCTTGAAAGCTTTCAGCGAAGACTACCCTGAGGCCACGGTTTGCCTGCTGTACATGGGCAATGAAGTGCTCAAAATGGGGGGCGTCATGTGCCTGCCCTGTGATCGCTTTTTGAGAGGCCTTGACCCCCGGCACATACCGCTCGCCAATAGCCATTGATTGACGCGCTCAAGACGCGTGGCAAGCCCGGCCCAACGGATAATCCAGCCACCCTCAACCCAGGAGAAATTCCACATGAATCTCACCGAACAACTGCTGACCGCGCTCAAAAAGCACGGTGCGCGGCAGATTTTTGGCATCCCCGGCGACTTTGCCCTGCCCTATTTCCGCATCATCGAAGAGTCGCAAATCTTGCCGCTCTACACCTTGAGCCACGAGCCCGGTGTGGGTTTTGCCGCTGACGCCTCGGCGCGCATCAACGGCAGCCTGGGCGTTGCCGCGGTCACCTACGGCGCGGGCGCGCTCAACATGATCAATTCGGTGGCGGCCGCCTTTGCCGAAAAGTCGCCGCTGGTGGTGCTCTCGGGCGGGCCGGGCAAGAACGAGTCACGCTCGGGCCTGCTGCTGCACCACCAGGCCAAAACACTCGACAGCCAGTTTCAGATCTTCAAGGAAATCACCTGCGACCAGGTGCGCCTGGACGATGCCGAACGCGCCCCGGCCGACATTGCCCGGGTGCTGGCCAGTTGCCTGCGCCACTCCGAGCCGGTGTACATCGAGATTCCGCGCGACATGGTGGCCGTTCCCTGCGTGGAGGTCGTGCCGGAAGCCGCCTTCAAGGTGGACCCGGATGCGCTGGATGCCTGCGTCGATGAAATCCTGGAGCGCCTGGCCAGCGCCAAATCGCCAGTGCTGATGGCCGGCGTGGAAGTGCGCCGCTACGGCCTGGAGAACAAAGTGGCCACCCTGTCACGCCGCTTGGGGTTGCCGGTGGTGACCAGCTTCATGGGCCGCGGCCTGCTGGCCGACCAGGACGTCCCGCTGGTGGGCACCTACATGGGTGTGGCCGGTTTCCCAGAAGTGACGCAGCTGGTGGAAAGCTCCGACGGCCTGTTTCTGCTGGGCGAGATCATTTGCGACACCAACTTTGCGGTGTCCGAGACCAAGATCGACATGCGCAAGACCATTCAGGCCTTGAACGGCCAGGTCAACATCGGTTACCACACCTACGCCAATCTGCCGCTGGCTGCGGTGGTCAACCGCATGCTGGAACGTGTGCCAGGGCCCGACAAGGCCTTTAGCGTGACGCCGCAAAGTTTTCCCACCGGCTTGACCGAGGACGACCAAAGCATCACGCCGACCGACATTGCCACGGCCGTGAACGACCTCATGGCCAGGCACGGCAAAATGCCGATGGCGTCCGACATGGGCGACTGCCTGTTCACCGCCATGGAGATCAGCCACACCGCGCTGGTGGCGCCCGGCTACTACGCCACCATGGGTTTTGGCGTGCCCGCCGGCCTGGGGCTGCAAGCCGCCACCGGTGAACGCCCGCTGATTCTGGTCGGCGACGGCGCCTTCCAGATGACCGGCTGGGAACTGGGCAACTGCAAACGTTACGGCTGGGACCCGATCGTGCTGCTGTTCAACAACGCCAGTTGGGAAATGCTGCGCACCTTCCAGCCCGAGTCGCACTTCAACGACCTGGGCCACTGGGGTTTTGCCGAGATGGCCGCCGGCCTGGGCGGCGACGGTGTGCGCGTGGGCACCCGGGGCGAATTGAAGCGCGCGCTGGACAAGGCCATGGCCACGCGCGGCAAGTTTCAGCTGATCGAAGTCACCATTCCCAGCGGCGTGCTGTCGACCACGCTGGCCAGGTTTGTGGCCGGGGTGAAACGGCTCAACGCGGTCAAATAAGGACGCAGCGCCTCACACCCAGGCGCATTCACACGTGAAGTGCCGCAAAAATTGCGGCTGCTTGGTGATCCGCACGCCGCGAATGCTGGCGGCCTTTTGCTTGACCTCGTCGATCACCTCGGCCGCATAGTCAAAATGGCTTTGCGTGTACATGCGCCGCGGGAAGGCCAGGCGCACCAGTTCCATGCTGTGGAAGGTTTCGGTGCCATCGGCCAGGCGCTTGCCGAACATCACCGAGCCGATTTCCACACCGCGAATGCCGCCTTCCAGGTACAGCGCGTTGCACAGCGCCCAGGCCGGGTAATGGGCCACTGGCATATTGGGCAGCACGGTGCGGGCATCGATGTAGACCGCATGGCCACCCGTGGGTTTGACAAAACTCACGCCGGCCGCCTCCAGGCGTTCACCTAGGTACTCGGCGGTGCGCAGGCGGTAACGCAGGTAGTCTTCCTGCATGCCTTCCTCCAGGCCCACGGCCAGCGCTTCAAGGTCGCGCCCGGCCAGGCCGCCGTAGGTGGGAAAGCCCTCGGTCATGATCAGCACATTGCGCACCGCGTCCATCCATTCTTCGCTGCGCAGCACGATGAAACCGCCAATGTTGACCATGCCGTCCTTTTTGGCGCTCATGGTGGCGCCGTCGGCATAAGAAAACATCTCTTGCACGATGGCTTTGATGGGTGTGTTCTCGTAGCCCGGCTCGCGCATCTTGATGAACATGGCGTTTTCTGAAAAACGGCAGACATCCATGATGAAGGGTTTGCCATGGTCTTTAAGCAGCTTGGCGTAGGCGCGGATGTTGGCCATCGACACCGGCTGGCCGCCGCCGGTGTTGTTGGTCACGGTGACCATGCCAAACGGAATCTGGTCGGCCTGGTCCTTAAGCAGCGCCGCCACCCGCGCCAGGTCAATATTGCCCTTGAACGGATGGAGCGTGGCGGGCTGCAGACCCTCGGGAATCACCAGGTCCAGCGCCTGCACGCCGAGGTATTCGAGGTTGGCGCGGGTGGTGTCGAAGTGGCAGTTGTTGGGCACCACATCGCCCTTTTTGCACACCGCCGTGAACAGCACTTTTTCTGCGGCCCGGCCCTGGTGTGTGGGCACAAAAAACTGCATGCCGGTGATGTCCTGAATGACTTTTTCCAGCCGGTAAAAGCTTCGCGCGCCGGCATAACTTTCATCGCCTTCCATGATGGCGCCCCACTGTTTTGATGACATGGCGCCGGTACCGGAGTCGGTCAGCCAGTCAATCAGCACGTCTTCGGCGTGTAACTTGAACACATTGAGTTTGGCGGCTTCCAGCAGTTGCTCGCGCTCTGCGCGCGTGGTCATACGGATGGGCTCGACACTTTTGATGCGAAACGGCTCGATCAGGGTTTTGGGCATGGTGTGTCCTTGCAGGATTTCAAAAACAAGAAGGTAGCACCGCCCGATAGACTGTGGTGTCGGTTATTTCCAACATCGGCCATCCTTCGATGCGAGTCCGTGCGGAGAATGAAATCGTACCGTCCTGAACCGCCCTGAACCCAACGCGCGTCCTGCACGCCAATGACGCGTCACTTGGCACGAAATCGCGCATCCATGATTTCTATCAATTTGCCACGACCTCTGACCAACAATACTGCCCAAAAGTC
>NZ_JAABQC010000039.1 GCF_011391645.1 Rhodoferax sp. | reverse complement strand
TTAACACCAATGTGCAATTTTCACCCGCTTAATATATTTGCAACATATTTCGAATCAAGCTGCACCAAACGTTTTCATCAACCCGCTGCCAGGCAGCTGTAACCCCAGGAGTCCTCAACATGACGCTTCATAAACCGAAACACAACTTCAAGCTCAAGCCCGCCGCTTTGGGTGCACTTGTTTTGCCGTTGCTGCTGGCGAGCACTCAGGTGGGCGCCAAAACGCTGGTGTACTGTTCAGAGGGTAGCCCGGAGAATTTCTCCCCCAGCATCAACACCACCGGGACCTCATTTGATGCCATCGAACAGATCTACGACAACCTGGTGCACTTCAAGCGCGGCAGCACCGAGCTTGAACCCGGCCTGGCAAAAAGCTGGGAAATTTCTGCAGATGGCCTGACCTACACCTTCCACCTGCGCAAGGGTGTCAAGTGGCACAGCAACAAAAACTTCAAGCCCAGCCGAGACTTCAATGCAGACGACGCGTTGTTCATGTTCGAGCGCCAATGGAAAGAGAACGACCCCTACTTCAAGGTGACCAGTTCCAACCATGCCTACTTTAACGACATGGCGATGCCAGACCTGCTCAAGTCGGTGGAAAAGGTGGATGACTACACCCTCAAAATTGTTCTAAAAACTCCTGAGGCACCGTTCTTGTCCAACTTGGCCATGCAGTTCGCCGGGGTTCAAAGTAAAGAATACGCCATTGCCATGCTGAAGGCGGGCACGCCCGAGAAGATCGACCAGGAGCCGGTAGGCACCGGGCCGTTCACCTTGGTGCAGTACCAAAAAGACGCGCTGATCCGCTACAAGGCCTTTCCACAGTATTGGGCAGGAAAGGCCCAAATCGACGACCTGATTTTCGCCATCACCCCCGATGCCTCGGTGCGCTGGGCCAAGCTGCAAAAAGGCGAATGCCATGTCATGCCCTACCCCAACCCGGCAGACGTAGCCAGCATGCGCAAAGACCCCAACATGCAGGTACTGGAGCAACCCGGCCTCAACGTGGGTTACCTGGCCTACAACACCACCAAGAAACCGTTTGACGACGTGCGCGTGCGCAAAGCGGTCAACATGGCCATCAACAAGAAAGCCATTGTGGATGCGGTCTACCTGGGCACCGGTGTGCCCGCCACCAACCCGATCCCGCCCACCCAGTGGTCTTACAACAAGTCCATCAAGGACGACGCTTTCAATCCCGAAGAAGCCAAAAAACTGCTGGCTGCAGCGGGCCTGAAAGACGGCTTCACCACCGACCTGTGGGCCATGCCGGTGCAACGCCCCTACAACCCCAACGCCAAGCGCATTGCCGAGCTGATGCAGGCCGACCTGGCCAAAGTGGGCATCAAGGCCGAGATCAAGAGCTATGAATGGGGCGAATACGTCAAGCGCATGCAGGCGGGTGAGCATCAAATGGGCATGCAGGGCTGGACCGGCGACAACGGCGACCCGGACAACTTTTTGCACACCCTGCTGGGCTGCGCCTCGGTTAAAACTGGCGGCAGCAATGTGGCCAAGTTCTGCTACAAGCCCTTTGACGACCTGGTGATGAAGGCCAAAACCATCTCCAACCCGGCTGAGCGGACCAAGCTGTACGAACAAGCCCAGGTGATTTTCAAGGAGCAGGCACCCTGGTTCACCATTGCCCACGCGGTGCAGATCAAGCCGGTGCGCAAGGAAGTCATCGGCTTCAAACTGAGCCCGTTTGGCCGCCACACCTTCTATGGCGTCGATTTAGTCAAATAAGCTTTATCAACCGACTGCAAAAGGCCAGCTTGTTCTGGCCTTTTCTGTCGCTTAAAGATCAACCCGCCATGCAAGCCATTCCATCCCAAACTTCTGTGCCTGTTCCACTGGCAACTTCAGCCAGCAATGCGCCCCCTTGTTCAGAACCCGCCGCCGCGCTGTACCCGCCCATCGAACCGTTTGAAACCGGCTTTCTTGACACTGGCGACGGCCACAAAGTTTATTGGGAGCGCTGCGGCAACCCGCGGGGCATCCCTGCCGTGTTTTTGCATGGTGGACCGGGTGACGGATGCTCGCCAGATCACCGCCGCTTGTTCGACCCGGCACGCTACTGCCTGACGCTGTTCGATCAGCGTGGCTGTGGTCGATCCACACCCCACGCCAGCCTGGAGAACAACACCACCTGGGATCTGGTTGCCGATATGGAGCAACTTCGATCACGGTTTGGCATCACACGCTGGCTGGTGTTCGGTGGCTCATGGGGCAGCACGCTGGCGCTGGCGTATGCGCAAACACATCCGCAGGCTGTTTCTGCGCTGGTTGTGCGCGGCATATTCACCTTGCGCCACGAAGAATTGCACTGGTTTTACCAGGAGGGTGCCAACTGGTTGTTCCCCGATTACTGGGAAAATTTTCTGGCACCGATTCCCCCAGCCGAGCACGGTGACCTGATCAGCGCCTATCGGCGCCGTTTGTCGGGTACCGATACGCACGCACAACTGGCGTGCGCGCGGGCCTGGAGCCTGTGGGAAGCCCGCACCATTCGCCTGCTGCCTGATGCGGCCAGCATGGCCAAGAACCATCAGGACACGTATTCACTGGCATTGGCGCGGATCGAAAATCATTATTTTGTCAACCATGGCTGGATGGAAGAAGGCCAACTGATTCGCAACGCACACCTTTTGCACGGCATCCCGGGCGTGATCGTGCAGGGTCGTTATGACGTGTGCACCCCGGCTCGCACGGCCTGGGATTTGCACCGTGCCTGGCCCATGGCTGACTTCAAATTTGTCGAAGATGCCGGTCACGTCTACAACGAACCAGGCATCCTGGGCCAACTTTTGGCAGCCACCGACCGGTTTGCGCAGACCCTGGCCACTGCCTGACCCATACCGCCGCCCCAGCACGCCGTGAAACAAAACCCAAGCGGCCCCGCCCACCTGATTCTCGATCTGTCCGGCGCCGTTCTGCGGCTGGAGAGAATCGTGCTCACCTGCCTGATGACTCTGCTGGTGCTGCTGATCCTGGTCAACGTTGTCAGCCGTTATACCGGCCGGCCGATCTACTGGATTGACGAAGCTTCCGTGTATTGCGTGGTCTGGCTTTGTTTTGTGGGTGCCTCGCTCATGACGCGCCTGCGCCTGGACTTTGCCGTGAGTTTGCTGACCGACAAGCTGGGCCCAAAAAGCGCCCGGCTGGTCAAGCTGCTGGCTGGTTCTGCGGTGCTGGTTTTCGGCTTTTCGATGCTGGCGATGTGCTGGATCTGGCTCGACCCCATTGGCATTGCGCGTTACGGTTTTGATGCCAAGGAATACGCCGCCAACTCCTTCAACTTTCTCTACACCGAAAAGACCCAGACCCTGGAGTGGCCGACCTGGCTGCTCCAAACCATTCTGCCGATTTTTTCGGCCACCCTCAGTCTGCACGCCCTGGCCAACCTGATCGAAGACCTTGGCCTGCAGCCACGGCGTGCACACCCGGGCCTTGAGCTTGGCAATGCCGAGGCGGTGACTTAAAAATGCTAACCACCCTGTTCTTCCTGTGCATCATGCTGCTCGGTGTGCCCATCGGGGTTTGCCTGTGCCTGGCCGGGCTGGTGTTTATCTTCAGCAGCGGCGACACCGTGCTGTTTCAGTCGTTCCCGGTGCAGATGTTTGGCGGCGTGGACAGTTATGGCCTGATCGCGATCCCCTTGTTCATCCTGATCGGTGAAATCATGAATGGCGGCGGCATCACCCGGCGCCTGGTCGAGTTGGCCATGGCATTTGTCGGTTCGGTCAAGGGGGGCCTCGCCTACGTCAACATTCTGGCCAACTGCATGGTGGCATCCATCATCGGTTCGGCCACCGCGCAGGTGGCCATCATGTCGCAAATCATGGTGCCCCAAATGGAAAAGCAAGGCTATGACAAAACCTTTGCGGCGGGGTTGACCGTGTACGGCGGCATGCTGGGCCCGATCATCCCGCCATCGGTCATGTTTGTGGTTTACGGTGTGCTGGCACAGGTGGCCGTGGGCGACATGCTGATAGCCGGCATCCTTCCCGGCATTCTCCTGACCCTGCTGTTTTTCATCATCATTGCCTGCATGGGCTTGGTCTACAACTACCCGCGCAGCGAGCAACGCACACTGCGCCAGCGCCTGATCACCATTGCCCAGGCCAGCCCCACGCTGCTGATTCCGATTGTGATCGTGGGCTCGATCCTGGGCGGGTTTGCCAACCCGACTGAAGCGGCGGCAGTTGGCGCGCTGGCAGCTGCCCTGATTGGCCGCTTCGTTACCAAGGAATTTCGCTTCAGCATGATGCCGGCCATTCTCCTCAAGTCGGCGATCTATGCCTCTATTGTGCTATTTTTGGTGGCCGCAGCCGCAGTGTTTTCCTGGCTGCTCATTTACGGAAAAGTGCCGCAGGCTGCAGCGGCCTGGATCCAGACCGTTGCCAAGGACCCGGTCAGTTTTCTGCTGCTCACCAACGCCATCCTGCTGCTCATCGGTACCGTTATCGACGGCATTCCGGGCCTGATCATGACGGTGCCGATCCTGCTGCCGATCGCGACCGACGTCTACGGCATCGACCCACGCCATTTCGGTGTGGTGGTGGTGGTCAACCTGGTTCTTGGTCTGATGACGCCCCCGGTGGGGCTGAGCTTTTTTGTCGCCGCCGCGGTCACGGGCGCCAAGGCCGGAAAGATGTTCATCGTGACCTTGCCGTTTTTCCTGGTCAGCTGCGTGGCCCTGGTCCTGCTGTCGATTTTCCCCAGCCTGTCCCTTGCGTTTCTCAAGTAAGTTTTCCCCTCAACCAACCGGAGCTTTACATGACTTTTTCTCGTCGCCAATTTATCAAAACAACGGCTACCGCCACCGCTGCCGCATCCACGCTTTTCAGCACCACCTCGCGTGCGGCTGCCGCCAAGGAATTCCGCCTTGGGCTGATCACCCCCGCCGGCCATTCGTGGAACCGCTCCGCCCTGCTGTTTGGTGAGATGCTGAAAAAAGAAACCGATGGCCGCCTCACGGTCACGGTGTTTCACTCCGGCCAGTTGGGCAACGAACCGGCGATGATGCAGCAGCTTCAGTCTGGCGCGCTCGACATGGGCTGGATCCAGGCGGCCGAACTCGGCTCGCGAGTGTCGAGCATCGCGTCCATCAACGCGCCTTACCTCGCCAGTTCCACCGGTCAGGTCGCCAAGCTGGTGCGCCACCCCAGCGCCATGCGCCTGCTCGATGTGCTGCCGCGCGAAACCGGCACCATCGGCCTGGGCTGGGGCATCACCGGCATGCGTGTGGTCTTTTCCAACAAGGACATTGCCGGCGTCAAGGACCTCAAGGGCCTCAAGCTGCGCATCAACCCAACCCCGGTGTTCCGCGATTTTTATCAACTGCTGGGGGCCGCGCCCACGCCGATTCCAACGCCTGCCGTCTACGACGCGATGGCCAACGGACAGGTGGACGGGCTGGAGGCAGACATCGAGTTTTCGTGGAATCAACGCTTCGACCGTGTCTCCAAAGTCATGCTGCCGATGAATGCGGTGTTCATGCCGTTTGCCCCACTGGTGTCGGGCCGGATCTGGCAGACACTGGACGACAAGGACAAAGACCTGATTCGCGGCCTCACCACCAAGGTGCTCGACGAGCAGATCAAGGACATCGTCAACACCGAACTCGGCCTGATCGAAAAGCTCAAGACCGCGGGCACCGTGGCGATCAAGCAGGACACCAGCTTCAACCCGGCTGAAGTCATCAAGGCGTTTGACGCCATGTGGCTACCCAAGGCACCGCAAATTGCGGATCTGCGCAAGGTGGCGGCCAGCCTTTGATTCTTCGCAAATGACCGCCGGCGCGCGGCAGTGCCAAAAAGCACCCGAAGCTAGTGGTTAACACTGATATTTTTGGCCCCGATTTTCAATATATTGAAACCATATTTTTGACCTATCCCCACAAATGGAGCACCGCATGAACAACCCCCGCTGGCAGGGCATCTTCCCGGCTATCACCACCAAATTCCACGCTGATGAAAGCATAGACGCCGAAGGCACCGCGCGCCACATTGATTTCCAGATTCGCAATGGCATTCACGGCCTGGTCACCTGCGGCTCGCTCGGTGAGGCCAGCACGCTGACTCTCGAGGAAAAGCTTCAGGTCGCCAAAATCGCGCTCGACGCCAGCAAGGGCCGCGTGCCGGTGCTCGCCAACGTCTCCGAGACCAGCACCCGCGAGGCGCTTCGCTACATCGACGGTGCCAACATGCTCGGCGTGAATGGCTTCATGGTGATGCCGTCGGTTATTTATGTGGCCGACGCGCGTGAAGCCATGGCCAATGTGCGCGCGATGGCCAACGCCGCGCAAAAGCCCATCATGATCTACAACAACCCGGTGGCTTACCGGGTCGACCTCAAGCCGGCCCATATGCTGGAACTGGCCGATTGTGAATGGCTGGTCGCCATCAAGGAGAGCAGCGATGACATTCGCCGCATCACCGACCTGCGCAACACCGTGGGCGACCGCTACCAGTTGTTCCTGGGCGTGGACGACCTGGCCTACGAGGGCCTGGCACTCGGCTGTGACGGCCTGCTGGCCGGCGTGGGCTGCACCTTCCCGCGCGAAACGGTGGCGCTGTATGACCTGATGAAGGCCGGCAAGTTTGCCGAGGCGCTCAAGCTCTACCAGTGGATGACGCCCATGCTGCACCTGGACGTGTCCACCAAGCTGGTGCAAAACCTCAAGCTCATTGACGTGGTGGCCGGTGTCAGCACCGAGCACATGCGCCGCCCCCGGCTGCCGCTGATTGGCGCCGAGCGTGAATACATCGAGACTGTCGTCAAGAAGGCCCTGGCAACACGGCCTGCCCAGTACCAGTCTGTTCCCTGAGCATCGTGCGATCTCTCCACCAGATCGCACTATCGCGCGTCCCTCGTCCCCTCCGTGTTCCACAACTTTAAGGTGTTTATGATGAAAATGAAAACTCTTGCACTGGCAGCCGCCTGCACCCTTGGCCTATTCGCCACGCAGGCCTCGGCCGACAAACTCGACAGCATCATCGAATCAGGCAAGCTGCGCTGTGCCGTTGTGCTGGACTTTCCGCCGATGGGTTCGCGCGACGCAAGCAACAACCCGATTGGTTTCGACGTTGACTATTGCAGCGACCTGGCCAAGGTTCTGGGTGTCAAGCCCGAGGTGGTCGAGACGCCCTTCGCCGACCGTATCCCGGCGCTGATTTCCAACCGGGTGGATGTCGTTGTTGGCTCCACTTCCGACACCCTGGAACGGGCCAAGACCGTGGGCATGTCGATTCCCTATTTCGCCTTCACCATGGTGGTGCTAACGCGTGATGACAAGAAAATTAACAGCTACAAAGACCTGAAGGGCCGTCCGGTCGGCAACACGGTCAGCTCCTACGAAGCCATTGCCCTCGAAAAAGACGTGAAAGCCTGGAAGGACCCCAAGGGAACCTTCCGTGCCTACCAAACCCAGGCTGACACCATCCTCGCCGTCAGCCAGGGCCACATCGATGCCACGGTTGTGACGTCAACCGTGGCGTTTGCGTCGATCAAGTCGGGCAAATACAAAGGTCTGAAGGTGGCCGGTGAGGCGCCTTACACCATTGACTATGTGTCGCTGGTTGCCAAGCGCAGTGAATACGGTCTGATCAACTACCTGAACTTGTTCGTCAATCAGCAGGTGCGCAACGGTCGCTACACCGAGCTGTACCAAAAGTGGGTGGGTGGCACACCGCCCACCCTGTTGGTGCCCAACGTTTATTACTGATCGGCGTCAGAACGCTTTGCGTCACAGCCCTTGCGCCTTGAACACCCGGGACTCGGCATGAGCAGCCAAACCATGACCGCGTGTCAGCTCACGGGTGGATCCGCGCAAGGGCCCCTGCTTTACAGCGACACCCCCTTGAGTTTCTGGGGGGGTGTCCATCCTGCAACCGGTGAGGTGATTGATCGCCATCACCCGCTCAGCAGCAACATCATCACGGGCCGGGTGCTGGCCATTCCCAGCGGCCGGGGCTCATGCACTGGCAGCAGCGTGCTGATGGAGATCATCCTCAACGGCCACGGGCCCGCCGCGCTGGTGCTGGAGCAGCCCGACGAAATTCTGGCGTTGGGCGCCATCGTGGCCGAGTTGGTATTTGGCCAACAGCTCCCGGTGGTCAGCGTCGGGGCCGAGGCCTTTGCAAAACTGCACGATGCGCGCTGGGTCAGCCTGAGCGCCAACGGGCAATTAACCATTTCCAGCGATCCCGAGCCGATGGCCGCGCCACCTTTAGCGACGCCAGAAGCGCCACTCGCTTCAGTCGAGGCCAGCCACGGGTTTCAATTGAATCCGGCCGACCAGGCCATCCTCGATGGCGCTGAAGGCAAGGCGCGGCAAGTTGCCATGCAGATCGTGCTGCGCATGGCCCGCTTGCAGGGCGCCACAGAATTGATCGATGTGGTGCAAGCGCATATTGACGGCTGCATTTACACCGGCTCGGCGAGCCTGCGCTTTGCCAGCCAGTTGCGCGATTGGGGCGGCAAGGTCAAGATTCCCACCACACTGAATTCGATCTCGGTCGACCAGCGGCGCTGGCGCGCGCTGGGCATCGACCCGGCGTTTGGCGAACCCGCCAGTGCCCTGGCGCAAGCCTACGTTGACATGGGTGCCCAGGCCAGTTTTACCTGCGCGCCCTATTTGCTCGACAGCGCACCCAAAGCCGGCGAGGAAATTGTGTGGGGTGAATCCAATGCGGTGGTTTATGCCAACAGCGTGCTCGGCGCGCACACTGCCAAATACGCCGATTTTCTCGACATTTGTATTGCCTTGACCGGGCGCGCGCCCAGGGCCGGTTGCCATCTGATTGAGAACCGGCGCGCCACCCTGCAGGTGCATCTGCCGGTGCTGCCTGCGGCGCCAGACGATGCCTTCTACCCGCTGCTGGGTTATCTGGTCGGCCTGCTGGCAGGGTCACGCATTCCGGTGATCTGCGGCCTGGAGTCCGCCCGGCCCAGCTTGGATGATCTCAAGGCTTTTGGTGCTGCGTTTGCCACCACCAGCGCCGCCCCCATGTTCCATATTGTCAATGTCACGCCGGAAGCCCCCAGCGCGCAGGCGGCCCTGGCTGGCCTGCCGCCCGAGGCCCAGCACCACCTGACGTTGGTCGAACTCCTGCAAGCCTGGCGCGAGCTCGACAGTGCCACTGAGACCCAGGTTGATCTGGTTGCACTGGGCAACCCGCATTTTTCAGAGACCGAGTGCGCCGCGCTGGCCCAACTCCTGAAAGGCCACCAGCGCCACCCAAACACCGCCATTGTGCTGACCCTCGGGCGTGCAGTGAGCGAGCGGGCCGAGCGCAATGGCGATCTGGCGGTGATCAAGGCCTTTGGCGTGAACGTGATCACCGACACCTGCTGGTGCATGCTGGAGGAACCCGTGGTGCCAGTGGCGGCCCGGGTCATCATGACCAACTCGGGCAAATATGCGCATTACGCCCCCGGCCTCACCGGGCGCCAGGTGCACTTTGGCTCGCTGGCGGCCTGCGCCCAGACCGCTTGCACGGGTCAGGCCACTGGCCTACTACCCACCTGGCTGCAACCCGATCCGGCAAACGCTTGCGCAAGGAGCTGACACCCATGTTCGACTTTGACTACAACTTTCGCTGGAACACGGCGCTCAAGGCCCTGCCTGACATGCTGGCTGGCAGCCTGGTCACCATTGAAACTGCCGTTTTGTCGATGATTTTCGGAACCGTGATCGCGCTGGCGCTCACCGCCATGAACACGGCGCGCAATCCGCTGCTGCGCGGTTTTGCCAGCACATGGGTGTCTATTGCGCGCAACACCCCGGCGCTGTTTCAAATCTACATCCTGTACTTCGGCCTGGGCGCGTTTGGCTTGCACGTCAGCTCCTGGTTTGCCCTGTTGGCGGGCATCACCTTCAACAACGCTGGCTACCTGGCCGAAAACTTCCGCGGTGGCCTCAAGGCGGTGCCGGAAACGCAAATCAAGGCGGCCCGCTCGCTGGGCATGAGCGCCTTCCAGACCTATCGCCTGATCGTCGTGCCCCAGTTGTTGCGCATTGTTTTTTACCCGCTGACCAACCAGATGGTGTGGGCCGTGCTGATGACCTCGCTGGGCATTGTGGTGGGGCTCAACAACGACCTGACCGGCGTCACCCAGAGCTACAACGTGCTCACCTTCCGCACCTTCGAGTACTTTGCGATTGCGGCGGTCCTGTACTACCTGATTGCAAAATTCATCATCGTGACGGCCAGGCTGATGGCCTGGCGTCTGTTCCGGTACTGAAGGGCATCTTATGTTTGACACAAGTTTTGCCATCACCGACCTCCAATTCATGCTGGAGGGGGCGTGGGTCACCCTCAAGCTCACTTTATGGGCCATGCTGATCGGCACGCTGTCGGGCCTGGTGTTTGGCCTTTTGCGTGCCCTTCTGCCGCGCGCGACCGCCCCGCTGTCGTGGCTGCTCGACGTGTTTCGCAGCGTGCCGCTGCTGATTCAGTTTGTGCTCTTCAATTCGTTCAACAGCATCGCCGGACTCAACTGGACGGCCTTTGCGGTGGGCTGTGTTGTGCTGGGTATTTACTGCGCCTCCTACTGCACCGAAATCATCCGCAGTGGCGTGCTGGCCGTGCCCGCCACCGTGATCCGCGCGGCACGCTCGCTTGGCTTGACATTTTTCCAGACCCTGCGCCATATCGTGCTGCCCATGGCGGCGCGGGTGTCGTTTCCGGGCTGGATCAATCTCACGTTGGGCGTGATCAAGGACACCTCGCTGGTGCTGTGGATCGGCATCATTGAGTTGCTGCGCGCCTCGCAAACCATTGTCACCCGCATCCAGGAACCGATCCTGGTGCTGTGCATTGCCGGATTGATTTATTACGTGATGAGCTGGGGCGTGGCGCGGCTCGGAAGCATGGTCGAGAAAAGGTGGCAAGAAAATGATTGAAATTGACAATGTGCACAAGTCGTTTGGCAAGCTCGAAGTCATCAAGGGCGTCAGCATGACCGTCAAGAAAGGCGAGGTGATTTCCATCATCGGTGGCTCCGGTTCTGGAAAATCCACCCTGCTGATGTGCATCAATGGCCTGGAGCCAATCCAGCAAGGCGTGATCAAGGTGGACGGCATTGACGTTCACGCCAAAGGCACCAACCTGAACAAGCTGCGCCAACGTATCGGCATCGTGTTTCAGCAGTGGAACGCCTTCCCCCACCTGACCGTGATGGAAAACGTGATGCTGGCGCCGCGCAAGGTGCTCGGCAAAAGCCGGGCCGAGGCCGAGGAAATTGCGGTGCGCCA
The DNA here is from genome assembly GCF_011391645.1 of Rhodoferax sp. Classification (GTDB taxonomy): domain Bacteria; phylum Pseudomonadota; class Gammaproteobacteria; order Burkholderiales; family Burkholderiaceae_C; genus Rhodoferax. Next base: position 10,056 of record NZ_JAABQC010000039.1, on the reverse strand, counting down.
ACTGGGGCATGTGGGCTTGAGCGAAAAGCTCAAGGTCTTTCCGGGCAAGCTGTCGGGCGGCCAGTTGCAGCGCATGGCCATTGCCCGCGCCCTGGCCATGTCGCCGGACTACATGCTGTTCGACGAGGTCACCTCGGCCCTTGACCCGCAACTGGTGGGTGAGGTGCTCGACACCATGCGCATGCTCTCGGACGAAGGCATGACCATGATCCTGGTGACCCACGAAATCCGCTTTGCGCGCGATGTGTCCGACCGGGTGGCATTCTTCCGCAACGGGGTGATCCACGAGATTGGTCCGCCCGACCAGGTCATCGACCATCCGCAATTGCCCGAGACCATCGAGTTTTTGAAATCAACGCATTGAACGCGCATCTGACCTCTCTCAGCATGAAAAAAATCAATATCATCGACTCGCACACCGGTGGTGAACCGACGCGTCTGGTGCTGGATGGTTTTCCAGACTTGGGCACCGGCAGCATGGCACAGCGGCGCGACCTGCTGAAGCTGCAACATGACGATTGGCGCGCTGCCACCGTGCTCGAGCCGCGCGGCAGCGATGTGATTGTGGGCGCCCTGCTGTGCAAGCCGTTCTACCCAACCAATACCGCAGGCGTCATCTTCTTCAACAACAGTGGCTACCTCGGCATGTGCGGGCACGGCACCATCGGCCTGGTCGCGTCGCTGGCTTACCTGGGGCGCATTGGCGCTGGCGAGCACCGTATCGAAACCCCGGTCGGCACGGTCACCGCGACCCTGCACGCGGACGGCTCGGTGAGCGTCTGCAACGTGCCCTCCTGGCGCCACTTGCGTCAGGTCGCCGTGGAGGTACCGGGCCAGGGTCTGGTGCGTGGCGACGTCGCCTGGGGCGGCAACTGGTTTTTTCTGGTCAGTCAACATGGCCAGCGCGTCGCCAGCGACAACATTGCCGCGCTCACCGCCTATTGCGCCGCGCTGCGCCAGGCGCTTGCCGCACAAGGCATCACCGGCAGCGACGGGGCCGAGGTGGACCACATCGAACTTTTTGCCGACGACACCGAAGGCGCCGACAGTCGCAATTTTGTGCTGTGCCCTGGCAATGCCTACGACCGCTCGCCCTGCGGCACCGGCACCAGCGCCAAGATCGCCTGCCTGGCCGCCGACGGCAAGCTGGCGCCCGGTGAGCGCTGGGTTCAGGCCAGCGTGATCGGCAGCCGCTTCGAGACCAGCTACGCCATGGAAGACGGCGAAGTCATTCCCACCCTGCGTGGCCGCGCCCACATGAGCAGCGAGGCCACCCTGTTGATCGACCCGCAAGACCCGTTTGCCTGGGGCATTCGGACATGACAGACACTGTCTCATTGTCCCTGGCCGACGCCGAGGCACTGGCGCTGCAAGTGCTTACCCACCACGGCCTGTCGCCCGCCCACGCGCAAGCCATCGCCCGCGTGATGGTCTCCGGTGAGCGTGACGAATGCCATTCGCACGGCCTCTTTCGGCTGCTGATGTGCGCCCGCAGCTTGCGCGAAGGCAAGGTGGCGTGCCACGCCGAACCGGTGGTCAGCCAGCGCTCACCTGCGGTGGTGGCGGTCGATGCCCGGTTTGGGTTTTCACCGCTGGCGTTTGAGGTCGGCAGCCGACACCTGATTGAGAAAGTGCGGCACACCGGCATTGCCGCGCTGGTCATCAACAACTGTTTTCATTTCTCCGCCCTCTGGCCGGAGGTGGAAAGCCTGGCGGCCCACAACATCTGCGCGCTGGCCATGACACCGGCGCATGCCTGTGTGGCGCCGGCCGGTGGCAGAAAAGCCGTGTTTGGTACCAACCCGCTCGCCTTCAGCTGGCCACGCCCGAACGGCTACCCCTATGTGTTTGACTTTGCCACCAGCGCGGTGGCGCGCGGCGAGATCGAGTTGTACCGCCGCAGTGGCCGTGCCCTGCCGCCGGGCTGGGGCATCGATGCCGACGGCGCGCCCACCACCGATGCGGCCACGGTGCTGCAGCAGGGCGCCATGCTGACCTTCGGCGGCCACAAGGGGTCGGCCCTGGCCACCATGATCGAGTTGCTTGCCGGACCCCTGCTGGGTGACCTCACCAGCCTGGAGTCGCTGGCGATCGACGGCAGCATTGGCAGCACACCGCGCCATGGCGAGCTGATCCTGGCCTTTGATCCGGCTTTCTTTTCGGCCAGTGCACCAGGCGCCGACCAGGCCCGCGCCGAACATCTTTTTGAGGCCATCACCGGCCAGGGTGCACGGCTGCCGTCGCAACGACGCTTTGAGGCGCGCGCCCGCAGCCTTGCCCACGGCGTGTCCATCCCGCGCGCGTTACACGACGACATCCTGGCACTGCTGCATTAACGCCCGCCACGGTCATCGTTTCCAGCAACACCGGAGCATTCATGAATCTGAAAAACATCATCACCGTGATCGGCGCACACGCCGAGGGTGAAGTCGGTCGTGTCATCACCGGGGGGGTGCTAGCCCCGCGGGCCGCTTCCATGTTTGAGCGGCAACAGGTGCTGCAGCAAAAGCAGGACTGGTTGCGTACCCTGCTGCTGTCAGACCCGCGCGGCAGCGTCAACGCCGCGGTCAATCTGGTGACACCAGCCATCGCGCCGGAGGCCGACTTCGGCATGATCGTAATCGAGGCCGACAGCTACCCGCCCATGTCTGGCTCCAACCTGATGTGCACGGTAACGGTGGTGCTGGAAAGCGGCATGCTGCCGATGACCAACCCGGTCACCGAGCTGTGCGTCGACACCCCGGCCGGTCTGGTACGGGTGCGCGCCGAGTGCGAAGGCGGCAAATGCCGGCGTGTTTCCTTCCAGAATGTGCCCTCCTTTGTGATGCACCAGAACCGCTCGGTGGAGGTGCCGGGCATGGGGACGGTGCTGGTGGACGTGGCTTACGGCGGCATGATTTATGTGATCATGGACGCCGCCAAACTCGGTTTCTCGCTGGACCGCAGCGAGGCCCGTGCCCTGTCCGAGGCGGGCGAGCGCATCAAGCGGGCAGCGGCGGCGCAAATCCCCAGTGTGCACCCGGAAAATCCGGGCATTCACACCATCGACATCGCCCAGTTTGCCGGGCCGGTGGGCCTGGTGGACGGCATCAAGACCGCCAAAAATGCGGTGGTGGTGTCGCCGGGCCGGCTCGACCGCAGCCCATGCGGCACCGGCAGTTCGGCGCGCATGGCGCTGATGCACGCGCGCGGTGAGCTGGCGGTGGGTGAGCCGTTCACGCACCTGTCGATCATGGACACCCGCTTCAATTGCCGCATTGACGGCCTGGCCCAAGTGGCCGGGCAGGCAGCCGTGCTGCCCAACATCAGCGGGCGCGCCTGGATCACCGGCCTGAGCTACTACGGTGCCGACCCAGAGGACCCGTTCCCCGAAGGCTACCGCCTCAACGACACCTGGTTTGCGAGTCAGTCCGTGCCATGACTGTTGATGTCATCATCATCGGTGCCGGCATCATTGGCGCTGCCTGCGCCCACGCGCTGGCGCAGCTGGGCCTGAAGGTGCTGGTGCTCGACGCCCGCCTGGGTGGCGCCACCAATGCCGGCATGGGGCACCTGGTGTTGATGGACGACAACCCGGCCGAACTGACGCTGAGCAATGCTTCGCTGGCGCAGTGGCGCGAATGGGCCCCGCGCATGGGCGCGGATTGTGGGTTCAACCACTGCGGCACGCTATGGATCGCTGCCGACGCCGAAGAAATGAATGCTGCCGAAGAAAAACTGGCGCGGCTCAAGGCGCATGGCGTGCCCTGCCAGCTGCTTGATGCCAGGGCACTGGCGGCGGCCGAGCCGGCCCTGCGACCTGGCCTGGCCGGCGCGCTCGAGGTGAGCAACGACAGCATGGTCTATGCTCCCAACGCCGCGCGCTGGTTGCTGACCCAGGCACCCGAACTGATCACCGTGGAGACACAAACAGTGAGCGCCATTGAAGGTACCTGTGTGCGCCTGTCCGATGGCAGCCTGCGCAGTGCCGGTGCGGTGCTGCTGGCGGCGGGCATCCAGTCCACCCAATTCTGTCCAGAGTTGCCGATCAGGCCCAAAAAAGGGCATATCGCCATCACCGACCGCTACCCCGGCATGATCCAGCATCAGTTGGTGGAGCTCGGCTACATCAAGAGCTCGCACCACAGCACCGGACCCTCAGTGGCCTTCAACATCCAGCCCCGGCCCACCGGCCAGTTGATGATCGGCTCGTCACGCCAGTTCGACACCACCGACCCCGCAATCGAAACCGATATGCTGGCAAGCATGTTGCGCCGCGCCGTAGACTATCTGCCGGGCCTGAGCGATCTCACCATAGTTCGCAGTTGGACCGGCTTTCGTGCCGCCACCCCCGACAGCCTGCCGTTGATTGGCCGTCACCCCGAGCGCGATGGCCTGTGGCTGGCGGTGGGGCATGAGGGCCTGGGCGTCACCACGGCACCCGGCACCGCGCGCCTGCTCGCGGCACAGCTGACCGGAGGCACGCCGCCCTTTGATCCGGCGCCCTACCTTCCCGACCGCTTTCAGGAATCTGCATGACCCCCGACGCTCAGGTTGAATTTACCCTTGATGGCGAAACCCTGCGGGTGCCGACGGGCACCAGCCTGGCCGCCGCGTTGACGATGCGTCGCCCTGGCTGCGCGCGCACCTCGGTCAGCGGCGAGGCGCGCGCGCCGCTTTGCGGCATGGGCATTTGCCAGGAGTGCCGGCTGCTGGTGGACGGAAGGCGTCGCCTGGCCTGCCAGACGCTGTGCCAGAACGGCATGGCGGTCGACACCGGAACCCGCCCGGGAAAGCACTGATGCATTCAAAACCTGACCTCTCAAGCACAGACCTGCTGATCATTGGCACCGGTCCTGCCGGGCTGGCCGCCGCGCTGGCGGCCGCCCCAAGCGGCGCCCGCATCACGGTGCTCGACGACAACATCGCCCCCGGTGGCCAGATCTGGCGCGACGGCCCCGCTGCCGTGCTACCAGCCCAGGCCCTGCGCCTGCGCGAGGCCGTGGCGGGCTGCGCCAACGTGCAAGTGCATTGCGGCACCCGCGTGATCTCTTTTGTAGGCACCAACGCCTTGCTGCTGGAAGACGCCGAACGCGGCTGGACGCAACACTTCGACACCCTGATTCTGTGCACTGGCGCCCGCGAATTGTTGCTGCCGTTTCCAGGTTGGACGCTGCCCGGTGTCACCGGCGCCGGCGGTCTGCAGGCGCTGATCAAGGCTGGCCTGCCGGTGCGGGGCGAACGCATTGTGATTGCTGGCAGCGGCCCGCTGTTGCTGGCGGCAGCCGCCACGGCGCGCAAGGCCGGCGCCCAGGTGCTGCGGGTGGCTGAGCAGGCCAGCCTGAAGAGCGTGGCCGCTTTTGCCGCCCAGTTGGCGCGCTGGCCGTCCAAAGCGCTGCAGGCGCTCACGTTGGCCGACCCCAGTTACCGCGCGGGCACCCTGCTGGTGGCAGCGCAAGGGCAGCAGCAGGTCGAGTCGGTGCAACTGCGCCGGGCGGGCCGCACCAGCAGCATCGCCTGCGAGCGTGTGGCCAGCGGCTTCGGCCTGGTGCCCAACACCCAGTTGGGGCAGTTGCTGGGTTGCGCCTTGACCCATGCGAGCGGGGGCACCCAGGCGCTCAGGGTGGATCCACTGCAAGCCACCAGCGTGCCTGGTATTTACGCCGCTGGCGAATGCACCGGCTTTGGTGGCGCCGAGAGCGCGCTGGTCCAGGGCAGGATTGCGGGGCTGGCTGCTGTCAACGAAACCCGGGCGGCACAAGCCCTTTGGCCGGAACGCGCCCGCTGGGAAGCCTTCGCCGGGCAACTGAGTCGCCACTTTGTGCTCGACCCGGCGCTGCGGCAAATGCCCCGGGCTGACACCCTGGTCTGCCGTTGCGAGGATGTCACGCACGCTGCCCTGTCCGACTGCAGTGGCTGGACCGACGCCAAGCTGCGCAGCCGGTGCGGCATGGGTGCCTGCCAGGGTCGTGTGTGCGGCGCCGCGGCTCAGTTCCTGTTCGGCTGGACCCCGCCGGCACCACGCCCGCCGTTGTCGCCGGCACGCATTTCGACATTGCTTGGTGCGTCGGCTGATGCGCCCGGGAGCAAACCCGTCCCACGGTCTTGTCAGGGTGCTGACACCCCAAGCAAAGATAATCCCTTGGCATCCAACCATTAAGCGCCCATCTTCAACCCGCCGGCACAGCACTCAAAATGCCCATCAGCAACTACCGCAAACCGCCCGCGCCCAAGCGTCGTGTGGCCGACCTGGCTTATGACCGGATTGAGGCCCTGATTTCCAAACTGGTCATCGCACCAGGATCGCTCATTGTCGAAGCGGAACTGGCCGAAATGACCCAGCTCGGGCGCACACCCGTGCGTGAGGCGCTCATGCGCATGGTCTCGAGCGGACTGATCGAGCAACAGCCGCGCCGCGGTTTGCGGGTTTCCAATATCGATGTGGTCGACCATCTGGACCTGATTGAAACGCGCCGCGGGCTCGAGACCTTGATCGCCACCTGCTCAGCCAGACGAGCCACGACGCTGCAGCGAAAAGCCCTCGTTGCCTGCGCCAAAAACATGATCATTGCCAGCGAACGCGGCAATCTGGGCGACTACATGACGGCCGACCAGGAGCTCGACAACGTTAACCATGAGGCCTGCTGCAATTTTTCGGCGGTCAAGGCAGTGGTCCCGCTCATTGTCCAATGCCGACGTTTCTGGTATCGCTACCAGGCCGATGGTGAAATTACCGAGGCCGCCCGCTATCACCTGTTACTGGCCGAAGCGATCTCGTCTGGCAGCGAACCAGAAGCCGCCGCCAGTGCTGGCGAGTTGATGGATTACCTGGAACGGTTTACCCGGCGCGTCATCAACGCCTGAGCGCTACAGCAGCCGCGTCGCGCTGACCACCATGCCGTCGGCATCGGCATACAGCCAGTCGCCGGGATGGACCCAGACACCTTGAATCTGCACCGCCAGATCCTGCAGACCCTGGTTCTTTTTTTCTGTCGGCATGGGCATGCTGGCAAGTGCGCGAATGCCCACATCCTGCGCCGCCAACTCCGCAACGTCACGCACACAACCGTCAATGACCACCCCCGCCCAGCCGTTTCTGGCGGCTGCAGCCCCCAGGTTGCCCCCCAGCAGGGCACGGCGCAAAGAACCTGCACCATCCACCACAAGCACCTTGCCAATGCGCCCGGCCGGCGTGTCTTCATAACCCGGTGAATCGACTGCGGCCTTGACCAGCGAATTGTCCTCAAAACACTTGACGGTCACAACCGGCCCACAAAAAACCCGGCGCGCACCGAAGTCCCTGAACACCGGCGGCAGCACACGAAAACGTCCGGACGCCTCATTTTTATGAGCGTCGCACAAGTCACAAGTGGCAAAAGGAATCGTCATGGAAATCGTGAGGGGTTGGTTGATAACTTGCAGAAATTGTAAATCGGTCAAAAAACGCAACAGAAATCATTTTTTTCGCTTGAAATTAGCGTCTTCCCCCTATGAAAGCGCTAGTTTCTCCAGTAGGATTCGCCCCAACCAGCCAATCTTTTTTTGCTGGTGTTTGATCAACTACGAAAAGGACAACCACATGGCAACTGCAAAAAAAGCGCCAGCTAAAAAAGCTGCTCCTGTCTCCAAGGCCGCTCCGGCTAAAAAAGCAGCTCCAGTCAAGGCTGCGGCACCCGCCAAGAAAGTAGCCGCAAAAGCTGCCGCACCTGCCAAAAAAGCAGCGCCAGCCAAAAAGGCTGCACCCGCCAAAAAGGCCGCAGCCAAAAAGGCGCCTGCCACCAAACGTGCCGTCAACGCCGCTTTCATGAAAGCCCTGACACCCAGTTCAGCGCTGGCTGCCATCGTCGGCGGCAAGCCGCTGCCGCGCACTGAGGTGGTCAAACAACTGTGGGTCTATATCAAGGCCAACAAACTGCAGGACGCCATCAACAAACGCCTGATCAATGCCGATGCCAAGCTCAAGGAAGTCTTTGGCAAAGCCCAGGTCACCATGTTCGAAATGGCTGGCTTGATTGGCAAGCACCTGAAATAATCCTGTTCCGACAGAAATTTCAAAGGCCGACGCAAGTCGGCCTTTTGTTTGTGGCATCATCCTCGCCACTAACACCCAACATTCGCCGATGCTTCGATTTCTCCTGACCCGTTTCAGCCTGATCATCCCCACCTTCATCGGCATGACACTGGTGGCGTTCTTTTTGATCCGCATGGTGCCGGGAGACCCCATCGAAACGCTGGCCGGCGAACGCGGTATTGATCCCGCGCGCCATGCCGAACTGCTCAAGGCCTATGGCCTGGATCGCCCGGTGCTGGTGCAATACGGCATCTACATTGGCCGGGTGCTGCAGGGCGACCTGGGCAAATCCATCATCACCCACGAGCCCGTTCTCAATGAATTCCTGGCGCTGTTTCCAGCCACCATCGAACTGGCGGTTTGCGCCATTCTGTTTGCGCTGATTATTGGCATTCCAGCGGGCATTCTGGCTGCGGTGAAACGCAATACGATTCTGGACCACGGCGTCATGGGCGTGTCGCTCACCGGCTACTCGATGCCGATTTTCTGGTGGGGCCTGCTGCTGATCCTGCTGTTTTCGGTGCAGCTTGACCTGACGCCAGTGTCCGGGCGAATCTCGGTGATGTATTACATCGAACCCGTCACCGGCTTTCTGCTGATCGACACCTGGATGGCTGGCGACATGGACGCCTTCTGGTCAGCCGCCACGCACCTGATTCTGCCCACCATCGTGCTGGGCACCAACCCGCTGGCGGTGATCGCCCGCATGACACGCTCGGCCATGCTCGAAGTGCTGGGCGAAGACTACATTCGCACCGCACGTGCCAAAGGGCTGTCAAACTTTCGGGTGGTCTCATTACACGCGTTGCGCAACGCCCTGATTCCGGTGATTACCGTGATTGGCTTGCAGGTGGGCGTGCTGTTCACCGGCGCCATCCTGACCGAGACCATCTTTTCCTGGCCCGGTGTGGGCAAATGGATGATTGAAGCAATTGGCCGTCGCGACTATCCCGTCTTGCAAGGCGGCATGCTGTTACTCGGTGGCATGGTCATGATCGTCAACCTGCTGGTGGACGTGACCTACGGCATCATCAACCCTCGCATCCGGCATTGAAGGCTCCCACCATGACGACGCTTGCCGACACCCCTGCCCTGATCGAACCGCCGCACCGCCTGCGTGAGTTCTGGGACTATTTTTCAACCAACAAAGGTGCGGTGGCCGGTCTGGTCATTGTGCTGCTGGTGCTGCTGATGGCAGCCTTTGCGCCCTGGATTGCGCCCTACGCTCCCAACGAAACCGACCCCAGCGTCTTCCTGGTGCCACCGGCCTGGCAGGAAGGCGGCTCCAGCGCGCACTGGCTGGGCACCGACGCCATCGGCCGCGATATCTTGTCGCGACTCATCCATGGCGCGCGCCTGTCCCTGGCCATTGGTCTGGCGGTGGTGGCGCTGTCGGTGGTGATTGGCACGGTGCTGGGCCTCACCGCGGGCTATTTCCGCGGCATTTTTGAAGTGGCGGTGATGCGCCTGATGGACATCATCCTGACCCTGCCCAGCCTGCTGCTGGCGATCGTGATCGTGGCCATCCTTGGCCCGGGGCTGATGAACGCCATGCTGGCCGTGGCGGTGGTGGTGCTGCCGCATTACGTGCGCATCACTCGGGCCGCCGTTATCACAGAGATGAGCCGCGACTATGTGACCGCAGCGCGCATGAACGGCGCCGGCCATCTGCGCCTGATGTTCAAAGAAGTGCTGCCCAACTGCACCGCGCCGCTTATCGTGCAAGCCTCGCTGGGTATTTCTGCGGCCATCCTGGATGCCGCCGCCCTGGGCTTTTTGGGTCTGGGAGCGCAGCCGCCATCGCCCGAATGGGGCACCATGCTGGCCGATGCGCGCGAATTTGTGCTGCGCGCCTGGTGGGTGGTCACCTTTCCGGGTTTGGCCATTTTGATCACGGTGCTGGCCTTCAACCTGCTGGGTGATGGCTTGCGTGATGCGTTTGACCCCAAACTCAAACGTTGACAAAGTAGATTTATGGCGCTTCTTGAAATAGAAAATCTCTCCGT
>NZ_JAABQC010000038.1 GCF_011391645.1 Rhodoferax sp. | reverse complement strand
CATCTTGCATGCGTCAATTCTTCATGAGAATTCGTCAACACTGGAAGCTGGTGTTCGGTGGTTTGGTCGCACTTTTTGTGTTTTCAGTTTCAGTGGGCATTTCCGGTGCTTATGTTCTGGCGCACACCAGCACCGAGGAGTTCTGTGTGAGCTGCCACGAAATGTCTTACAACTTTGCAGAGTACAAAGGCACGATTCATGACAGCAACCGCACGGGTGTGCGTGCCATATGTACCGATTGCCATGTGCCGCATGAACCCGGGCCGCTGGTGTGGGCCAAGATCAAGGCGACCAAAGACTTGTACTACACCTATATTTCGCCGTCCATCGACACGCCAGAAAAATTTGAGGCCAAGCGCGCCCACATGGCCCAGAACATCTGGCGCGAGATGAAGGCCAACGATTCACAAACTTGCCGCAGTTGCCATCGGGAAGACAAGATGGACCCCATTCTGCAATCCGAAAAGGCCAAAGTGCGTCACGCCAAGGCCAAGGTCGACGGCAAGACCTGCATTGAATGCCATTTCGCCATTGCCCACAAGGAGCCGGAGGGTCCGGGTCCGGCCGAGTTGTTCAGTGAGTCGGCTGCAAAGCCCGAGTAATTTTTTAACCTGAAGGAGACGAAGATGATGAAATTGAAACTGTTGACTGTGCTTGCCGGTGCTGTGGTTGCTTTGCCTGCCATGGCTGCGGACGTGACTTACCGCAATGACATGGCGCCTCTGCTGAAAAAGTACTGTGCCGAGTGCCATGCGGCCACTGCGGATGCGCCTTCCATGGCTGAATTCAAACTGGACGAGGAAAAATACAAGAAAGCCAAGGTCGGCCCGCGCAGCGACACCTATGAGCATCTGCTGCAATTGGTGAACGGCAACTCTACCGGCGCTTTCATGCGCCGCCTGGATGATGGCACCAACCCTTACGCCAAAGAAGGCAAGCCTGGCAATATGTACAAGTACTTGGGTGAAACCGAGGCTGAGCGCGCAGCCAATTTCAAGATTGTCAATGCCTGGGTTGTGGGGGAAGGCAACAAGTGGGATATGAACGGTATCGGCCAGCGCGGTGACATGCCACCGATCACGCTGGAACAACTGAGAAGAATGAAACTCAAATATTGATTTGAGTCCCGCTGTGTTCATGCAAAGCCGCTGGATTCAGCGGCCTTTTCGTGGCGCGCGCCCTTTACTTGATCAAACCTTCAGCGCGTAGCGCCTCCTGCACGGCAGGCCGCTCCGCGACGCGGGCCATGAGTGCGCTCAGGTTGGCCATGCCGGAAATCTTCACGCCCACATGCTTGCCCCAGCCGGCCACCACAAACAGATAAGCGTCGGCCACTGAATAGCGGTCACCTACCAGGTAGGTTTTGCCTGCCAACTCGCCGTCGATCCAGGCCAGCCGTGAGATCAGCCGGGTTTTGGCGGTGTCTTTGACCTCAGCGGGCATACCTGGCGCAAACAGGGGCGCGAAGCCACCCTTGTGCAATTCCGTGCTCATGAGGTTGAGCCATTCTTGCAGTTTGTAGCGCTCCCAGGTGCCATTGGCCGGGGCCAATTGCTTGTCTGGCACTTGGTCGGCAATGTATTGCACGATAGCCGGGCCTTCGTGCAGCGTGCGACCGTCATCAAGCACCAGATAAGGCACATAGCCCAGCGGATTGATGCTGTAGTAGTCTGTGCCGTCAGCCAGCTTGTGAGTTTTGGTGGGAGCGGCAATGGCCGCAAAGGCCAGACCTGACTCCTTGAGCGCGATGTGCGGGGCCAGCGAGCTGGCGCCGGGTGAGTAGTAAAGCTTCATGAAAATCCTGTAAGAGGTTCGCCCCGGATCGACATGATCCGTCAATTGGGCCATGCTAACGCGGGTTGGTCGGGCTTGCCCGACCCGGGCCTAATCCACCGTTGCGACCGGGGGGTTGAGTCGCTCGGCTGCCCAAAGCACCTGCTTGACAACCGACTCGACGGCGGCACGCTGCTTGCTGTTTGTGAGCTGTCCTTCGGCATCGAAGGCCGTGCCGGCCTGGCCCAGCGCGAATTGCTGTGGGGCTACCCAGCATTGCAGGTTAATCAGCAATGGAGCGAGGTGCTGCAGTGAGCGCAAGCCGCCCAAAGCGCCTGGCGAGGCAGCCAGCAGGCCGACGACCTTGCCGGCAAAGGCTTTGCTGCCATCGCTCCATTCAGGGTCGCCCTTGACCGGACTCGAGGCCCAGTCCAGGGTGTTTTTCAGCAAGGCGGTGTAGCTGCCGTTGTACTCCGGTGAGCAGATGATCCAGCCCGAATGTTCGAACAAGGTCTCTTTCAGGCGTATCACATCGGGTGGTGTGCCAAGGGCTTCCAGGTCGGCGTTATACAGCGGTATGTCCAGACTGGCGAGCTCCAGCAGCGTGACCGTGGCCCCGGCTTCTCTGGCCAGCGCAGCGGCGGCTTTGGCCAGTTGGCGGTTGAACGACCTGGCGCGGGTGCTGCCGGCAAAAATCAGGAGCTTCATGGGATCGCCTATTTGTTAAGCACGCGTGCCACCGGGTGGTGGCGCAGCCTGAAGGCATCGGGCATGCCGGAGCCCAGCAAGGGGCGCAGGTACATGCGAAACGCGTCGGTCACATCGGTGCCGCTGGCGGTGATGAACTCGTCTTCCATGACGCGGGTTTTGCCCGCCACGGCTTCCAGCGGCAGCAGTTCGTAGTCGACCGAGTAAAAGCCGGTGCGCTTGATGGCCACCGAGCCATCACGTCCGCCCCACATGGCAAACTGCACGGCTTTTTCACCCACCTCACGGGCTTCGCGCTGGTCGACGTCCGACACGCAACCAATGAATGAGCGCTGCAGGTAGCCGAAGGTGTCGCCGCGCACACGCTTGATCTTGAGCTTGGACTTGATTTCTTCGCATAACAAATCCGCCAGCGCGCCGTTGCCTGACAGCTGCACATTGCCATGCGCGTCGTGTTCCATTTCCTTGGCCAGCAGCGCCGTGATGGGTGTGCCGCTGGCATCGTGGATGCCTTCAGAGACCGCAATCACGCAGCGGCCATGGCGCTCGTACATGGTTTTGACATCAAGCAGAAATTGATTCAAATCAAATGTGCGCTCCGGCAGATAGATCAGATGCGGGCCGTCGTCGGGGAATTTCTTGCCCAGGGCGGAGGCCGCCGTCAGGAAGCCGGCATGGCGGCCCATGACCACACCCACATAGACGCCCGGCAGGGCGGCATTGTCGAGATTGGCGCCGGCAAAGGCCTGCGCCACAAAGCGCGCGGCTGAAGGAAAGCCGGGGGTGTGGTCATTACCGACCAGATCGTTGTCAATGGTCTTGGGGATGTGGATGCAGCGCAGGTCGTAATTGGCCGCCTGCGCCTCCTGGCTGACAATGCGCACGGTGTCGGACGAGTCGTTGCCGCCAATGTAGAAAAAATGACCAATCTTGTGCGCCTGCAGCACTTTGAAGATTTCGTGGCAGTAGGCGGCATCAGGCTTGTCGCGGGTTGAGCCCAGGGCGCTCGACGGCGTGTTGGCAACCATCTCCAGGTTGTGGCTGGTTTCCTGTGTCAGATCGACAAAGTTTTCGTCGATGATGCCGCGCACACCATGGTGGGCACCGTAGATATGGCCGATCTGACCGAAACGGCGGGCCTCAAGCGCAACGCCCACCAGTGACTGGTTGATGACGGCAGTGGGGCCGCCACCTTGGGCGACGAGTATTTTTCCGGAGGCCATGGGCTTGATCCTTCACAAGGGCTATAAAAAAGAATGATGAATTGTGCCTCTGATGTTGACCAAATTCTGCCGGGGCGACGGTTAGAGCAGCTTTTCGTGTGCGTCGGTAAAATCGGCTTCTTGCTTGCGCGCGCTGGGCTGGCAAGATGTCTGATTTGCGCCCTTTCGATTGACCACCATGCTATACCCACAAAATTTCGACGTGATTGTCGTCGGCGGCGGCCATGCCGGGACCGAGGCTGCTCTCGCTGCAGCGCGCATGGGATGCAAAACCCTGCTGCTGAGCCACAATATCGAGACGCTGGGGCAGATGAGTTGCAACCCGTCGATTGGCGGAATCGGCAAGGGGCACTTGGTGAAGGAGGTGGATGCACTCGGCGGCGCCATGGCGGCAGTCACCGATGAAGCCGGCATCCAGTTCCGGATTCTCAATTCAAGCAAAGGTCCGGCGGTGCGCGCTACCCGGGCCCAGGCCGACCGCATTCTGTACAAAGCGGCCATTCGCCACCGGTTGGAAAACCAGCCCAACTTGTGGCTGTTTCAGCAGGCGGTGGATGACTTGATGGTGGAAGGCGACCGGGTGGTTGGGGCCGTGACCCAGGTTGGAATCTGTTTTCGCTCCAGCACGGTGATACTGACGGCGGGCACTTTTCTGGACGGCAAGATTCATGTGGGCATGAACAACTATGCCGCGGGCCGTGCCGGTGACCCTCCGGCGGTGTCTTTAAGCGCACGGCTGAAAGAACTCAGATTGCCGCAAGGCCGCCTGAAGACCGGCACCCCACCACGCCTGGACGGCCGCAGCATCGACTTCAGCCAATGCACCGAACAACCCGGCGATGGCATGTCTGGTGGCATGAGCCCGCAGATGCCGGTGTTCAGCTTCATGGGTCGGCCCGAGCAACACCCGCAGCAGATGTCATGCTGGATCACCCACACCAACGAGCGCACCCATGACATCATTCGCAGCGGCTTTGACCGCAGCCCCATGTTCACCGGCAAGATCGAGGGCGTGGGGCCGCGTTATTGCCCCAGCGTGGAAGACAAAATCAACCGCTTTGCCGACAAGGACAGCCACCAGATTTTTCTGGAACCTGAAGGCCTGACGACCCACGAGTATTACCCCAACGGCATCAGCACCAGCCTGCCATTTGACATTCAGTACGCCCTTGTGCGCTCCATGCCGGGGCTGGAAAACGCCCATATCTTGCGGCCAGGGTATGCCATTGAATACGATTACTTTGACCCGACGCAACTGAAAAGCTCGTTTGAGACCAAGGTGATCGGCGGCCTGTTTTTTGCCGGGCAAATCAATGGCACCACAGGCTACGAGGAGGCCGCGGCGCAGGGCCTTTTTGCCGGCATCAACGCGGCGCTGCAGGTGCGCGCGATGGGTGGTGGCAACGCGCAGGCCAGTGCGGCGGGTGCCATTGCCTTTGGTGGAGAGGCCTGGCTGCCTGGCCGTGACGAAGCTTATCTGGGCGTGCTCGTTGATGACCTGATCACCAAGGGCGTGACCGAGCCCTACCGCATGTTCACCAGTCGCGCCGAATACCGGCTGCAACTGCGAGAGGACAACGCCGATGCACGGCTGACCGAAGTGGGGCGTCAATTGGGTTTGGTCGACGACTCCCGCTGGCAGGCCTTCAACCAGAAGCGGGACGCTGTTTCACGTGAAACAGAGCGCCTGCGCTCGATCTGGGTCAGCCCCAAAAATCTGGAGGCCGCTGAAGCTGAGCGGGTGCTGGGTAAAGCCATTGACCATGAATATAGCCTGGCTGAACTGCTCCGCCGCCCTGATGTGACCTATGAATCGCTGATGTCCCTGAATGGTGGCAAGTACGCGCTGGCTGAATTGCCGGTGGGTGTTTCACGTGAAACAGGTGTGCTGTCACCAGCGGCAGCTTTGGCGGCATCGGTGATTGAGCAGGTTGAAATTGCCTCCAAATATTCGGGTTACATTGGCCGCCAGAAGGACGATGTGGAGCGCGCGGCCCACTACGAAAAGCTCAGGCTGCCGCAAGACCTGGACTACACGCAAGTGGGTGCCCTGAGCATTGAAGCGCGGCAAAAATTAAACCGCCATAAGCCGGAGACGCTGGGGCAGGCTTCACGCATTTCTGGCATCACCCCGGCGACCATTTCATTGTTGACGATCCATTTGAAGAAGACCAAATTCAAAGGGTTTGCGCTCAACCCGTCAGAGAACGAAGCGGTTTGATGCAAGGCCTGGATGCCAAATTACGGGCCGGCCTGGCGGCGCTTGGTTTGCCGCTGAGCGACGCCCAGGTGAATCGCTTGCTGGAGTACCAGGCGTTGATCGGGAAGTGGAACAAGGTTTACAACCTGACTGCGGTGCGCGACCCGGCTGAGATGCTGACGCACCATTTGCTGGACAGTCTGGCAGTGATTTCGCCCTTGCGACGACAACTGGCGCAGATGCCGCAGGGTGCCGAAGGCCAATCGCCACGTTTGCTGGATGTCGGCTCGGGGGCCGGTCTGCCCGGTGTGGTGATCGCCATCTGCTGTCCCGAGATCCAGGTGGATTGCGTCGATACGGTGGGTAAAAAAGCCGCATTTATCCAGCAGGCAGCGGTGTCGCTCAAGCTGCCCAATCTGCGAGGCGTTCATGCCCGTGTCGAAAACTTGACCAACCAATACCATGTGGTCAGTTCACGCGCCTTTGCGTCGCTGGCCGATTTCACCAACTGGTCGGCACGGGCGCTGGCTACGCAGGGCGTATGGATGGCGATGAAAGGCAAGCATCCCGATGACGAGTTGGCCGCATTGTCCTCGGGCGTCAAGGTGTTTCACGTGGAACGCCTGAGCGTGCCGGGTCTTGATGCCGAACGTTGTTTGATCTGGATGAAGGCGGTCGTTCCTGGCGCTGATTAATTGACAAGCTGCCTTGTGCAGAGGAGGGTTGGATGTTTGGCATTTCTGACTATGGTGCGTTTGTGGTCGCGTTCATCGTGTTGCTGTTTATTCCCGGGCCGGGCAATCTGGCGATCATCACGTCCACCACCAAGGGTGGCATCCTGGGTGGGTTGGCGGCCACCCTTGGATTGATGCTGGGTGACCAGGTGCTGATGTGGCTTGCAGTGGCGGGCGTTGCTGCATTGCTGATGGCTTATCCCGCTGCCTTTAATGCGGTGCAGTGGCTGGGTGCGGCATATCTTGCCTGGCTGGGCTTCAAGATGCTCACCGCCAAACCGGGAGCGCCGGCCATCATCCAGATCAAACCCCACCATTATTTTCAGCAGGCCATGACCATCACGGTGCTGAACCCGAAAGCCATTGTGTTTTACATGGCGTTCCTGCCGCTGTTCATTGACCCCAAGGCGCATTTGGGTTGGCTGACCTTTGCTGCCATGGCGGTGACGGTGGCAGTACTGGCCTTCATCTATTGCTTTGCGGTCGTGCTGCTGACGCATTTTTTGGCTGAGCGATTGCGTGCCAGCCCCAGGGTGTCCTCGGCGCTGCAAAAATTAGCCGGTATTTGCCTGATTGGCTTTGGTTTCAAGCTCGCTTTGTCGCGCTGAACGCGCTCGGCTTGTGGGTGCGATTCAAAGTTACCAGGCCCAAGCAGGCGTCACGACTACTGATGAAACAGTCGGGCGATGCGCTTTGCTGCGTGTCCCCCGACCGCTGCGCGGTCTCCGCCTTTACCTCCGCAAAGCGCATCGCCCGACTGTTTGGATGAACCTGTCGATTTGCTTGCAGGGGAGATTTGAAGCAGTGGCCTGGTCACCACGCCGGGTTTAGCCCGAGACCTTGAGTTTTTCGTATTGCACATCAGTTTGAACGGCACCCTCGCCTTGTTGCCTTGAGCCCAATTACACTAGTATTCATGTTTCACGTGAAACACGCCTTTTACTCTTCTACTCGGTAAGCATTCCATGGCCAAAATTTTCTGTATTGCCAATCAAAAGGGCGGTGTGGGTAAAACCACCACCACGGTCAATTTGGCGGCGGGTCTGGCCAAGGTGGGGCAACGGGTGCTGATGGTTGACCTGGACCCGCAGGGCAATGCCACCATGGGCTCGGGGGTGGACAAGCGCAAACTGGAGTTGACGGTGTACGACGTGCTGCTGGAATCTGCCTCGATTGCAGAAGCGCGTGTGCAAAGCAGCAAGCTGGTCGATGCGGGTTGCAGCTACGATATTCTGGGAGCCAACCGTGAATTGGCAGGCGCAGAGGTGGAGATGGTTGAGTTGGAGCGCCGCGAAAAGCGCCTGAAAAACGCGCTCACCCAGGTTGAAAAAGACTACGACTTCATTTTGATTGACTGCCCACCGAGCCTGTCAATGCTCACGCTGAATGGCCTTTGCTGTGCCCATGGCGTGATTGTGCCGATGCAGTGTGAGTATTTTGCCCTTGAAGGCCTTGCCGATCTGGTGAACACCATCAAGCAGGTGCACGCCAATTTGAACAAGGAGCTGGCCATCATCGGCTTGCTGCGCGTCATGTTTGACCCCCGCATCACCTTGCAGCAGCAGGTGAGCGAGCAGCTCAAGGCCCGTTTTTCCGACAAGGTGTTCAATACCGTGATTCCGCGCAATGTGCGCCTGGCCGAGGCCCCCAGCTACGGTGTGCCAGGGGTGGTGTTTGATCCGTCCAGCAAAGGGGCTCAGGCCTTTGTCACTTTCGCCCAGGAGATGGTGGAGCGCATTGAGAAAATGTAGTCCATCGGTCTCTGGCCCATCTTGGAAAAGCACAATAAGCTATTGAATTTATAGTGATTAGACCCAGCAATATTCTCATCCTGCCCGGTTGGCAAGGCTCTGGAGCCGAGCACTGGCAAAGTCTGTGGCAAGCGCAGTTTGCTTACCCGCGCGTGGAGCAGCACGATTGGCAGGCGCCGCTACGTGGCGACTGGATTGCCCGTCTCGAAGACGTGGTGTTGTCCGCCGATGCACCTGTGGTGCTGGTGGCACACAGCCTGGGCTGCATGTTGGTGGCGTCATGGGCGGCGCACAGCCGCAATGCGCATCGTGTCAAGGCCGCGCTGTTGGTGGCGCCAGGTGACGTCGAGCACGAGGCGTTGCGACCGGTGCTGGCCAGTTGGTCGCCGATTCCGCGGCAAACCCTGCTGTTCAAAAGCACGCTGGTGGCCAGCCAGGATGACCCCTATTGCAGCTTCGAGCGAGCCCGGGGATTCGCTGCCGCCTGGGGTTCCAGGTTGGTGGACGCTGGCGCGGCAGGGCACATCAATGCTGACTCGGGGCTGGGCGACTGGCCCCAGGGCCAAGCGCTGCTCAAAGAACTCATTCATTGTTAAAAGGGGAGATGGTCATGGTCACAAAAAAACTCAAGGGCCTGGGCCGCGGGCTGGAAGCCTTGTTGGGCCCCACAGTCACGGAGTCCTTCACCGCCGACGGCGGTGAGCTTCCTTCGGCAAATACGGGCTTGCCGTCGACGTTGTTGCTCACTGATCTGGTGCCTGGCCAATACCAGCCGCGCACCCGCATGGACGAGGGCGCGCTTTACGAGCTGGCTGAATCGATCAAGGCACAAGGCATCATGCAGCCGATTCTGGTGCGCCGGCTGAGTGATGCCGATGCCGAACTCAAGCGCAGCCAGCCATCGACCAATTTCACCGGCGGCACCAGTGGTGGCGGCGTGGTGCGCCCGGTCTATGAAATCATTGCCGGTGAGCGCCGCTTTCGGGCCGCCAAACTGGCGGGCCTCGACAGTGTGCCGGTGTTGGTGCGCGATGTGCCCAACGAGTCGGCCGCAGCCATGGCGCTCATCGAAAACATCCAGCGCGAAGACCTCAACCCGCTCGAAGAAGCGCAGGGCGTGCAGCGCTTGATCAAGGAATTTGGCCTCACGCATGAAACTGCCGCCCAGGCTGTGGGCCGCTCGCGCAGTGCCACCAGCAACCTGCTGCGCCTGCTGAATCTGGCTGAGCCGGTGCAAACGATGTTGATGGCGGGAGACATTGACATGGGCCACGCCCGCGCCCTGTTGGCGCTGGACAAGGCCACCCAGATCACTGCCGGCAATCAGATCGCCACCAAGAAAATGTCGGTGCGCGAGGCGGAGAGCCTGGTCAGAAAGATCAGCGCCGAGTTTTCACTGGTGGCCGTCAAACCCAAAAAAGACAAGTCGCGCGACCTGAAACGGGTGGAGGACGAACTGTCCGACCTGCTGATGGCCCAGGTCGAGGTGCGGGTAAAAAAACGCGTCAAACGTGCCGGGCGGCTGGAGGAAATGGGCGAGCTCAGCATCCAGTTTGGCTCGCTCGATGAACTCAATGGCCTGATCGACAAGCTGCGGGGCACTGGTTCACGCTAAATTTCCGGCGCGCTCAAGCCTATAAGGTTGATATTCATCATTGATCGGCGAGTTTTAAGGTTAAAAGCCTTAAGATAATCCATAGAATCACCTTCGACGGGATGTTTTCCCGCAAGGAGAAGGTCATGGTTCGAAGATCGCTTGCCACTGTGCTGGCCTCGCTGGCAATTTTGGTTGCGCCATTGGCAAGTGCCATTGACTCCGCCTCCGTCGTGCGCGGAGGGCGCCTCTATGACAACTGGAGCCTCGAATCTAAGGGGCGATTGCCCAATCATCCCAATCCGGCCTTTAACACCAGGGGCGTGCCGGTCGCCACCGCGGATGGTTGGCGTTGCGTGGAGTGTCACGGCTGGGACTACAAAGGCAATCACGGCATCAAGGGCATCAGCGATCGACAAAAGACAGATCCGACCGCCATCGCTGCCCTGCTCAAGGATGCCAACCACGGGTATGGCGAACTGCTGGGCGAGAGCGACCGGCTCGACCTTGCCAACTTTGTCGTGAGCGGCCAAACGGATGTGCGCAAGCTTTTTGAGCTGGCCCGGCAGACCAAACCGGCAGCGGCAAATTCAGACAAGGCGTATGCCACGCTGTGCGCCAATTGCCATGGCCTTGACGGGGCGCGCCTGCGTCAGATGCCACCGCTTGGCGAGTCAGCCCGCCAGCGCCCCTATGAGGTTCTGCACGTTGCCCTGAACGGTCACCCGGGGGGCAACATGCCCGCCCTCAGGACGCTCGGTGATGAGACGGTGGCAAAAATGCTCGCCTACCTGCAGACCCTGCCGAGCATCAATCTGGCGGCGTCCATTGCCAACGGCGGGCGTCTTTACGATGACTGGCAGGTGCATACCGGTGGCCAGCGTCAGGCCTTGCCGCATCCGGCTTATCCGCCCAAGGCCTACTATGCCAGCGCTGCGTCTGAAACCTGGCGCTGCAAGGAATGCCATGGTTGGGATTACAAGGGCAACCAGGGCCAGTACGCCAGTGGCAACCATGCCACGGGCATCAAGGGGATCCGTGCCATGGCGGGTGCTGAACCGGTAAAAATGATGGAATACCTGCGCAGCAGCTCGCACCTCTTTGGCGCGGTACTGAAGCACCGCGATCTGCAGGATCTTGCCAACTTCGTGAGCTATGGGCAAATCGATATGGACAGCCTGATCGATGCCCGTAGCGGCCAGTCACGCGGCGACGCCACGCAGGGTGCCGCGCACTACCGCAGCATGTGCGCCGGTTGCCATGGGCTGGAGGGGCGTTTCGTTGCGAAACGTCATGTGGGTCGCATAAGCCGGGAAGACCCGTGGCATGCCGCGCACAACATGCTCAATGGCCATCCTGACGACACCATGCCCGCTTTGCGCGAAGTTGACCCGAAAGTGATCAGCGACATCCTGGCGCACATGCAGACCCTGCAGGAGCGGCGTTAGCTGTCAGGCGCACCGTGACGGCCATGTTGCCGTCGACGGTGAACACACCGGGGTTTACTTCACTTGCAGCAGGCTCTCGTCCCACTTGGCGTGTTTCTCCAGCCCCGCCAAATTGGCGACAGTGGCCGCGATGTTGGACAGACCCGCCGCCGCCGTCTGCTTTAACCCCAGCTTGCCGCCCGTGACCTTGTCAAACAAGATCAGCGGCACCGGGTTCAGGGTGTGGGCGGTTTTGGCCTTGTAAGAGCCGTCGGTGTTCAGAGAAGGTTGTTTGGTCTTTTTGTCCAGCTCGTACATCTCGTCGGCGTTGCCGTGGTCGGCAGTGATCAGGGCCACCCCACCGGCCGCTTCAATGGCCGGCAGCAGGCGTGCCAGCGCCAGGTCAACCGCTTCCACGGCCATGGTGGCAGCGCGAAAGTTGCCGGTATGACCCACCATGTCACCATTGGCAAAGTTGCAGCGCAACAGCTTGTATTGTCCGCTTTTGAGGGCTGCGATCATTGCGTCGGTGATCTCGGCAGCCTTCATCCATGGGCGTTGTTCAAAAGGCACCACGTCGCTGGGCACTTCCTGCCAGGTTTCACCCTCGAATTTGTTGGAGCGGTTACCGTTCCAGAAGTAGGTGACGTGGCCAAACTTTTGGGTCTCGGAGCAGGCAAACTGGGTCAGCCCCGCCTTGCTGAACCATTCGCCCGAGGTGTCCTTGATGGCTGGTGGGGTTACCAGAAAACGCTTGGGCAGTTGCAGGTCACCGTCGTACTGGAGCATGCCGGCAAAAGTCACCTGCGGGCTGCGCACGCGGTCAAAGCGGCTGAAGTCTGCCTCGACAAATGCGCGTGTGATCTCAATGGCACGGTCACCCCGGAAGTTGTAGAACACCACCGAGTCTCCGTTCTCAATGGTGCCGATGGGCTGGCCGTTCTCGGCAACGACAAACTCCGGCAAATCCTGGTCGATGGTGCCGGGGTGGCTGGCGCGCAGGCCGTTCACCGCCGCCGTGGCGTTGGCAAACTGCGGGCCCTGGCCCAGCACATGGGTTTTCCAGCCTTTCTCGACCATCGGCCAGTTGGCGTCGTAGCGGTCCATGGTGATGTTCTGGCGGCCACCGCCGGAGGCAATGCGGGCGTCAAAGCCATTGGTGTTGAGCTCGCTCAGAAAAGCCTCGAACGGCACCACATAGTCCAGCGCGCTGGTCTCGGGCACGTCGCGCCCATCCAGCAGGGCATGGATGCGCACGGTTTTCACCCCCTCAGCCTTGGCCTGAACCACCATGGCTTTCAGGTGGTCGATGTGGCTGTGCACGTTGCCGTCAGAAAACAGGCCGATGAAGTGGATCACCCCGCGACCCGCCTTGGCCCCGGCGACGATCTGTTGCCAGGCCTGGCCCTGCCAGATCGAGCCGTCGGCAATCGCATTGGCCACCAGCGCAGCGCCCTGGCTATACACCTGCCCGGCGCCAATGGCGTTGTGGCCGACCTCGGAGTTGCCCATGTCGTCGTCTGACGGCATGCCCACTGCGGTGCCGTGGGCGCGCAGACTGATGTGGGGAAATTCGGCCATCAGGCGGTCCAGCGTGGGTTTGCGGGCGGCGGCAATGGCGCTGCCCACATCGAGCTTGGGAATGCCGTAGCCGTCCATGACGATGACCACCACCGGGCCTGGTACCCCGGCAAAGGCGGCGAATTTTTGTAGCATGCTGAACTCCTGAAATGATGACACGGGGCCGGCGTTGCCGGGGTAAACCCGGACAGCATCGGCAACCCCGCTATCTTCCCTCAAATTGGTGGGCAGAACCGATGCCTGGGTGATGAAAAGTGCGCGGCTCAGAGTGTCACCGGACGCCCGGATTCTGAAGAGGCCATGATGGCCTCGATGACCTGCTGCGCCGCCAGCGCCGAGCGCCCGGTTACGGCAGGATCGCGGCCCTGGCGCACGGCGTCAATGAAGTCACGCAACACGGCGCGGTGGGCGCCGTGGTCGAAGGCCATCGGGTCGGCCCCGCCGCCACCGGCCTGCGCATCCCCGACTGCCAGGGTTTGGCCGTTCATCAACGCCACTTGCAGCACCCCGGCCTCCAGGCTGGCGCTGCCCAGCGTGCCGTTGAGCTCCAGCCGCTCGGGAAAACCGGGGTAGGCCGCCGTGGTGGCTTGCACGGTCGCCATGGCGCCGTTGGCGTAATGCAGCAGGGCGCAGGCGCAGTCCTCGCCCTCCAGCGTGTGCACCGGGCTGGTGCTGGCCAGCCCCATCACCCGCGCGGGCAGGCCGGTGCAGGCGAGCAGCAAGTCGAGGGTGTGGATGGCCTGGGTGATCAGCACACCGCCGCCGTCGCGCGCCAGCGTGCCGCGCCCGGGCTCGTCGTAATAACTCTGGGGACGCCACCAGCGCACGCTGGCCGAGGCGCTCACCAGCTGGCCCAACTCACCGGCGTCCAGCAAGGCGCGCAAGCGGATGGCCGCCGGGCGCAGGCGGTGCTGCAGCATCACGGCCAGCTTCACGCCGTGGTGTTCGCACACCCGGACCAGTGCCTGGGCGCGTGCCAGGTCGACCTCAAGTGGTTTCTCCACCAGCACATGTTTGCCAGCCTGCGCCAGCCGCTGCACCAGCGCGAGATGGGTGTTTGGCGGCGTCAGCACCAGCACGGCCTGCACGCTGGCATCTTCCAGAATGTCTTCGAGCCGGGTGGTCCTGCGCGTGCCGTGGGGCAGCGGTGTGGCGGCCAGTCGCGTGGCATCGCGGGTATGCACCCACACCATTTCCGCTTCACCGGCCAGGTCTTGCAGACTTTTGAAATGCGGGCCTGAGCCCAGTCCGGCGCCAATCACGGCCAGCCGCAAAGGACCGGAAGGCATGCCTGACAAGACAGTCATTCAGCGCACCAAGGCCGCTACAGCAAGTCGGCCATGGCATCCAGCGGGATGATGGCGCCATGGTGCGCGATCACACGGGCCGCCAGGCGGTTGCCGAATTGCGTCGCGTCTTCGGGTGTGTTGCCGCGCAAGCGTCGGCTCAGGTAACCCGCGGCAAACGAGTCCCCTGCGGCCGTGGTGTCGACCACGTTCGTCACGGTCTGAGTGGGCACGCTGTGCCATGGGCCGCTGCCCGAGCGCACCAGGGTGGGCGCCGCGCCGCGCTTGATGACCACTTCAAACACGCCCAAATCTTGCGCGGCTGCCACCGCGAGCGCCAGCGAGTCAAAACCAAACAGCGCCTGGTGGTCGTCGGCGGTGATGAGGGCGGTGTCAGCCACCGCAAAAGCGCGGCTGAAACAGTCGCGCGCGACCGCAATGTCCGGCCACAGGCTGGGCCGGTAGTTGTTGTCAAACACCACCGTGGCACCACGCTTGCGCAGCGCCTGGGCAAAGGCCAGCAGCCGGTTTTGGCCGTCGGCAGGCAGGATGGCCAGGCTGATGCCTGAGAAGTAAAACGCGTCCCACTCGCCGATTCTTGCTTCCAATGGTGTTTCCGCGATTTCAAAATAGGCTTTGGCCGCGCTGTTGTCGCGCCAAAAGCTGAATCGGCGCTCTCCCTGCGCGTCAACCTGGATCTGGTACAGGCCCGGCATGCGACCCGGGATGTGGCGCACCAGGTCCAGGGCCAGTCCATCCTGCGCCCAGCGGCGCTCCAATTCAAGACTCAAGGCGTCGTCACCCAAGGCGGTGGCGTACCAGGCCTTGATGGCGCCAGCACCGCAGCGTGTCAGGTACACCGCGGTGTTGAAGGTGTCACCGCCATAACTTTGCTGCATGGCACCAAAGGCCGCGCCGTTGAGTTCCAGCATGCACTCACCAAAAAAGGCGACTTTGATTGGGTTTTTCACAGTAAATCAGTTCTTTACACACACCGTCAACTTGCCCGCGTCTTTCCTGAGCGGTGGTCCAGCACACTCACGATGACGCGTCCAGCGGGAAATGGGTACAGCCCAGGCGCGCCGAGATGTCGCGGCTCGCCTCGCGCAGCAGGGCCACCACTTCCTGGGCGCGCGCCGGGTCATAGCGAAAGATCGGGAAAGAAATGCTCATGCCCGCCACCGGGCGATTGAGCCGGTCAAAAATCGGCACACCGACACAACGCACATGGTCCTCAAACTCTTCGCGGTCCTCGCCAAAACCTTGCGCCTTGACGCGCTGCAGTTCCTGTTCGTAGGCCTGCCGGTCGACGATGGTGGTATCGCGAAAGCGTTTGAACTCAGCGCCCTGCAACACATGGTCCCGATGCTCGGGCGTGTCCCAGGCCATCAGCACTTTGCCAATGGCGGTGCAATGCAGGGGCGCGCGGCGCCCGACCCTGGAATACATGCCCAGGGTGTGGCTGGAGTCAACCTTGTGCAGATAAATGATTTCGCTCTCAATCAAGGTGCCCAAATGCACGGTTTCACCGGTTTTGTCGGCCAGTGTTTGCATGTGGTTTTTGGCCAGGTCCACCAGCTCTGGGTATTGCAAGGCCTTGGTGCCCAACTCGTAGACCTTCATGGTCAGGGCGTAGCGCTCACTGTCGGCCTCCTGGCGCACATAACCAAGCGTGATCATGGTTTGCAGGAACCGGTAGACCGTGGCCTTGGGCATTGCCAGACGCACCGACAGGTCGGAGATGCCGGACTCGCTGCGGTCGGCCAAGGCCTGCAACAAGCCAAAAGTTTTCAAAACAGCGGCAACCGACTCGGGTGGTTTGCCGGCAAAAGAGTCATCATCCATTTTTATTCCCTGATTTCCCTGATTCCCTGTGAAAGGGCTAACGCGCCAGCCAGCCGCCGTCCACGGCCAGGGTGTGACCATGGACATAGTTGGAAGCCGCTGACGCAAGAAACACCACCGGGCCGGCCATGTCGTCGGGCAAACCCCAGCGGCTGGCCGGGATGCGGCCCAGAATGGCGGCGTTGCGGTCGGGGTCGGCCTGCAAGGCGGCGGTGTTGTCGGTCGCCATGTAGCCGGGGGCGATGGCGTTGACGTTGATGCCGTGACTGGCCCACTCGTTGGCCAGCGCGCGGGTCACACCCATCACCCCGCTCTTGGAGGCGGTGTAGGACGGCACCCGCACACCGCCCTGGAACGACAGCATGGAGGCCACGTTGATGATCTTGCCGCCCGTGCCCTGGGCGATGAACTTGCGGGCCACGGCCTGGCTCAGGAAGAAGACGGTCTTCAGGTTCAGATTGACCACATCGTCCCAGTCCTTCTCACTGAAATCGATGGCATCGGTGCGCCGGATGATGCCCGCGTTGTTGACCAGAATGTCGATCTTGCCGTTCAGGGCCAACGCCTGTTCGACCAGACCTTCGAGGCCACTGGTGTCGGACAGATTGGCGCGCAGGTCCAGAAAACGCCGACCCAGCGCCTCGATGGCGGTGCGGGTCTCGGCCGGGTCGCTCATGTTGACACCGACAATGTCGGCGCCGGCCTGGGCCAGTGCCACGGCCATGCCCTGACCCAAACCGGTGTTGCAGCCGGTCACGAGGGCCACGCGGTCCTGTAGTTGAAAGTTGTCCAGAATCATGAGTGTTGCTCCGTGTTTAACGCAAGGTGGTCATGGGCACGTGGTCCATGTCCTTGAACACCTGGTTCTCGCCAACCATGCCCCAGATGAAGGTGTAGGCCTGAGTGCCCACACCACTGTGGATCGACCAACTCGGGTTGATGACCGCCTGCTCGTTGCGCACCACGATGTGACGCGTTTGGGTCGGCTCGCCCATCATGTGGAACACCGTGGCATCGGCGGCCATGTCAAAGTAGAAATACACCTCCATGCGGCGGTCATGGGTGTGGCAGGGCATGGTGTTCCACATGTTGCCGGGTTCCAGTTGGGTCATGCCCATCGACAACTGGCAGGTCGGCAACACATCGGGCACCAAGAATTTGTAAATGGTGCGGCGGTTGCTGGTGGCGGGCGAGCCCAGGGTTTCCGGCGAGGCCTGGGCCAGCGTCACCTTGCGGTGCGGGTAGGCGGTGTGCGCCGGGGCGCAGTTGAAATACAGCTTGGCGGGTTGGTCGGCGTTGACGCTGAAAAACTCCAGGGCTTGCGCGCCCTGGCCAATGTAAAGCGCTTCGCGCCCGTCAACTTCAAAAGTCTCGCCATCCACCACCACGCGGGCGGCGCCGCCAATGTTGATCAGGCCCAACTCGCGGCGTTGCAAAAAGAAATCGGTGCCGGTGTGGCGTCCGAGATCGGCCGCGAACGACACCCCGCTTGTTACCGGCATGATGCCGCCGACGATGATGCGGTCAATCTGGCTGTAGGTCAGGGTGACCTGGTCGCTCTGGAACAGGTCCTGCACCAGAAAATGCCTGCGCAAGCCCTCGGTGTCCAGGCTGCGCATGTGTTCGCTGTGGATGGGTTGACGGATTTCCATGATGACTCCAGGGTCGGTTGATGGTTAAAAAACAACGCGCCTTCATCGTGAAGGGCTGATCTGTTAAATTTGAAACAATGGTTCAAAAATTTTTCTTACTGATATAGTAGCACCAAACAAGACGGTAAAAGTTGCCGCAGACGAGGGACAAACCTCAACATTTCCTGATCCAAAGGTAAATCCATGAACTACTTTGAAGGCACTGCCACTCCTTGGACCGAACTGGGCGACGGCCTGCGGCGCAAGATCATCGGCCACACCCCCCAACTCATGTCGGTGCTGATGCAGTTTGACAAGGGCGCGGTCGGCACGCCCCACGCGCACGATGTGCACGACCAGATTGCCTACGTGGTGGCCGGCTCTTTTGAAGCCACTGTGGATGGTGAAGTCCGAGTGCTTCGCGCGGGTGATGCGTTTATTGCGCCGCACCTCACCAGCCACGGCGTGCGGGCACTGGAACAAGGCAGCCTGCTGCTCGACCAGTTCTCGCCGCGCCGCGACGACTACCTGCCGCCGGGCGCCCAGGCTTGATCGGTCGCTCATTTCAGCAGCAGGTTGGGCAGCCACATGGAGATCGCGGGGATGTAGGTCACCGCCATCAGTACCGTAAACAGCGCGATAAAGAACGGGTACAAGGCCTTCACCACCGTCTCAATCGGCAGTTTGGCCACTGCCGCACCCACAAACAGCACGCTGCCTACAGGGGGCGTGATCAGACCCATGGCCAGGTTCAGCATCATGATCATGCCGAAGTGCACCGGGTCCACCCCCAGGCTGGTGACAATGGGCAGCAGGATGGGGGTCATGATCAGGATCAGCGGGGCCATGTCCATCAACGTGCCCAGCAGCAGCAGCAGCACGTTGATCATCAGCAGCACCACAATCTTGTCACTTGACACGCTGGTGAACAGCCCGGTGATCTGCTGCGGAATCTGCATCAGGGTCATGATGTAGCCAAAACTGGCGGCAAAACCGATCAGGATCATCACAATCGCCAGAGTCTTGACGGTGCGGTGCACCAGCTTGGGCAACTCGTTCCACTTGTAGTCACGGTAGACAAACATGGTCACCCCGAAAGCCCACAGCACCGCCACGGCCGCCGACTCGGTGGCAGTAAACACGCCACTCAGGATGCCGCCCAGAATGATGAAGATGGTCATCAGGCCCCACAGCGCGTCGACCACAATTTTCAAAGCCTCTTTCATCGGGATGACACGGCCTTTGGGAAAGTCTTTCTTTTTGGCGATGACCAGGCACATGATGGCCAGCGTCAGCCCGAGCAACAAGCCGGGCAGCACACCCGCCAGAAACAGCGCCGCAATCGACACCGAGCCGCCGGCCGCCAGCGAGTAAATCACCGCGTTGTGGCTGGGCGGAATCAAAATGGCCTGCACCGAGCCGCTGATGGTGACCGCCGTGGCAAAGTCACGCGGGTAGCCTTTTTTCTCCATCTCGGGAATCAGCACCGAGCCAATCGAGGCGGTGTCGGCCATCGATGAGCCAGAGATGGCGCCAAAAAAGGTGGACGCCAGAATGTTCACCAGCGACAGGCCACCGCGCACGAACCCAACCAGCACGCCGGCAAAGGCCACCAGCCGGTGCGCCATGCCGCCCTCGGCCATGATGGCACCGGCCAACACGAAAAACGGGATCGCCAACAAGGAGAACTTGTTCACGCCACCGGCAATGGCAATCATGATGGCATCGGCCGGAATATCGATCCACCAGCCACCGATCAGGGCCGACAAGCCCATGGCATAGGCCACCGGCATGCCCATCAGAATCAGTACAAAAAACGAGCCCAGCAATACAAGTGCGTCCATCAGACCACCCCCTCTTTCTTTTCGTGGTCAAAGGTCACCACGGCACGGTTGCCCTGCTGACCAAAAAACATGTGTTCAAGCACAAAAATCAGGGTGGTCAAGCCACCCAGTGGCACGGGCAAATAGGTCACGCCCACCGGCATCCAGGGCAGTTGCCCGATGACCTGGTTCATGGTCTCGAGGCACAGCTTGGCGCCGTAGATCAGGGTGAACAGGGCCACGATCAGCATCAGCACGTCGATCACGCTGGCCAGTGGACCTTGCAGCTTTTTAGGCAAACGCTCGGTCACCATGGCAACCGCAATGTGGGCCCGGGCGCGGTAGGCCGCCGAGGCACCAAAAAAAGTAAAAACCACCATCAGCATCACAGCCACAGGTTCGGGCCAGGGTGAACCTGTGCCCAGCACGTAACGGGTAAAAATGCCCCACGGGACGATCAGCGACATGATCAGGACCGAGATGCCCGAGGTCCAGATACAGGTCAGATAGACGAGGTCGTTGAAGCGCAGTATTTTGTTTTTCATGGCAATGCCTGGCAGTGTTCACCAGGCCCGCTGCGGCTGCCGCGGGCCTGGATCGGACAAAGATTTACTTGACGTCGCCGATGCGCTTCATCAGATCGGCAAAATTGGCGCCGTATTTGGCGCGCACCGGGGCGGTGGCATCAAAGAACAGCTTTTGGTCCACGGGCACAAACTCGATGCCGGCGGCTTTCAGCTTGGCAGAGTAGTCAGCCACACTCTTGTCCCACAGCCCGCGCTGGTCCATTTGGGCTGCACGCGCTTCTTTTTTCACCAACGCCTTGTCAGCGTCCGAGAGCTTGTCCCAAGTCACCTTGGACATCACCAGAATTTCCGGAATGATCAGGTGGTTGGTCTGGGCGTAGTACTTGGTGCCGGCGGTGTAGTGGTTGGAGGTGTAGAGGCTCGGCGGGTTGTTTTCAGCACCGTCGATGACGCCGGTCTGCAATGCGCTGAACACCTCGCCGTAGCCCATCGAGATACCGTTCCCGCCCATGGCGTTCATGGTGTCGACAAACAGCGGGTTACCCATCATGCGCACCTTCAGGCCCTTGAGGTCGGCCGGGGTTTGCACCTTTTTCTTGGTGTACAGACTGCGGGCACCGCCGTCCATCCAGGCCAGACCGACCATGCGGGCTGAGCTGTTGCTGACCTTGTCCAGCAATTCCTGGCCCACGGCGCCGTCAATCACGGCACGCATGTGGGGAATGTCACGGAACACGAAAGGCATGTTGAATACGTTGACCTCGGGCACGATGGGGCCGATCACACCCAGCGAGATGCGGGCCATCTGAATGGCACCAATCTGCACCTGCTCGACCACGGCTTTTTCTTCACCCAGCACGGCACCGGGGAACATTTGCACCTTGATACGACCATTGGTGGCCGCTTCCAGCTGCTTGCCCATGTTCTCCACGGCCACCACCGTGGGATATCCCGCGGGGTGGGTGTCAGAGGACTTGAGCACCAGGTTTTGGGCGCTGGCGGTAAAACTGGCCGAAAGTGCCACGACGGCAACAGCGGCTGCGAGAAGGCTTCTGCGAAAGGTCATGATGATCTCCTTAATTGACCGGGTTGAAAAACTGACAGGGACAGGGAAAAACATCGGCTCCAAGAAGCCGACAGACGGGGAACTCGTTGCACAGGATCATGGTGGGTTCAGCCGCGCTGATGCGTCTCAGCCGCACCGCTGGTGGGCGCATATTTACTCACCGCCTCCCACAAGCCGTTGAGGTACACAGCGCCCAGCGCACGGTCATACAAACCATAGCCGGGCTTGCCGGTTTCGCCCCAGATCATGCGGCCGTGGTCGGGGCGCACATAGCCCTCAAAACCGACGTCATGGTAGGCCTTGACGATCTCCGCCATGTCGAGCGAGCCGTCGCAGGAATTGTGGGTGGATTCGTAAAAGGTGCCATCTGCTTCCACCTTGACATTGCGCAGGTGACCGAAGTGGATG
>NZ_JAABQC010000037.1 GCF_011391645.1 Rhodoferax sp. | reverse complement strand
GCCAAAGATGGAGACACCCTCATTGTTCTGTTTGGCGGAAGTACCAAGCGTGGCCAGCAACGGGACATAGACAAAGCGAAAGAATTATTGGCTGAATACAAATCACGCAAAAAGGCGATGGCTTCCAAAACGCGTAATAAGCACAAGGGGTAAAGGAAATGGCACTGACCAGAAATTTCAAAGAAACCGTCATCCAGCGCGTGCAAAGCGATGCTTCATTCGCGCAGGCGCTTCTGGATGAGGCCGCCACACTGTTTCTCAATGGCGAACCAGAGACCGCCCGCCTGATCCTGCGCGATCTTGTCAACGCAACCATCGGTTTTGAGCAACTCGCATTGTTGACCGCCAAACCAAGCAAGAGTTTGCACCGTATGTTGTCACCCACGGGCAATCCCAGCATGGACAACCTGGCGGCCATTTTTCGTGCGGTACGCGAGCGGCTTCAGGTCAGTCTTCAAGCTCACTCTATGGCCGTCTGAGGCCAGTCGCAGCTAGCCTTTCGGTCTGCTCGGCCATCTTCAAGGCTCCATCCACTTCAATGCTGAGGTAGCGTACTGGGTGGATCATCTACCGCGCCGGACTCCGGCTCAATGCTCGTAGTGCAGGTCCACTTCGGCCCGATCACCATCTGCCCGGCTGCTGATGCGATCGGCACTGCGGCGCAATAAATAGCCTGCGAGCCGTTGCTCGCCGTCTTCGCTGGCGACGATCTGACGCGGGGTGGGCCGGGTCTCGGGTATGAGCAGCGGCGCACCGGTGTAGCGCAGGCGCAAGTTGAGGCTGAACTCGTCGAAATTCGCCTCGATCTCGACCCTGCCGGCGGTCGGTCCGATCACTTCGAGCACCTGGGCGACGCCGAAAGCCGCACGGTTCACGACATCGCGGCGTGCCGCCCAGCGTGTACCTTGCTCGGTCAGGAACTGCTCGGCCACCATACGGCTGTTCTGTTCCGGCTCAATGGTGATGTTCACGCGCTTGCGCACACCGATGCGCATGATCAGATTCAGCGCAATGGCACACACCGTGCCAAGCACCAGCGGATTGCCCAGGATGGGTTGCAGCGCGACCGGTGCGGTCATGAACAGGTCGCGGTAGATGTCTGCCATCACCGCCATGGCAAAGGAAAAGCCGATCACCAACGTCTTGCGCGCGTCGAGCATGCGCGCGGTGATCATTTGCAGCCCGGTGACGAAGACGAAGGCCGAAGTAAAGAACAGGGCAGCACCCATCACCGGCGGCGGCATGGCGGCAAACACCACGGCGGCGGCCGGCACGAAGGCCAGCAGGATGAAGCCAGCGCCGATGGCGTAGCCGACTTTCCGACTGGTGACGCCGGTCGCGGATGACAGACCGATGCTGGAGCTGTAGGTATTGGAGCCCAGGCAGCCCATCAGCCCGCAAACAATCGAGCCCAGACCGTTACTGGTGACGCCGCCGCTGATGGACCGGAAGTCGGGGCGCACCCAGTCCTTGTCGTTCAATCGCTGCACGTTGGTGACATCGCCCATCGTCCGCAGCGTGGAGCCAATGGCGGCCACGACAAAGGGGGCCAGTGCGAGCCCGTCGAACTTGTATTCGATGTGACCCATATCTGGCAGATGCAAAAGGCTCAGCCCCTGCGTTGGCATCATCACCGAAAGGTCGAGCACACCGAGGGCCGCGCTGGCGGCATAGCCGACGATGACGCCAATCAACGCACAGAACATCTTGGCGTAACCGCTGGTCCAGACATTCAAAACCACCATGGTGGCCAGCGAAAGGCCTGCGATGACCGGAAAGATCGGCTGGATCTGACTGCCTCCGGTGATACCGAGGCTGTAGCGCAAACCGACTGACGCGAGCGACAGCCCGACGATGGCGATCACCAGGCCGGCAATCTCGGGCGGTAGCAAGGCGCGCAGGCGGTTCAGCACCGGGGCGATGGCCACCTGCACGAAGCCGGCCATGATGGTCATGCCGAAGATCAACCCAAGCCCGCCCAACTGCAGCGCATATTGCGACGGACCCAGAAAGATCGCCGTAAATGAG
Source organism: Rhodoferax sp. (assembly GCF_011391645.1). Taxonomy (GTDB): domain Bacteria; phylum Pseudomonadota; class Gammaproteobacteria; order Burkholderiales; family Burkholderiaceae_C; genus Rhodoferax. The sequence continues at coordinate 19,976 of NZ_JAABQC010000037.1, read as the reverse complement.
GCCGGGCACAGGTAGCCGCAGCCGACAAATCGCGAACGCATGCACAAAAAGATCGTCGCCAGGCCGATGGCCAGCATCGACAGCGACACCGTGTCAAGGAACTGTGCACCAGTCAATCCCGCCTCGCGCGCAATGATTAGCGGGTAGATGAGCGTGATCGCGATGACCGCGATGTGCTGGATCGCCGAGATGATGAGCACCGCCAGCGGCGGAGTCTCCTCGGACGCGTAAAGAAGACCGGCGGGGCGGGTCATTTGGCGTCGAGCCGGTCAACCGGGCTGCGCCAGCGCGTCTTCGCGCGACGCGTGCACGGCAAAGGCGTCAAGCAGTCCGCCCATCTCGAAGAGTTCACGCACTTGGCCTACGAGTCCGCACAACACAAAGCGGGCCGCATTGCGTTCAGCTTCGTCTGTCGCCACCAACAGCACCCGAAATGCTGCACTCGTGAGGTAGAGCACTTCCTTGAAGTCCACTACGACGTCTTTCTCTCCGGCCTGAAACAGCTGGTTGACGTGTGTGCTGAATTGTTCAGCGTTGCTGCTGTCGATACGGCCGACAAGTGCCAGAACGCAGGCGCTGCCAAACCGTGTTTGCGATATCTCGAGGGTCTTGATGTTCATGGATATCGCATTGGCCTATGGTTGGGTCGCGTCGGTACGGCGCAATTTAATTATCGTCAGGCGATTCGTGTTGTCAATCCGTTCATACGCCAGCCGGTCAATGAACTGCCTGACCATGTGCACGCCCAGACCGCCCGGCCGCGGCCGTGGTCCGGCCGGCATGGCCTGGGGTGCCGGTGACTCGCGCGGGTCGAAGGGACGGCCGTCGTCGCAGATATCGATCCGCACCTGAGACAGGTCGACCACGATGCGCACCTGCAATGTGTGGCTGCCGCCTTCGGGCCATGCGTACTTGATGACATTGCTCACCATCTCGTCCAGCGCCACCTGCAGCTGCACCAGCAATTTCGGCGCGAGACCGTGCTCGGCCGCGAGTCGGTCCATCGCCTCGCTGACCCGCGTCATCTGGGCAAGCTCATTGCCGATGATCAGTTCGATCTCGCCAGCCCGCGCGGGCTCGCCCACTGCGTCGAGGCCGGTGCTGCAGCCGGGCCACAAGCGCAACGCGAGCAGGGTCACGTCGTCGGCCTTTGGCGCGCCGCCGGTGAAGGCCTCGATGTCGCATTTCAGCGCCTCGACCAGCGCTTGCGGCGGCTCGCCGCCGGTGGCGTGCAACAGCGCCTCGAGGCGAGCGGCACCGTAGAGTTCCCCGGCTTCATTCATCGCCTCGACCACGCCGTCGGTGCACACCAGCAGCATGTCGCCCGGCTGCAGCGACACGGCCTGGTTCTGGTAGCGCGTTGCCGCGCGCACGGCCAGCGGTGCCTGTGGCTTGCCGGCGACCTGCTCGAGTTCGCCAGACGAGCGCCGCAGATAGGGTAGGGGGTGGCCTGCGTTGATGTAGGCCAGCGTACCATCACGCACGTCGAGAAAACCGAGGAAAAGTGTCACGAACATGCGCTCGCGATTGTCCTGGCACAACTCGCGGTTCACCGCCTCGGCGATCTGCGCCGGCGTGCGTTCGTGCGGTGCCAGCCTGGGCAGCAATTCGGCCACCGCCATACGCACCAGGCTGCGTGTGCGCGCCATGAACATGCCGGCCGCCGCGCCCTTGCCCGACACGTCACCGACCAACAGGCAGAACAGGCCCTCGGTGGCGCAGAAGGCGTCGTAAAGGTCGCCGCCGACCTCGCGCGCCGGATCCATCAGCGCGTGCACCTGCACCGGCTGCTGCGGCGACACCGCCGGGAATCGGCTCGGCAACATGTTCAGTTGCGCCTTGCGGGCGCCCTCGATTTCCTGCTCCAGGCGCGCCAGGCTTTCGCGCACGGCGTCGCGCAGGCGTTTTTTTTCCAGGCTGGCGCCCACGCGGGCGCGCAGCAGCGTCGGGTTGAAGGGCTTGGACAGATAGTCTTCCGCGCCAAGTTCCACACAGCGGATCACGCTGTCAATTTCCTCGAGCGCCGAGATCATGATCACTGGAATGTCGCGCAGCTGGGCATGGGCCTTGAGCTGCTCGAGCACCTCGTAGCCGTTGAGCTCGGGCATCATGATGTCGAGCAGCACCAGATCGAATTTTCCCGCGCGCAGCATGTCCAGCGCCGCGCGCCCATCGTTGGCTGTGCTCAGGTTGCGATAACCCTCGCGGTTGAGCCGTCGGGTCAGCGTGTAGCGGTTGTCCTCGTTGTCGTCCACCACCAGCAGTGCGGCGTTGTCAGCTTTCACGATGGTGTCCTTTCGGTGAAGACAGCGATGTGCCGCCTGCGCATCAATACCTGGATTTCATGAAGTCGATGCTGGGCTGCAGCACGCGCCGCCAGGCCGCCCCGGTTGGCGCATCGAAGCGCGGGTCGGACGCCTCGACCGCCCGCATCAGCTGCTCGAGCCACAGATCGTAGAGCGGCGGCGCAATGTCCAGCCCGGCCCTGCCGTGACTCTGTGCGAGCTTCTCCAGGTGCGCGGCGCGCTCGGACGGGCTGCTGGCCAGCATCATGATGTACAGCGACGACTTCAGCATCCTGGCTTGCTTGCGCAAGTCGGTGTGCTCGAATTTCTGCGCCACCGTGTCGGAAGAAGCCAGGAACAGGCGGTAGAAACAGCTCAGGAAATCGGGCTGCGCGGAGCAGCGCTCGAGACTGTCGTTGAACAATTCGATGTCCCGGTTGTTCATCGCCTGCCTTCAATCCGGCAGCGAGGCGGTGGGCCGGGGTGCCAGCGCCTGCATCTTGGCCAGCAAGCGCGGCAGCTCCACCGGCTTGGTGTCGTAGTCGTCGCAGCCCGCGGCCATGGCCATTTCCAGGTCGCTGGTCATGGCATTGGCGGTCAGCGCGATCACCGGAATGTGTTTCGTTTCCGGCGCGGCCTTGATCTGCCGCGTCGCCTCGGTGCCGTGAAGCACAGGCAGGCCCATGTCCATCAGGATCAGCGCGGGCTGCTCGGTGCGGGCCATCGCAACACCCTCGGCGCCGTCACGGGCGATCACCACCTCAAAACCGGCGCGCTTGAGCCGGCGCTCCAGCATGTAGATGTTGTCTTCGTTGTCCTCGACGTACAGGATTTTCATGCCCCGGGCTCCTCGCTCTTGAGGCCGCGACCGAGCGCGATACGCGCGGGCAGCACCCGGCCGATTTCCTGCAGCAGGGCTTCCATGTCTGAGGCCCCCTTTTGCAATACCCGCGTCACACCGCCGTTGAGCCGCTCGCGCTCCTGCGCGCTCAGGTCCTTGGCGGTGATGACCACCACGGGGATTTCGCGCCACTCCGGCCGGCTGCGCAACTCGACCACGAACTCGAAACCGTCCATCTCGGGCATCATCAGGTCCAGCATGATGACGTCGGGCAGCGCCTGGGCAAGCTGCGCCAGCGCCAGGCAGCCATTGCCGGCCTCGAAGACCTCCCACTGGTCTTTTTCAAGGACCTGGCGCATGGTCCGGCGCATCATCTCGTCGTCGTCCACCAGCAGCACGCGGCGCCCGCCATGGCCGCAGATGCCGCGCAGCACACCCGCCAGCCGCGCGCGGTCCACCGGCTTGATCATGTAATCCGTCGCCCCGAGCGCGTAACCGCGCTTCTGCTCATCCACGATCGACATCAGGATCACCGGAATGTCACGCAACTCGGGGTCGCCCTTGATGGCTGCGAGCACCGTCCAGCCGTCGATGTCGGGCATCATCACGTCGAGTGTGATGGCCGCGGGATGAAGTTCCTTTGCCAGCCGCAGCCCTTCCTGTCCGCCACGCGCGGTGACCACGGCGAAACCCTCGCGCGTCAGGTGGCGCTCCATCAGCTCGCGCACCGTGGGGTCGTCGTCCACCACCAGGATGGTGGCGGGCCCGACGGCCGCGGCACTCTGGCGCGCCGGCATCGACCTCTGCACCGGCTCGGGCGGCGGCTGGACACCCATCATGGCCGGCAGCCGGATGGTGAAGGTGGAACCCCGGCCCGGCTCGCTGGTCACCGTGATGTCGCCCCCCATCATCTGGCAAAAACGCCGGCTGATGGCCAGCCCCAACCCGGTGCCGCCGTATTTTCGGGTGGTCGAGGCGTCAGCCTGCACGAAGTCCTGGAACAGCTTGCCCATCTGCTCGGCCGTCAGGCCGATGCCGGTGTCGGTCACCGCCAGCGTCACCCACTCGACACCCGCCTCAAACACGCGCCGCGCGGCGATCGTCACCGTGCCCTTGTCGGTGAACTTGGTGGCGTTGCTGGCCAGGTTCAGAAGCGCCTGGCGGGTGCGCGTCTGGTCGGCGTGCATGCTTCCGATGTCGGGTGCGCAGTCCACCACCAACTGGTTGCCCGCCTTGGCCGCCATCAGCTGGATCGTTTGCGCCACGTCCCCGACCAGCGGGGCGATGGCGAAGGTCTCGACGTGGATATCCATCTTGCCGGCCTCGATCTTGGACAGGTCGAGGATGTCGTTGATCAGCGCCAGCAGGTGCCTGGCCGCGCGCAGCACACGCTCCAGCGGTTCGATGTCGTCCGGCCGGTCCAGGTCGACCGCGTCCTCGTGCAGCATCTCGGTGACGCCGATGATCGCGTTCAGCGGCGTGCGCAATTCGTGCGACATGTTGGCAAGGAATTGCGATTTGAGCTGGCTCGCCACCTCGAGTTGTTTGCCCTTCTCGGCGATCTCGCGAAACAGGCGCGCGTTCAGGATCGCCAGCACCGACTGGCCCGCCAGGGCCTGCAGAAGCGCGACCACCGACGGCGAGAACTCGCCCGCCGTCTGGCGCCGGATGACCAGCGCGCCGATCACGCGCTCCTCGCGCAGCAGCGGCACCGCCAGCAGCGAGCGCACACCCTCGCGCAGCAGCGGGGCCCGCATCCGCTGGTCTTCTCCCGCCTCGACATCAATCACCTGATGGGGGCTGCGGTGCTGGCCGCACAGGCCGACCGCCGACTCCCCGATCCGCAGCTTCGATTCGTGCAGCGTGCGGATATAGCTGTCGCTGACGCCGTGGTTGGCCCGCGGCACAAACACCTCGGCCGCCTCGTCGAACTCGTAAATGGTCCCGCCCGCATCGGCTTTGGACAGCGCAACCGCGTTCGAGACGATGGTCGCCAGCACGGTGCCCAGGTCGAGCGTGGAACTCACCGCCTGGCCGACCTCGCTGAGTGCGCGCGTCTGTTCGACCGCTTGGGTGAGGGCATCGGTGCGGGCACCCAACTCCTTGAACAGGCGCACGTTCTCGATCGCGATCGTCGCCTGATCTGAAAAGGTCTCGAGCAGCGCGATCTGGTCGTCGGGGAAAGGACCGGCGCAAGCGCGCGCAACCCAGATGACCCCCAATACGGCGCCATCGGGCGCCAGCATCGGAACCGCCAGCAGACTGCGCCAGCCGCCAAAGGCGGCGACGCCCTGGTGGTAATGAGGATCAGCCGCGACATCCTCGACATGGACCCGGGCGCCGCTAAGGATGACGCGACCGGAGGCGTGTTCGGCGTCCGGTCGCATGGGATACATGCGGCTTAGCAGCGCCAGCACCTCCGGCGTCAGGTTCTGGTGGGCGACCATGTGAAGAAGGCCGTCGTCGAGACGAAAAACAATGCCGAACAGCGCATCACACAGCACCACCGCGTTGCGCACGATGCTGTCGAAGACGGGCTGGACGTCCAGCGAGGACTTGCTGACGCTCTTGAGGATCTCGCTAATGGCCCTCTGTTTGTTCAGCGCCTCCCGGGTTTCCTTGAACAGGCGAACGTTCTCGATGGCGATCGCGGCCTGGTCGGCAAAAGTGCCCAGCAAGGCGACCCTGGCGTCCGAGAACGGTTCGGCGCGTGAACTCGACACCGCCATGCCGCCGATCGGCTTGCCATCGCGCAGAATCGGCACAGCGACGATGGCCCGGAATGTGACCGCATGGGCGATCGTCGCCTGTCGGTAATGGATATCGGCCTGGACGTCTGGTATGTGCTCAACAAGCCGGTTCTGGATGGCACGGCCGATCGCGCTGCCCGAACCGGCGGGCAGCGGGAAGCCCTGCCGGTACGCCAGTTCACCCTCGACCGACATACCATGAAGCGCGCGGATGTGGATGAGCTCGCCGTCGAAGTGGAACACCGCGCAGAACTGGCCAGCGCAGAGGCGCACTGCATGCTCTGCAATGACGTCGAATACCGGCTGGATATCCTCCCGTGAGGCACTGATGGCCTTGAGGATCTCCGCCGTCGCGGCCTGCTGCTGGCGGGCCTCAGCCAGTTCCTCAAGCGCGTGGCGCAACGCGAGCGCATCAACGGCGGCGTTGTCGGCGTCGAGGCCCGCGCGCGACGCTTCGACAGGCACGGCATCTTCGGCAAGAGTAGGCAAGTGTTTGTCCCCTCGGTGGCCCCGACGGATAGAAGATCCAGCCGTGTCAGGTCAGGCATGTTAACTTGGAACAGTCCGCCATGCGGGTATGGACTCACGACATGCTCGTGACCCGACGGTGCGAACGCGCAGTAGCCCGCTCCGGGAGCGCGACACAGTGCGTCCCACAACCCAAGTTGGCGTGCCGGGGCTTGTTCGTTGCCAATGCCAGCTTTCGGGTAGGCAATTTTCGCTAACACTACTACCGCTATGGGTCTACAAGCGACCATCACCGCGAACGCCTTGCTTCTCTTGCGACCTTTATCGCTGCAGCTGGCACTCAAGCTCAATCCCGAGGCGGGCCGAGCCAGTTTTTGGCATCATTGAGCACCGGATGCCAGACCAGCAACAGCAGCAGGACGGCCAAGGGCACGGTGGTGATGAATCCGATTTCCTTGAATCCAATGGCGCCGACCAGTCCGCCAATGAAAAAGCTGCCGATCAGCTTGGCCAGCAGGCTTAATTTTTGGCGATTGGCCCGCACCAGGGTGTCGCGTGTCAGGCGGTTGATGTAGAGCAACTTGCCCAACTCGATGCCAAGGTCGGTGACCAGGCCGGTGACGTGGGTGGTGCGGATCTCGGCGTGGGATATTTTGGTGATGACGGCGTTTTGCAGGCCCATGATGAAGCACAGCACCAGCACCGTCAGCGGCACAAAGAGCACTGCAAAAAAGCTGATGCCGGCGCCGAACAGGCCAAAAAGCAGCAGCAGGGCGGCTTCTAGCAACAGGGGTCGGCCGTAGGCGCTTTGCAGATGGCGGCGCAGCCCCCAGTTGACCATCCAGGCGCTGGTCATGGCGCCGCCAAGAAAGGCGAGCAATGAAATCACCGCGGCGAGCGCCAGGTAGCTCTGGCCGGTGACCAGGTTGTCCGCCACCGACGACAGCATGCCGGTCATGTGTGAGGTGTATTGCCCCACCGCCAGAAAACCGCCGGCGTTGGTGGCGCCCGCTACAAAGCACAGCGTGATGCCCAGGTGCAAGTTGCTTTCGGCGGTGCGTTGCACCGCCGTCCAGCCGCGCAGCAGGGGAATCATGTGGCTACTGGCTTCAATGCACCCGCATGCCTGGCTGGGCGCCGGCAAAGGGCTCCAGCACGTAAATGCCGGGCTGGGTCTTTTCGTCGGCGTGGCTGGCGGCCAGCACCATGCCTTCGCTGATGCCGAACTTCATCTTGCGCGGCGCCAGGTTGGCGACCATCACGGTGAGTTTGCCTGTGAGTTGCTCTGGCTGGTAGCTGCCGGCTATGCCGCTGAACACATTGCGCAGCCTGGGTTGGCCAGCGTCATCGAGTTCACCGACGTCCAGCGTCAGCTGCAGCAATTTGGTCGAACCCGCGACCGCCTGGCAGTCGACGATCCTGGCGATGCGCAAGTCGATCTTGGCAAAGTCGTCGATGCTGATGGGGGGTGCGATGGCCTCGCCACCCGGATGGGTAATTTCTTGCTGAGTCTCAAGGGGTTCGGGCGCCTCGAACAAGGCTTCGAGTTGCTTGATGTCGACACGCTGCATCAGGTGCTGGTAGCTGCCGATCACATGGCCGGTGGCCATCGGCTGGCTGATATTGGCAAAGCTCAGCGGCTCGATCTTGAGGAAGGCTTCCACCTGCGTCGCCAGCGCCGGCAGCACTGGCTTGAGGTAGCAGGTCAGGATACGAAAAGCCTTGATGCACACTGTGCACACGTCGTGCAGGCGCGCCTCCTGGTCGGGTTTTTTGGCCAGGTCCCAGGGCTTGTTGGCGTCCACATAGGCATTGACCTTGTCGGCCAGCAGCATAGTTTCGCGCAGCGCCTTGGCGTATTCGCGGGCCTCATACAACTGTTCGATGGCGCCGGCTTCACTGCGCAGCAGATGCAAGAGCGCGGCGCCGTCTTCAGACACCTCGCCCAACTTGCCCTCAAAGCGCTTGGTGATGAAGCCAGCCGCGCGACTGGCGATATTGATGTATTTGCCAATCAGGTCGCTGTTGACGCGGGCCATGAAGTCGTCAGCGTTGAAGTCGATGTCTTCGTTGCGGGCTGACAGCTTGGCGGCCAGGTAGTAGCGCAGCCATTCGGGGTTCATTCCCAGGCTGAGGTACTTGAGTGGGTCGAGCCCGGTGCCGCGGCTTTTGCTCATCTTCTCGCCGTTGTTCACCGTCAGGAAGCCGTGCACAAAAATATTATCGGGCGTCTTGCGGCCACTGAAGTGCAGGCAGGCCGGGAAGAACAGGGTGTGAAATGTGACGATGTCCTTGCCAATGAAGTGGTACTGCTCAAGGTCGGGGTTGGCCATGTAGGCGTCGTAGTCCTGGCCGCGCTTGGTCAACAGGTTCTTGAGGGACGCCAGGTAACCAATCGGCGCGTCCAGCCAGACATAAAAATATTTGCCAGGTGCATCCGGGATCTCGATGCCAAAGTAGGGCGCGTCGCGGCTGATGTCCCAGTCTCCCAGGCCCTCGCTGGTGCTGCCGTCTTGGTTGGTGCGCACGGTGAACCATTCCTTGATCTTGTTGGCCACCTCGGGTTGCAGCTTGCCGTCCTGCGTCCAGTGCTGGAGGAATTCAACGCAGCGCGGGTCGGAGAGCTTGAAGAAGAAGTGCACCGAGTTGCGCAGCTCAGGTTTGGCACCCGAGAGCGCTGAATAGGGATTGATCAGGTCGGTGGGCGCGTACACCGCGCCGCATTGCTCGCAGTTGTCGCCGTATTGGTCCTTGGTGTGGCACTTGGGGCATTCCCCCTTGATAAAACGGTCCGGCAAAAACATGCCCTTGTCAGGGTCAAAAAACTGCTCGATGGTGCGGGACTCGATCAGCGAGCCGCCAGGGTTGTCGCGCAAGTCGCAGTAAATCTGCTGCGCCAGTTCATGGTTTTCCGGGGCGTCGGTGCTGTGCCAGTTGTCAAAGCCAATGTGAAAACCGTCCAGGTAGGGCTGGCGACCGGCCGCGATGTCGGCCACAAACTGCTGCGGTGTGACACCGGCTTTTTCAGCGGCAATCATGATGGGTGCGCCGTGGGTGTCGTCGGCGCAGACGAAGTCAACCGCGTTGCCCATCATGCGTTGATGCCGCACCCAGATGTCGGCCTGGATGTACTCCATGATGTGGCCGATGTGGAAATTGCCGTTGGCGTAAGGCAGGGCGGTGGTGACGAACAGTTGGCGGGGCATGGAATGAACTTTCAGGACAAGAATGTGATTTTAGTCAACGCGCGCTGGCCTTGCGTCGCAACCGATGGTCCAGGCGCAAAACGTTGAGTGGGGTTAACCCGTGGCTGGGAAAACCCTGATTTGCTCAGTTCGATAAGGTCAAGCTTATCTTGGCTAGACTAGGGCCCCCTTAGGAGAAATACATGGCAGTAGTTGAGCAGACAGTGATGGACGCCCTCAAGGGCGTGATTGACCCCAACACCGGGCGCGATTTTGTATCGAGCAAATCCATCAAGAATTTGACCGTGACCGACGGCGATGTCGCCTTTGACGTCACGCTGGGTTACCCCGCCAAGAGCCAGATTCCGGGCTTTCGCAAGGATCTCATCGCGGCCGCAAAAAGCGTGGCAGGCGTGGCCAATGTGTCGGTCAACATCACCACCAATATCACGGCGCACGCGGTGCAGCGCGGCGTGGCCTTGTTACCCAAGGTCAAGAATATCGTCGCAGTGGCCTCCGGCAAGGGCGGTGTTGGCAAGAGCACCACCGCCGTCAACCTGGCACTGGCACTGGCGGCCGAGGGTGCGAATGTCGGCATTCTGGATGCCGATATTTACGGTCCCAGCATTCCCATGATGATGGGCATCGAGGGCCGACCCGAGAGCGAAGACGGGCAAACCATGGAGCCCATGGAAAACTACGGCGTGCAGGTGATGTCGATCGGCTTTCTGGTGGCGCAGGACGAGGCCATGATCTGGCGCGGTCCCATGGCCACCCAGGCACTGGAGCAGTTGCTGCGCCAGACCAACTGGAAGGACCTGGACTACCTGATCGTTGACATGCCCCCGGGCACCGGCGACATCCAGCTTACCTTGAGCCAGCGCGTGCCCATGACCGGCGCCGTGGTGGTGACCACGCCGCAGGACATCGCCTTGCTCGACGCCAAAAAAGGCATCAAGATGTTTGAAAAAGTGGGCGTGCCGATTTTGGGCATTGTGGAAAACATGGCGGTGCACGTGTGCAGCAACTGCGGCCATGTCGAGCACATTTTTGGCGCCGATGGCGGCAAGCGGATGGCCACGGAATATGGCATGGAATACCTTGGCGCCCTGCCGCTCAACATGCAGATCAGGTTGCAGGCTGACAGCGGCAAGCCGACCGTGGTGTCGGACCCCGACAGCGACGTGGCCGGGCTTTACAAGACTGTGGCGCGCAAGGTGGCGCTGGCCATTGCGGCGAAAAACAAGGACTTTTCCAGCAAGTTCCCGAGCATCAAGATTTCCAAGGGAACCTGAAGCACCGAGGCGTGTGCGACAAGACCTGGTGAGGGTCAGCCAAAATGCGCTGGCCGCCACTGGGAATGCTGTCAGAGGCTGCGGCAGGTGCCAGCACCGTTGTCAACCATGCTGATCGCAGCGACAGGGCATCTTGCGGCACATTCGCCGCAGCCGCTGCAGCGGTCGCCGTCTTGCAGCACCGTCCTCTTCTTCCAGGCCTTGGTTTCAAAGGCTAGCAGGCGCAGCTCGCAGGCCGAGATGCAGCGGCCACATCCTGAGCAACGCGCCGGGTCAACCTGTGCAATTTCGACTGCCATGGGATGAAGTGATTGAATTTGGGAGCTCGGCCTCATTGCCTTCAGGGCTGCTGGCCGGCGGAGCTTTGCCAACCCCGGCGCCAAATTGTCTCGTCTTGCAGTTGCCGCCAGTGGATGCGCGTCACGGCCTTTGAATACACCGCCTCCAACTCAACCCATTCAATGGCCAGTTCCGGCAGATCGGGCTTGATCACCCGCGACACCAGGAAATGCTTGTTTTTGGCGATCGGGTGCACAGCGGTCCATTTGGTCAGCAACAGTTTTTTGGGATGCAAGGGGGTCATTTGGCGTCTCCACGTCGGTTTGCAGGCGCGTGCAGCTTGAACTGCTCGCGTTCATCCACAGGGCTGCCTGCCCACCGCGGTTCTCCAGCCAGGTTCAATACAGTCATGTTGGTTCAATATCCTCAAGCCAAGGGGCTGAATCAGGAAAAGGGCAAAATTTATGCATCGGTTGAATACTGCCACACCGCCTCCAACTGGTGGAGTTTTGCGGGCATTCACGCCCATCGCCAATTTAACTATCGAGGTATGACCATGCAAGACGACGAGCGCTGCTGCGGCACGGGAACCTGCATCATTGACACCAACGGCCATTGCTGGTGCGGGCAGCAGTGGGACGGGGAAAAAATGTGCCATCCGGCTCTGGATGCGCCTTCTGACCTCTGCGCGCCCGATTTGGCGAAACCGGCAGACAGTTCGGGTCCCGCGCAGTTGCCATGAACATCACCCAGATCAACACTGATTTTTCCCGGCGCTGTGTCGTCGACAGCAACGCGTTGGCCTGGCATGCCTCGCCTTCGCCCTTGGTGTACCGTCGCTTGCTGGAGCGCGACGGTGGCGAGGCGGCACGGGCAACATCGATTGTTCGCTACGCTGCCGGGGCAAGTTTCGAATCACACCTGCATGAATTGGGCGAGGAGATTTTGGTGCTCGACGGGACGCTGAGCGATGAGACAGGTGACTACGGGCAGGGCACCTACCTTAAAAATCCGCCTGGCTCGCGGCACGCGCCGTTTTCAAGAGACGGTTGCCTTCTGTTCGTCAAGCTCCGCCAGACCGACCCGGCAGACACCGGGCGGCGTGTGGTGGACACGCGCCGCTCAGCCTGGTTTCAGGGGTTGGTGGAAGGCTTGACGGTCCTGCCACTGGCTGAATTTGGCACCCAGCACACGGCCATGGTGCGCTGGGCACCGGGGACATTTTTCAACCCCCATCGCCATTACGGCGGTGAAGAAATATTTGTGGTTGAGGGTGTTTTTTCTGACGAATACGGAAGCTATCCGCAGGGCAGCTGGATTCGCAGCCCCCATCTCAGCCAGCACCAGCCTTTCAGCCGGGAGGGCTGCCTGATACTGGTCAAGACCGGGCATCTGCCTGTTGTCTGCGGATCTCGCGCAGCATGAACAGGTAAAGCCCCTCCACTTTCTCGCGCGCCCAGGGCGTTTTGCGTAAAAACTTCAGGCTTGAGGCAATGCTGGGGTCATGCGTGAAGCAGCGCACCGGGATGCGTTGCCCCAGGCCTGCCCAGCCATAGTGGGCGCTCAGGGCCGTCACCATGGCTTCGAGCGTGATGCCGTGCAAGGGGTTGCGGGCTTGCGGCGGGGGTGGCGCCGCGGCCTGTGCGTCGGAAGGTGCGGGGGGTACGGTGCTCATGCCTGGATTTTGGCACTGGCGGCCTTTGGCTTGTGACTCTCACTTTGTTTTTTGGCTTTTTTGACCTTGGCTTTGTCAGACTTGACAGCAGCTTCTCGCTCCGGGTTGGGCTGGTCCTGCAAAACAGCCTCCAGGCGCTCACACAGGGTGCGCAGAATCTTGACCCGGGCGAAATTCTTGTCGTTGGCTTCCACCAGCGTCCAGCGCGCCTCGCCGGTGCTGGTGCGCTCCACCATGTCGCAAATGGCTTGTTGGTAGTCATGCCATTTTTCGCGGTTGCGCCAGTCTTCCTGGGTGATCTTGAAGCGCTTGAACTCAACCTGTTCGCGTTCCTTGAAGCGCTTGAGCTGCTCGGCCTGGCTGATTTGCAACCAGAACTTGACCACAATGACCCCGGCGTCGATCAGTTCGTGCTCGAAGTCGTTGATCTCGCTGTAGCCGCGCAGCCAGTCGGCCTCGGAGCAAAAGCCTTCCACCCGCTCCACCAGCACCCGGCCATACCAGGTGCGGTCAAAAATGGCCACGTGCCCATGGCGCGGCAGGTTGCGCCAGAAGCGCCACAGGTGGGGCTGCGCCTTTTCTTCATCGGTGGGCGCTGCCACCGGCGTCACCTGGTACTGGCGCGCATCCAGCGCCGCCGCAATGCGCCGGATGGCCCCGCCTTTGCCCGCCGCATCGGCGCCCTCGAAGGCGCACACCAGCGAGCGGCTTTTGAAGCGCTCGTCACGCACCAGTTCCGACAGGCGGCCCTGCCATTTGGCCAGCTCGTCCTTATAGGGTTTGTCGGCCAGCGTCAGCGTCAGGTCGAGCGCGGACAGCACGTTGCGGCCGTCCAGGTCCACCCGCACCATGGGTGCCATGGGCGTGTGCGGCGCTTCCTTGGCCGCCAGCTTGTTTTGCATGGCTTTCAGCAGCACCTGGCCCACCGTCATGCAGCGGTAGCGGTCGTCGGTGCCTTCCACCACCACCCAGGGCGCAGCAGCAGTGTTCGTCACGCGCAGTAAATGCCGTGCCACGTCCTGCAGTTGGTCATAGGTTTTGAGGCGGTCCCAGTTCCACTGGGTCACGCGCCACGCGGTGCGCGGGTCGCTAGAGAGCGCCTTGAGGCGCTGCTTTTGCCCCTCCTTGGTCAGATGAAACCAAAACTTGAGCACCAGCGCGCCCTCGTCGACCAGCATCTCTTCGAAGCGGTTGATCTGTTGGGCGCGGGCATCAAGTTCCTTGACCGAAATATCGCCTTCGATGCGTTCGCGAATCGGGTCCGAATACCATGAGCCGGCAAAAATACCCACCCGGCCCTTGGGTGGCAGACTGCGCCAGTAACGCCACATGGGCGGGCGCTCGCGCTCTTCATCGCTGGGTTGGCTAAACGCCAGCGTCGATATAAAACGCGGGTCCATCCACTCGTAAAGCGTGTTGATGGTTTCACCCTTGCCCGCGCCGTCCTGGCCGCTGATGAGCACCACCACCGGGGTCTTGTGCTGCTCAAACAATTCGACCTGCGCGTCCAGCAAGGCGGCGCGCAAGGTCGGCACGGCTTCCCGGTAGGCGGTTTTGCTCAGCTGGTGGCCAATTTCGGCAGATTGAAACATCGGAAACTTTCATGAAGTCGATAAAGGGGCTGCTTGCACTGACGTTTGTCACGATACAGGCGCAACCGCAGATTGCACCACCTGTGGCCCGCTATTTTTTGACCCAACGCAAAAAATCAGGTTTTTGGCTTGTCGCATCGGCAACTTTGGCCAAGCCCGACTTTGTCAAAGGGCCATTTGAATCCGTTACAGTTCCACTCCATATGCCGACTCTACGCCCATTCATTGAAGTTGCCGTGATCATGCAGCGCGTGGCCAACACGGGCTCCGCTGCCCGCTGGCAGCCCTGGCGCTGGCAGCTTGCCGACGTGGTCATGAACGAAGCCGGTTTTGGCTCCGAGCCGCGCCTGCTGTACCAAAATGACAATGAGCAACGCTGGTTGCACGGCGGTCTCAAGGTGGAACTGTTCAGCGATGATGGCGAGGGCTATTACTTGAACGCCAGCACCGACGAGCCCAGCTGGTTTGTCTTGTGGCGCATGGAGGAACAGCCCGGCGTGGCAGCAGAACCCATCCCAAGACCGCTGGTGGTGAGCCTGAGTTATTACGACGCGGGGCGCTGGCTCGACGCGCAGGAAACCGTGGAGCAGGTGCCCGCGCCCGCGCCGGTGGTGCAGTGGTTGCAGGCCTTTGTCGATGAGCATCATGTGGTGGAGCCCAAGCGGCGCAAGCGGCCCGAAAGCTTCAAATCGCTCACCGACCGCTTTGGCAACCCGGCCACCGTCAGCACCGACAAATCCTTCGGCAACGGCCAGGGCGGTGGACGTGGCTGACGGCTTTTTGGGCCGCTGGTCGCAGCGCAAGCAGGCGCTGCGCGAGGGCAGGGAGGTGGCAGAGCCGCCGACCGACAAGCGCATCGAAGTCGAAGACGCTGCGATCGCTTCCGCGGCTGAAACATCAAGCACTCAAGTTCAGGCAGATCCGCCCGCGCCAGCCCCGACGCTGGCCGATGTGCAGGCGCTGAACGCCGACAGCAGTTTTGCCCCATTTGTGGCGCGTGACGTGGCGCCCGAGGTGCGCAACGCCGCCATGAAAAAGCTCTTTGCCGACCCGCATTACAACGTGATGGACGGGCTAGACATCTACATTGACGACTACAGCCTGCCCAGCCCCTTACCTGCTGCCATGCTGCGCCAGATGGCCGGCGCCAAGTTTCTCAAGCTGTTTGACAACGAGGAACAGGTGCCGGTTCCCGAGTCAGCACTGCCCGCCAGTTCGGCCATGCCCACACTTGCAGCGGTGGGCACCTCTCCAACCCAAGTACCGGACTCACACCATGACCACACTGATTTGCGACTGCAACCAGACCATGCCGCTCGACCCGCGTGCCCTGAGCGCGAGCCTGAACGAACCGCTGACCCTGCATTCGAGCCTGTGCCGCCGCCAGGCCGCTGAGTTTCTCCAGGCTGCGGGCAAGGGCGATGAACTGGTGGTGGCTTGCACCCAGGAAACCCGGCTGTTCAACGAACTGGCCGACCAGGCACACCTGAGCGCCCCGATCAAATTTGTCAACATCCGGGAAACCGGTGGCTGGAGCCGCGACGCGGCAAAAGCCAGCCCCAAAATTGCCGCCTTGCTGGCGGTGGCCCACTTGCCAGAACCCGAGCCGGTGGCCACCGTCACCTACAAGAGCGCGGGGCGCACGCTGATCATTGGCGAACTCGGCGCCGCCGAGCAGGCGGCCGCCTTGCTGGGCGACACGCTCGACGTCACCCTGTTCACACAAGGAGCCGGCGACCTGGGCGCGGCGCAGGAGCGGCGTTACCCGGTGCTCGGCGGCCAACTGCAAACTCTTACCGGTTGGCTTGGCGCCTTCGAGCTGGCCTGGCAGCAAGACAACCCGATCGACCTCGACCTGTGCACGCGCTGCAACGCCTGCCTGGCCGCCTGCCCCGAAGACGCGATTGGCCTGGACTACCAGATTGACCTGCGGGCCTGTGATGCCAACCGCGCCTGCGTCAAGGTGTGCAAGGTGGCCGGTGCCATCGACTTCAACCGCACCCCGCAAGACCACAGTGACAGCTTTGATCTGGTGCTCGACCTGCGCGCCACACCGGCGTTCAGCCAGCACGCCAAGCCGCAGGGCTACCTGCACTGGGACGGCCGCGACCTGAAAGCGCTGCTGGCCTGGCGCGAGCTGGTGGGTGAGTTTGAAAAGCCCAAGTTCTTCAACTACAAACAAAAGCTTTGCGCCCACAGCCGCAACGACAAGCTGGGCTGCACGGCCTGCATCGACGTGTGTTCGGCCAGCGCCATCAGCAGCGACTTCAAGCGCCAGCAAATCAAGGTGAACCCCAACCTGTGCGTGGGCTGCGGCACCTGCAGCACGGTGTGCCCCACTGGCGCCATGGGTTTTGCCTACCCGCCCGCCAGCGACCAGGGCGTCAAGCTCAAAACGCTGCTCGCCACCTACCAGCGCAGCGGTGGCAGGGACGCCGCGTTGCTGTTGCACAGCCAGGGCCAAGGCGCGCAATGCATAAGTGACCTGGGCCGCGCCGCGCAGCTGGAAAAAGGCCAAAAAGACGGCACCCATGGCGTGCCGGCGCGTGTCTTGCCGGTGGCGCTGTGGCACACCGCGTCAACCGGGCTGGATCTGTGGCTCACTGCCGTGGCCTATGGCGCAGCCAACGTCTGGGTGCTGCTGACCGACGAGGAAGCGCCGCAATATGCCGAGGCGCTACGCGAGCAGATGGCCGTGGCACAAGCCATTCTGGCGGGTCTGGGCTACCAGGGTACACATTTCAGACTGCTGCAGGTGCGCGACGCGCGCGATCTGGCCATGCTCGACCGTGATTTGCAGGCCGCGCCCGCGCAAACGCCGGCGCGCCACGCCGGCTTTGCGGTGCAGTCGGACAAGCGCGCCACGCTGGAGCTGGCGCTGGACCACCTGATCAGCCACGCCCCCAAGCCCGGCACTGCGCCGATTGCCTTGCCGGCCAGTGGCTCGCCCCTGGGCGGTCTGGTCATCAACAAGGATACCTGCACCCTGTGCCTGAGCTGCGTCAACGCCTGCCCAGCTGGTGCGCTGGCCGACAACACGCAGACGCCGCAGTTGCGCTTTATCGAAAAAAATTGCGTGCAGTGCGGCTTGTGCGTCAAGACCTGCCCGGAACAGGCGCTTAAGTTGGTACCCCAACTCAACCTGGCACCCCAGCGCAGGGAGCATGTGGTCTTAAACGAGATGCAACCTTATGCCTGTGTGCGTTGCGGCAAGCCCTTTGGCACGCTCAAGGGCATCGAAGGCATGCTGGGCAAATTGGCGGGCCACAGCATGTTTCAGGGGGCGGCGCTGGAGCGCCTCAAAATGTGCGGCGACTGCCGCGTCATCGACATCTACTCGGCCGACAACGAAATCAAAATCACGGATATCAAATCATGATGCCATTGCCCGAACCCCATGCCAGCAGCGCGCTTGACGAAGAAACCGCGCGCGCCGAGTTGTATGGCTTGCTGGCCCAGCTTTTCTATGCGCCGCCCGCATCTGAACTGTTGGCGAACCTGCGGGTGGCCGTCACCGAGGCCCCGGCGCCCGGAGGCTTTCTGGAAGAACCCTGGCGCGCCCTGGTGGGGGTGGCACGTGAATTGGACGATGACGCCATTGCCCAGGAGTACAACGACCTGTTTGGCGGCGTTGGCAAGCCCGAGGTCTACCTGTATGGCTCGCATTACCTGAGCGGCTTCTTGAACGAAAAACCATTGGCGCGGCTGCGCACGGAATTGACCAGCCTGGGCCTGGGGCGCGACGATGCCATGTCAGACACCGAGGATCACATTGCCTACCTGAGCGAGGTGATGCGCTACCTGATTGCCGGGGATGATGTGGCGGTGGCCAACTTGGCGCGTCAGCAAGCCTTTTTTAACGCCCATCTGCAGCCCTGGGTGGGGCCGTTGTGCGACGCCATTGCCCAGCACCCCAAGGCCCGTTTTTATGCCGCCGTGGCCGAGTTGACCCGCGCCTTTGCGTCGGTCGAAACCCAGGGTTTTGACATGCTGGCTTGAGTGGCCATGCGGTGCGACGCCACGCGTCTTGTCATGCGTTATTCGGGTTAAAGTGCCAGCCTGTGCCCTCGTGGCAATGGCAGGCTCTTCTATTTGAAAGAACAAAATGCAAACCGCTAAACCCATTGAGCTCCATGGTCAACCGATTGCCGGCGGCAAATTCCCGCTGATCTGCACGCCACTGGTCGGGCGCACACTGGACAAAATCCTGGCCGAGCTGGCCGTGGTGCTGCCCAAACAGCCCGACGTGCTGGAATGGCGCGTTGACTACTTTGATGCCATTGGTGACACCGCCGCCGTCATTGCCGTAGCCAAGGCGATCAAGCAGGCCGCAGGTGACATTCCGGTGCTGTTCACCCGCCGCTCCACCATCGAGGGGGGCGAAAAAATTGCCATCAACGAAGCGCAAGTCATCGCCATGTACACGGCGGTCTGCGAGAGCAAAAGCATCGACCTGATTGACTATGAAATGGCCAACGACGCGGCCAACATCGCGTTGGTTCGCATCGCGGCCAAGGCCAACGACATCAAGCTGGTGCTGTCTTTCCACAATTTCTCTTACACGCCCGACCTGGCAACGCTGGCAAGCAAATTTTTGACCGCAGAGCAGTTGGGCGCCGACGTGGCCAAGGTGGCGGTAATGCCGCGCGACCTCGACGACGTGCTGACGCTCCTGACGGCCACCCGCGAAGCCAGCAAAAAGCTGCGCATACCGCTGATCAGCATGTCGATGGGGCCTTATGGCGCCATGACGCGCCTGTTCGGCTGGACTTTTGGTTCCGCCTTGACGTTCGCTGTCGGCGCCAGCAGCTCGGCTCCAGGGCAGGTGCCGATTGAAGACCTGAACACCGTGCTGGCGATTCTGCAGAAGTCGATGGGCGGCAAGTGAAGCTTTGAAAAGTCAAATTCCTGACAGGCTCCAGGCGGTCGTCTGATGTGCCTGCCTGCCGGTTTCTGGCAGACTGGGGACCGACGGTGTCAAATTTGGGTTGACTGTCGCTTTGGTTCCCTTGACCGACAGCCAGCCTGTTGAAATGCCCGCTCCCCGCTTACTGGTTCCCGGTAGATTTTGATTGCCGCCACTGGAGTGCTTTTTGGGCTCCAGACCCAGCCAGGCTGCAACTTGTCAACCAGCGGATTAGCCCAACCTAGGCGCGTTGATTGGAATCGATCTTTACAGCAGCAGGCTGCGCAGCAACTCACTCAGCCCGTCCCAAACGATCTGCACGCCGAGGCACAACAGGATGAAGGCCGACAGACGCAAGAAAATAATGCTACCGGCCTCGCCCAGCGGCTTGAGCAACTGCTGGGCGTAGCGGAACGCCAAGTACAGCAGCAGTCCGATGATAAGAAGCGCCAACACACCGCCGCCCATGCGGGCCAGGGACAGCGACAGGCGGGTGTCGTTCAGCGCCACGCCCACGGTGATGGCTGCAGCGATCGAGCCCGGCCCGCAGCTAATAGGAAAGGTGAGCGGGTAAAACGCCTGTCGCCGCGCCTGCTCGGGTGTATACGACTCGGCCAGAGCGGCGCGGCTGTCGTCGCTGGCGTGGTTGGCATTGAGCAGGCGCCACGCTGAAGCAGCCACGATCAGCCCACCCCCCACA
>NZ_JAABQC010000036.1 GCF_011391645.1 Rhodoferax sp. | reverse complement strand
GCAAGTCAGGTGAAGTCTGAGGTGCTTTCACCCCATTTAAAGTTACCCCGATATCCGGTACCCATGTTGCGATTGGGGCGGCTGGCTGTCAGTTTGACCGTGCAGGGAAGCGGCTTGGGACAGCAACTGCTGGGTTTCGCCCTGGGCATTGCGCTGGAGTTTTCAGAGCGCGTCGGTTTGAATGCGGTGGTGGTGGACGCCAAACATGCGCAGGCCAAGGCGTTCTACAGCGCTTGAGGGTTTATTGCAACACGGTCAGATCCGCTGTGCCTCTACCTGCCGATCGCCACCTTGCATCAAACCGCGCCAAGCCCAGTGCGCCGGTCGGTTCACCAGCCTGTCATTCCCGCGCAAGCGGCAGTTACCTCAGCGCTGTTCAATTTCCAGCATGATCTCGTTGCGCCGGAACATCGGCAGCGTCCAGGGCGGGTTGTAGCGGGCCAGCTGCGGGCTGCCGAGAGTTTTGATTCTTTGGCCAGCCAGCCAAGCCACCAGTTCATCGGTTTTTTGCTGAATTTTGGCCTCGGTGTTGAAGCCCGAATAAGTCAACACCGCCCAGGTTTTGGCGGGGACTTCGCGCAAGGTCACGGCCGGATTGTTGGGCTTGGGCAGGCTGGCCAGTGTGTACTGGCTTGGCATCACAAAATGCATGCGCCAGCGCGTTGCGCCTTGCATGGCTGGCATGCCGTCTTTGCCCGCAGCCTGGCTGGCCAGCGGCTCCATCGCCACCGGCGCCGTCATGGCGATTTTTTGTGAGGGCGCAGCGACCGGTTCCATCGTGACCGGTGCGGTCATGGCAATTTTTTCGGAACCCGCGTCTGCAGCAGGCGTGTTGGCCCGGTTGTTGCCAAAAATGTAGTCGGCAATGGCCCGAAAACCCTTGCCAGAGGCTGCATCCATATCTCCCTCCACCGTGGTTTCGGCCACCACAAACGCCGGGTAGCGGCGCAGTTCGATGTTGCCATGGCTGGACAGCAGCTCGAATTTAGGTTCTTCCGTGGCCATGGCAATGCCTCCAGGCAGCGCCAGCGCCACCAAAAAAGTGAATCGTGTAAGAGTTTTCAATCGGTTTCGGCGCTTGACGCCCCCTCGGAGTGGTCGGTTGGCACGGCACCGGGCGCATGGTCTTGCGGTGCAGGGCGGCACATCTTTTCACCATCCCATTGCTGGCCGCACCAGCAGTGCCCTTGGGCGTCAATCAGGCAAGTGCCAGTGCCGCAGCAACGGGTGTCTTCGGTCATGTTGTTTCCCTAAAAGTTGTTCGATTCGAAAAATGCTAACAGCATCTGAAGGTGAGCACCGCCACAAGTTGTGGATTCACTTACGCACCGCAATGACGGCAGGTGTTTTAAAAAAAAGTGCTGCGCCTGCCTGGCAGGATCATGGCTTGCTGCTCAAGCGCATCAAATCTTCTTCTGGGTTTTTGGCTTGAAATCGCAGTAGGGCGCCACCGCGCACTGCCAGCACTGCGGCGTGCGCGCCTGGCAGACGTAGCGGCCCAGCAAGATCAGCCAGTGGTGCGCATGCACGCGGTACGTCGCAGGAATGCGTTTGAGCAGTTTCAATTCGACCTCAAGCGGGCTTTTACCCGGCGCCAGCCCGGTGCGGTTGCTGACCCGAAAAATGTGGGTGTCCACCGCCATAGTGGGTTCGCCAAAGGCCACGTTGAGCACCACGTTGGCCGTCTTGCGGCCCACGCCCGGCAGCGATTCCAGCGCCTCACGCGTGCGCGGCACCTCGCCTTGGTGGCGCTCCACCAAAATCTGGCAGGTTTGCAGCAGGTGTCTGGCTTTGCTGTGGTACAGGCCTATGGTCTTGATGTAACCTTCAAGCCCCTCCAGGCCCAGTGCCAACATTTTTTGCGGCGTGTTGGCGACCAGGAACAGGCTTTGCGTGGCCTTGTTGACGCTCACATCGGTGGCCTGGGCCGACAGCAGCACGGCGGTCAGCAGCTCGAAGACGCTGCTGAACTTGAGCTCGGTCTGCGGCTGCGGGTTGGCTGCGGCCAGGGTGGCAAAAAAGTGTTCGATCGCGTTGGCGTTCATGATTCCAATTTCAAGTTAAGGCAAGCCCAACAACCGCTGCAGGGTTGAATCATCGGTGACAATTTGGCCTCCATTCTTCCGAGCTTATCCCATGCAATTCGCCACCCGACTCAATGCCATCGAAACCTCTGCCATCCGTGAGCTTTTCAAGTTGCTGGGCAAGCCCGGCATCATCAGCTTTGCCGGCGGCTTTCCCGACCCGGCGTTGTTTGATGTCCAGGGTATTGCCGAGTCGAGCCGGACGGTGCTGGCCAACAACCCCGGCCCGGTGCTGCAATACGGCGCCACCGAGGGCTTTCAGCCGCTGCGCGAAGGCATCAGTCAGTTCATGGCGGGCAAGGGCAGCACGGTGGCGCCCGGCGGGCTGATTGTGACCACCGGCAGCCAGCAGGCGCTCGACCTGATCGGCAAAACCATGATCTCGCCTGGCGACAAGGTGATTGTGGAAGCGCCCACCTTTCTGGCCACCATCCAGTGTTTCCGGCTCTACGGCGCGCACATCATTGGCGCGCCCATCGATGCCGATGGCGTCGACGTGGACAAGCTCGAAGCCCTGATCGACGAGCACAAGCCCAAGCTGGTTTACCTGATTCCCACCTTCGGCAATCCGAGTGGCGCCACCCTGAGCCTGGCGCGGCGCCAGCGCATTCTGGAAATTGGCGTGCGCACCCAAACCCTGATCGTCGAGGACGACCCATATGGCGAGCTTTACTTTGATGCGCCGCCGCCGCCCAGCCTGCTGGCCCTGAGCGACGGCGTGCCGGGCAGTCGCGAGTGGCTGGCGCATTGCGGCAGTTTCAGCAAAATCCTGAGCCCCGGCTTGCGGGTGGGCTGGATGATTGCGCCGCCTGAGTTGCTGGCCAAAGCCACCATGTGCAAGCAGTTCAGCGACGCCCACACCAGCAACCTCACCCAAGCCATTTGCGCCCATTACCTGACGCTGAACCGCTTGAACGACACGCTGGCGGTGGTGCGCAAGACGTACGCCGAGCGCGCCCGCGTCATGGCCGAGTCCTTGCGCCGCGAATTGGGCAGTGCCATTGACTTCAACCAGCCGCAGGGCGGCATGTTCTTTTGGGCCCGGCTGACCGGGCAAAGCGGCAAACCATCCAACGCCGCCGAATTTGCCAAGCGCGCCATCGACCAGTTGGTGGCCTTTGTGCCCGGCGCCCCGTTTTATGCGCACGACCCTGACATGGCCACGCTGCGCCTGAGTTTTGCCACCGCCGATGTGGCCAAAATTGAGGAGGGCATGGCGCGGCTGGGGCAAGCGCTGCATGCTTGAAGAATTCAACCGCCTGCCTGTTGTCAACGGCCTTGTTCGGCCGGGCGACGGTCTGGGTTGGTCGCCCGCGCTGATGCTCGCTTCTGGCAGCGCACCCTGCTGCTGCAACTGGGCTGCGATCTAGCCCAGGGCTACGGCATTGCCAGGCCCATGCCGGGTGATAATCTGCCGGCTTGGGCGACCAGTTGGGTGTCCGAGTCCGACTGGCTGGGTGTGCCCTTTCTGGATGGCCGCACCGCATAGTTCAACAATGATTCGACGCACGGAGGATAAAGTCTTGACAGCCACTCAACAAGCCACAGGCACGAATGAAAACGACCTGATCTACAGCTTTGCCAAGGCGCATGTGATCCGTGCATCAGGGCTGATCGCGCTGTTGATGCCGCAGACACTGGGAGTCGGGGTGGCAGTGAAGACCCTGGAGGGCGGCTACCTGCTGGTCAACCAGGTCATGCAAACATTTTTCAACAAGACTGCTGAGCAACTCAACGGCAGGACCGATGCTGAGCTGTTCCCAGCCGAGGTGGCACAGCAGCTCCAGCGATCCGACCACAAGATAGCCGCGGGCGCCGCCACCTGCAGTGATCAGCTGAACTTTTTGCATGATGGCAAGCAGGTTGAATGTTTGTGGTTCAAGTTCCCGGTGCACGGCCCTGATGGGCAACTGCTGTTCATTGGCGCCGCCATGCTCGACACCGTGCGTGTCGGGACCATCGAAGCACTGCAGCAGTCGCTGGAGCATTTGCAGAACACCAACCAGGAGTTGCAAAAATCACTGGTTGACCTGTCCCAATTGGCCAGCACTGACAAGCTTACCGGTGCCTGGAATCGGCGCCGGCTGGAAGAAGCCCTGCTCAAGGAAATGGATCGACTCAGGCGCTACGACCATCCCTTGAGCATGTTGATTCTCGACATTGATTTTTTCAAAAAGATCAATGATGACTGCGGTCACAGCGCGGGCGATCAGGTGCTGGTGAAAATGGCGGCAGTGTTGGAGTCAAACCTTCGCGCGTCAGATTCGCTGACGCGATGGGGTGGCGAAGAGTTCGTGGTGTTGTGCCCCGACACAACGCTGTACACCGCAACAGTTTTGGCTGAGCGGCTGCGGCAAAGCATTGCCAAGACGGTTTTCCCGGAGGTGGGTCAGGTGACCATCAGTTTGGGGGTGGCCGAATGCATCAAGGGAGAGACCTGGGAAGACTGGTTCAAGCGCGCCGACTCGGCGCTCTACCGGGCCAAGGCCAGTGGCCGCAATCAGGCCCAAATCGCCCCGGAATCATCGCAGGCGGGTGGTGCAGGAGAAGATATTGCCGCCAATTTTGTGCGCCTGTCCTGGCATGCGGCGTACGAGTCTGGCAACCCCGTGATTGACGAACAGCATCGCGGCTTGTTTGAAGATGCCAACCAACTGCTGGGTGCTGTGCTGTCAAAGCGTCCGCATGCCGAGGTGGCTGAAATGGTGAATACGCTGGTTCGGGATGTGGTTCAGCACTTCAAGGACGAGGAAGTCATCATCCAGGCAGCGGGTTACCCGCGCACCAAAGAGCACGCGGCCATTCACAGCAGGCTGGTGGACAAAGCCGTGCTGATGGTCAAGAGCTTTCATGATGGCAATCTGACGATTGGCGAGTTATTCCAGTTTTTGGCCCATGACGTGGTGGCCCGGCACATGCTGGGCGCCGACCGCGAGTTCTTTCCCTGCCTGCAGTGCAATGTCAATCCGGTGGCGATGTCTTCAGCGGATTAAGCCTGCTTTATTCTTGAACAGTTTCACCCGGTTGCGGCCCTCGTCCTTGGCCTGGTACATGGCGGTGTCGGCCTGCTTCAGAAGCTCACTCGGCGGTGTCCGGTCGCCGGCAAAAACAACCACTCCCAGGCTGACCGTGCATTGGTGCGTGATGTCGCCGCAGCCATTGGCACTGGCGAGCTGCTGCGTGTTGAGCTCATAGGGCTCTGACAGCATGGTTCGGATTTTTTCAGCAATACCGAGGGCGTGTACTGTCGATTCGATTTGCGATGTGCCAAGCTCTGCTATCAGGACAACAAACTCATCGCCACCAAAGCGGGCCACGGTATCGGACTCACGCACACACTTCCTGAGCCGGGCTGCGGCATCAATCAGCAGGGCATCACCCAGCGCGTGGCCATGGGTGTCGTTCAGCGGCTTGAAGTTGTCCAGATCCAGAAACAACAGGGCGCTGTAGCCTCCATGGCGTTTGCCGGACGACTGCACCTGGCGCAAGCGGTCGTCAAGCATGCGACGGTTGGGCAGGCGGGTCAGGTCATCATAAAACGCCAGTTGCCTGATTTCGCGTTCCAGCTTTTTACTTTCGGTGATGTCGTGAAGGGACACTTGAATGGCCGGCTCGCCGTCAAAATCAATGGCTGTGCCTTGAACCTGGACGTCGATCGGCGTGCCGTCGCACCTTAAAAACCTTGATTCAGTGGCTGCCGGAATCGCCTCCTGGTTGATGATGCTTTTCATGCGCGCAGCTTGCGCGGCTCGGTGCTCGGGGTGAATCAGGGCGGTGGTTGACTTTGTCAGCAAGGCAGCGGCGTCGGGTGCGCCAAACAGGCTGATAGCGGCCGGGTTGGCATACACAATTTTTCCCAGCCGATGCACCAGAACGGCTCCTGGCGACCATTCAATCAGGGTGCGGTAACGGTCTTCGCTATGCTGCAGGGCCAAGGCCTGCTTTTTCAGACTATTTTTGGTTTCCTTGAGCTCCTCCACGCGCAGTTTGAAGGTCTGCACGACAAAAACGATCACAACAGCCGCCAGCAGGGACGTCATGATTTGGTCGAAAGCGTACACCGCACTGGGCGCTACGAGCTGCAGTGGCAACCATTGCAAATGTTCACCGAGCCACAGAGCCAGAGTCACGATGACCGAAAAACCAGCCATCCATTTGGACGAACCGGCACTGTCGAGCCAGCCCGTTGCCAATATCAATACCGGATAGAACACCATGACTGGCGAGCGCAAACCGCCAGAAAAAAAGGCGATGCCGGTCACCGCGATCCAGCTGCCCACCATCATCAGCTTGATGGCGGCAGTGATTCTGTGGGTTGAAATCAGGTACCAGCCAACCAGTCCCAACATGAAAAATGCGGGCGGTCCGAGAAAGTTGGCTGGTGAATCGGTGAGCACCGGGTTCAGGGCCAGCAGCGTGAAGACCGGGCCCAGCAGCAGCGTTGCGACCATGTAGCGCAATACCGGCAGCAGGCGCTGATGCTGTGCGTTCAAGTCGTCCTCTTCATCAGCCTGGCTTGATGAAGTTTGGCTCGCCGTGTCAATTTTCTTGGTCACTGACCGTCCCTGTGTGTTTTGCAAATTTCGCAAAACCCTCTGCGGGGTTTGTCCGCGAGTGTAGCAACAAGGAGGGGCCGTTATTTGGCCTTTCAGGCGCACATGCCTAAAGACCGTCTACATGCACTTGCAACCACCACTCCAGTAAGGCCAGATGCCACAGTTTGCTGCCGTTGATGCGCGTGAAGTGCTCCGGCGCCTCTGGCTCGGCCAGCAGCTTGTCCACGTAATCGCGCTGGTACAGGCCACGTTTGAGGCAAGCCTCAGACATCAAAATACCGCGCATCATCTCCAGGAACGGGCCACGCACATACTTCAGCGCTGGCACCGGAAAGTAGCCTTTGGGCCGGTCGATGACCGTGTCCGGGATCAGCCCGCGCGAGATCGCCTTGAGTGGAAACTTGCCGCCTTCCTTGAGCTTGAGGCCGGGCGGCATGTGGGCCGCGAGTTGCACCAGCTCGTGGTCCAGAAACGGCGTGCGCACCTCCAGCGCCCAGGCCATCGGCATGTTGTCAACGCGCTTGACCGGGTCGTCGACGATCAGCGTGGTGGCATCCAGGCGCCAGACCTGGTCGAGGAACTCATCGGCTTGTGGCTTGGCCAGCTCGCCCGCAATCAGTTCAGAGGTGACGTCGCCCACCTGGAATACCGGGGTGATCATCTGCAGGTATTCGGCGTGGTCGCGGTCAAAATAATGCTGGCTGAAGCGCTCCAACGGCGTGCCACTGGCGGCATCCATATTGGAATACCAAAAATAGCCGCCAAAGACCTCGTCAGCGCCCTGGCCCGACATCACCACCTTGACGTCTATGGACACTTTTTCTGCCAGCAGGTAGAACGCGATCACGTCATGGCTGACCATGGGCTCGGTCATTTGGGCGACGGCCTCCGGCAAGCGCGCCATGACCTCGCTGTTGGGAATACTGTACTTGCTGTGGCGGGTGTTGAAATGGGCGGCAATCTGGTCCGAGAACTCAAACTCGTCGGCTTTTTCGGCGCCGGCACCCAGGTCTTCGAAGCCGATCGAAAAAGTGCGCAAATCAGGCACCTGGTCTGCCAGCAAGCCCACCAACAGGCTTGAATCGAGCCCGCCTGAGAGCAGGACACCCACCGGCACGTCAGCGGCCAACAGGCGGCGTTTCACGCTTGCGGCCAGTTGTTCGCGGGTGGCGGCCAGCCACTCGGCCTCAGACAAAGGCGTTTCCGGCCGGGTCGCGTCCAGCTTCCAGTACACCTGCTCGGTCACGATGCCGTCCGGGCCAACGCGCAGGGTGGAGGCGGGCGGCAGTTTGCGCACGCCCTTGAGCACCGTGCGCGGCGCCGGCACCACGGTGTGCAGGGTGAAGTGGTGGTGCAGCGCGACCGCATCCAGCGTGGTGTCAACACCGCCACCGGCCAGCAGCGCCGGCAGGCTGGAGGCAAAACGCAGCCGCTCGTTGGTCTGGTTCAGGTACAGCGGCTTGATGCCAAAGCGGTCGCGTGCCAGAAACAACTGCTTGCTGCGCTGGTCCCAGATGGCAAAGGCAAACATGCCTTTGAAGCGGGTGACGCATTGCTCGCCCCAGGCGTGGTAGCTTTTAAGAATGACCTCGCTGTCGCCTTCCGAGAAAAACCGGTAACCCATGGCTTGCAACTCGGTGCGCAGCTCGCGGTAGTTGTAGATGGTGCCGTTGAAAATGAGCGTCAGCGGCAACAGCGCATCCACCATGGGCTGGTGGGCGTGGCTGGAGAGGTCAATGATGGACAGGCGCCGGTGGCCAAACGCCAGCGGGCCGTCCTGGTAGGTGCCCGAGTCATCCGGTCCGCGCCGGGCCAACTGGTCTGACATGCGCGCCAGGGCCGCCATGTCAGGCGTCGCAGCGTCAAAACGCAATTCACCGCAAATACCGCACATCAACAGCTTTCAGTGGCCAGCGCCTCGGAGGGCACCACAATCACGGGCGCAAAGCCGCCACCGTGGGTGCGAAAGTTGGTGGTTTGTCCGGCATACATGCGTGCTGCCAGCAGTTGCACCTGACCGGCGTAGCTGTAGGCGCGGATGTCAAACTTGAGATCGGTCTGCACCCCATCGACCAGGGTCATGCGACCGCTTGGCGGCACCAGTGCCTGGGCGACAAAATCACTTTCCAGTATCTCGGACCAGACGCGGCGCGTGAGCTTGTCGCCCCGGTACGCGGCTTTGGCGCCGTAACCCGCCACCGGCTTGAAAAACAATTGGCGCCTTTGCGCCCAAAGCTCATCGGCGCGCTCCGGTGTGACCAGACGCGTGGCGGGCACGCTACCCGACAACAACTTCCGATCGGCCGCTGCGGCGCCCCAGGCCAGCAACAGCTCGTTCTGGCTCAGCGCGATCAGGTTGCGCTTGTCGGCCAGCAGCGCGTGGGCGCGCGGGTGGGGGGTGAGCACCACCGCGTTGGCCTCAAAGGCTTGGCGCAGGGCCTGGTGACCTGGTTCGATCAAATAAAAGTCGGTCAGGCGGTTGTAAACCAGGTCAACCGCCATGCCCTGGTGCATCAGCCGGCCGCTTTGCCAGCTCAGCTCTGACGGGTCGGCAATGGCGGCCCGCAGGCCATGTTGGCTGAACAACTGGCGAAACAGCTCAAATTCAGGGGCCAGGTATTGGTCATGCGGAGCCTCGTCCACAATCACCACCGAACGCCAGGGCTGCGTGCCGCGCTGCAACTGCCACTCGGCGGCAAACATCTCGAAGACGGTCTTGTTCAGGGTGTCGAGCCGTGCGCCGGACGGAAAAGCCCAGTCCAGCTCAATACAGCAGGCCTCTTGTGCGCGCGCCAAAGCCACGTTGAGCAGCAGGCCACCGGCGTTGGTGTTGATCTCGATGAGCCGGGGGCCATCGGCGCTCAGGTGAAAGTCATACCCCATGCAGGCGCCCAGCGGACCAAAGTCGTGCTGCGCCGAGGCGTTGGCACGCGACAAGGCTTGCACCTGGTAGCCGGGCAGGGCGGCGACGCGCTCAATGGCCGCAATGATGGCTGTGATTTGCTGCTGCACCTGTTGCGATATGAACACCACCGTGGAAGAAAACAGATTGGGCCGGGTCTCGGTGATGTTGGCCATCATGCCCTTCAGGCTGGGCTCGCTCTCCAACTGTTCACGCAGCCGTGACAGGTTCAAGGTTCGGCAAAAACAATCGCGGTTCAGGGCCTCGGCGGAGGCTGGCGTGGTGGCAGGGTTTGGGTTCATACAGGCTGGGATTCTGCCTGAGTCGGCATGTCCGCGTCAGGCGCGGGCACACAGCTGACGGTAAACGGTGCCTTGACCACCTGCAAGGTCACATGGGTGATCTCAAAGCGGTCGTGCAGTTGCTCGGTGGCATCAAACAAAAATGCGTCGTCGGCCTGGCTGTGTGGCATGACCAGATGGGCCGTGAGCGCAACGTGCGAGGTGCCCATGGCCCAAATGTGCAGGTCATGCACCTGGGTCACGCCGGGCAGCGCGGCCAGGCAGTCTTGCACCGCCTGCGGGTCAATGTGCGCGGGCACGCCGTCAAACAGCATGTGCAAAGACTGCTTGAACAGGTCCCAGGTGCCCCACAGAATCACCGCGGCAATGCCCAGGCTCACTACCGGGTCGAGCCAGGTCCAGCCCTGCCACAGCGTCAGGGCACCGGCCACCACCACGCCGGCAGACACCAGCGCGTCGGCGGCCATGTGCAAAAAGGCCCCCCGAATATTGAGGTCATGCGCGCGTCCGCGCATGAACAGCAAGGCGGTGGCGGTGTTCACCACGATGCCGATCCCGGCCACCACCATGATGGTCACGCCCTGCTCCTGCAGCGCAACCTGGTTGGACATCAGCCGCCCCACAGCCTCCCAGGCCAGGCCGCCCATGGCCATCAAGAGCAGCAAAGCGTTGGCAAAAGCAGCCAGGATGGTGGCACGCTTCCAACCGTAGGTGTGACGGGCGTTGGGGCGCAGTTTGATGGCCAGCGCACCACCCCAGGCCAGCACCAGACCGGCCACATCGCTCAGGTTGTGGCCGGCATCAGCCAGCAAGGCGAGCGAATTGATCTGCCAGCCATAAAACGCTTCAATGCCGACAAACGCCAGGTTGAGGACGATGCCAATGGCAAAGGCCCGGTTGAAACTGGCTGGGGCGTGGTCGTGGTCGTGGCTCATGAATTGTTTGGGGTCAAAGCCCATTTTTCGCTTTAATCCGCATTTTGGGAGAGGTCCAGTTTAAGCATTTCCCGCACAAGCGCTTTCCAGTTGATGCACCGGCACTGAAGTCGACGGGCTCAAAGTGCGGACAGCGCCAACGCCATGTTTGAGGTCAAGTCGTCGCGTCGGGAGGCACCAAGTAGCGGCTGTCCGGGCTTTGCAAGACACATAAAGTCTTGATCTATCGCAAACGTTAGTTTTAGGCAAATGCGATAGTTCACCGGGTTGCAAACCAGAAACAGATTACTCACAGGAGCGTGTTATGAAGCTGACAAGACGGATTTTTATCATGGCCACTGGCATCTCGGCCGGGTCGCTATTGACTGGCTGCGCTGGCATGATGACCGCGCCCCTTCACAGCGCCTTGATTCCCCGCAAGGCCAAGCCCAGCAGCCCGGCCGTGGGTAATTGGGTCGCCAGCACCTGCCAGGGCTGCACCCAGTGGTGCGCCGTCCAGATTTTTGTGCAGGGTGGCCGTGCCACCCGGGTGCGAGGCAACCCGCTGTCGAAAACCAACCACGGCTATGTTTGCCCGCGCGGGCACCTCATCCCGCAGCAGATGTATGACCCCGACCGCATCAAGACCCCCATGAAGCGCACCAATCCGCTGAAGGGCCGGGGTATTGACCCGAAGTTTGTGCCCATCAGTTGGGACGAGGCGCTTGACACCGTCGCCGAGAAAATGATGGAACTGCGCAGGGCGGGTGAGTCCGGCAAGCTGATGTACATGCGCGGCCGCTATTCGTCAACAAGTACAGATTTGTTGTACGGCACCCTGCCCAAGGTCTGGGGCACGGCCAACTACTTCACGCACAGCTCTATTTGTGCCGAAGCCGAAAAAATGGGGCCTGGCCTGACACAAGGCTTTTTTGGCTACCGCGACTACGACTTGGGCAATACCAACTGCCTGGTGGCCTGGGGCTGCGACCCACTGAGCTCCAACCGCATGGTGCCCAACACCATGAACCATTTTGCCGACATTGTGAAACGCGGCAAGGTGATTGCCATTGATCCCCGCATGTCCACCATTGCAGCCAAGGCGCATGAGTGGCTGCCCCTCAGCCCGGGCACCGACGGTGCGTTGGCCGGTGCCATTGCCCATGTGCTGTTGACCGAGGGCATGTGGAGCCGCGAGTTTGTGGGTGACTTCAAGGATGGCAAAAACCTCTTTGTGGCGGGCAAGGCGGTCGATGAGGCCGCCTTTGCAGAAAAAGAAACCAGCGGCGTCATCAAGTGGTGGAACCTGGAGCTCAAAGACCGCACACCGGCGTGGGCTGAAAAAGAGACACTGATTCCTGCTGCCCAGATCCTGCGCGTGGCCCGTGCCATGGGCAAGGCTGCGCCCAAGACCGCCGTGTGGATGGGCCCGGGTGTTGCCATGAATCCGCGCGGCACCTACGCCGCCATGGCCGTGCATGCGCTCAACGGCCTGCTGGGATCGATTGATGCCGAGGGCGGTGTCTGGCAGAGCAGCAGCGTGCCGCTGGGCAAATTCCCAAGCGCCGACAAATATGTGGACGAGGTGGCCAAGGCGGGCAGCAAAGGCAAAAAGCTCGATGGCCGGGGCGCCAAGGACATGCCCGCCATGATGAACGCCAAGCCGGGCAGTGGCGTGGTCACCAACAATGTGGCCAACGGCCTGCTCAAGGATCCGGGTGCGGTCAAGGTGTTTATTTCATCCTGGTCCAACTTCAACTTTTCCTGCACCGGTGCGGATCGCTGGGACAAAGCCATGGCCAAGGTGCCGTTTTTTGTGCACATGGTGCCCAACGTGTCCGAAATGACGCAGTTTGCCGACATCGTGCTGCCGTCAACCTTCAATTCCGCCGAAGGTTGGTCAATCATCACGAACACGGGCAACGGGCACGGTTATGCATCGATCCAGCAGGCGGCCGTGAAACGTTTGTGGGATGTCAAACAAGAAGAAACCGAGGTGATGTGGTTGCTGGCTGAAAAGCTCAAGGCCAAAGGATTTGCCAACCTGTTTGACTACTACTCGACCGAGTTCAAAGACCCCGAAACCGGCAAGTTGCCGACCACGGCCATGGAATTCAGTGAAATCGCGACCAAGATCAGCAGCGCCACATTGTGGATGCCCAAGGAACCGCTCAAAGGTGACCCCGCCATCAAGGGCTGGGCCGACTTCAAGGCCAAAGGCATGTTCAGCGGACCCAAGTACACGCTTAAAAAGGGCTGGGGCGGCAAGTTCAACACACCCACCAAGAAGTTTGAGTTCTACAGCGAGGGGCTGAAGAATGGCCTGCTGGAACACGCCAAGAAATACGAGACCACAACCGATGACATCATGACGGTGAGCGGTTACACGGCCCGGGGAGACGTGGCCTTTGTGCCGCACTACGAGCCCGTCAAGCGCCACGGCAGTGTGGCGGACTACCCCTTCACCTTCATCGACTACAAGTCGCGACTGAACCGCGAAGGCCGTTCGGCCAATGTCACCTGGTACCAGGAGTTCAAAAAAGTTGATCCGGGTGACGTGTCCTGGGGCGATGTGGTCAAGATGAATCCGTTGGACGGTGCCAAACTCGGCCTCAAGTCGGGTGACAACGTCAAGATCACCTCCATGGCCGGCACCATCAGTTGCCAACTCAAGCTGTGGGAGGGCGTGCGCCCCGGAACCGTGGCGAAATGTTTTGGCCAGGGGCACTGGGCCTACGGCCGCGTGGCCACCAAAGACTTTGCCAAAGCCATTCCCCTGGGCGGCAACAACAACGAGATTCTGGTCGACGACTATGACCGGCTCAGCGGCTCGACAGCCCGCAACGGTGGTTTCACCGGCGTTCGCATCCAAAAGGCCTGATCGCCATCAACAAGTACAGGAGTAAATATCATGACAAAACTTGGAATGGTCATTGACCTCGCAAAATGCAACGGCTGCGGCGCGTGCGCCTTTGCCTGCAAAGCCGAAAACAACACCCGCGACCGGGGTGACGATCAAAGCTTCAATTGGGCAGACTTTTTAATGAAGACCGAGGGCACGTTCCCCAACACCACGTTTTCAGTGATCCCGGTGTTGTGCAACCACTGCTCGGACGCGCCCTGCATCAAGATTTGCCCCGGCAACCCGGAGAAGGCGGGCAACCCCACCAAGTCTCTGGACGGCAAGCCCTGGAAAGCGCTGTACAAGACTCCCGAGGGCATCACCCTGCAAGACCCTGAGTTGTGCATTGGCTGCGGCGACTGCCAAAAGGAATGCCCCTACAGCGTGCCCAGACTCGATGCCTCCAGCATGGATGGCGGCAGTTACAGCATCATCAGCCTCAACACCTCGGGCGAAGACCCGCAACCACGCTGGTCAGACAAAACATCGGCCGTGCCTGGTTGCACGTCCTCTGGTGCAGAAGTCGCAGCCCTGGCCGGCGCCGTGCCGCCCATGTTGAACCAGTGGAAGGGTGGTGACGTGCAACCGGTACGCTCGGATGACGTGATTGAAAAGTGCACCTTCTGCTACCACCGTGTGCTCAACGGTTTGCAGCCCGCCTGTGTGGAGGTTTGCCCGTCCAAGGCGCGCATTTTTGGTGACCAGGAGGATTCGAGCAGCGAGATTGCCAAGTTATTGAAGAACGAAAAGTCATGGCGCTTGCTGGAGGAAAAAGGCACCAAGCCCAACGTGCATTACATTGGCAAATACAGCCCCAGAGCCTGATAGATTCTGCTGCCAGTTGCCACGGGGGCCGGTTGAACCGGCCCTTCTTTCAAGGATAACCAATGTCTGACTATGTTCCCGACGAGGCCACCGCGCGCGCCGACTTGTGCCGTTTTCTGTCCGCCTGTTATTACGAGCCAGCACCGGAGTTTGCCGAGGAAAAGCTGTTTGACTCCCTGCTGACCGCGGCCCGCCAGGTGCATCCTGATCTGACGGAGCAGGCGCGCAAATTGGGCGAAGCCTTTGCCTTGCAAGACCTGCAGACCCTGCTGGTGGACTACACGCGGCTCTTCATTGGGCCGATGCACGCACTGGCCCCGCCCTATGGCTCAACCTGGCTGAACACGCCTGCGCCAGCCGAAGGCAACCCGCCCCCGGCCGTGCTTGACTTGTACAGCGAAGGTGGTTTTGACATTGATGCTGATTTCAGGGAACTGCCAGATCACGTGGCTGTTGAGCTGGAGTTTTTGTACTTGCTCACATTCAATATAAACCGTGCCGATGCTGCTGCTGACCCGGCCGGTTCTGCCGCCACCATGGCACTGCGAGGGCGTTTTCTGCATGAGCATCTGGGTGCCTGGATTGGCTCGTTTGCCGCGGCAGTCAAGGCTGGTGCCGACACTGTTTTTTATCGTGAATTGGCAGATTTCACCGAACAATATGTGCGGATGGAAGTTGCGCGCCCGCCTGATTCTGCCGGTGCGCCGGGCCTTTACCGAGTTCAATAAAGGCGGTCAGAGAGCGCCTGGAAGTTTATGCTAGCTGCAATTTCTGAAGTTTCCCGGCGCGGTTCACCATCCACACCAGCGACAGCATGACAGGCACCTCCACCAGCACGCCCACCACCGTGGCCAGTGCGGCGCCCGAGTTCAGCCCAAACAGCGAGATCGCCACCGCCACCGCCAGCTCGAAAAAGTTGGACGTGCCAATCAAACAGGCTGGCCCGGCGATGTTGTGCGGCAGCTTGAGCAGCTTGGCGCCCCACCAGCTGATGAAGAAAATGCCATAGGTTTGCAAGATCAGCGGGATCGCAATCAGGCCGATGATGAGCGGCTTGGCCACAATGGTTTCCGCCTGAAAGCCGAACAGCAGCACCACGGTGGCAATCAGGCCCACCACCGACCAGGGTTTGAGACGCGCCACAAGGTCGCCCACGGCATGGTTTGACCTGCGGGCCAGCGCGTGGCGGGTGGCCATGCCGGCTGCCAGCGGCAGCACCACATACAAAACAGTTGAAAGCAGCAAAGTTTGCCAGGGTACGGTGATGTTGGTCACGCCCAGCAAAAAGGCGGCAATGGGTGCGAAGGCAAACACCATGATGATGTCGTTGACCGACACCTGAACCAGCGTGTAGTTGGCATCACCCTTGACCAGTTGGCTCCAGACAAACACCATGGCGGTGCAGGGTGCCACGCCCAACAGGATCATGCCGGCGATGTACTCGTTGGCCGATTGCGGGTCGACCCAGGGTGCAAAAATGTAGTGGAAGAACAGCACCCCCAGCGCCGCCATGGTGAAGGGCTTGATGAGCCAGTTGACCACCAGCGTGAGCGCCAGGCCGCGCGGTTTTTTACCCACGTCTTTCACCGCCGTCCAGTCGATCTGGATCATCATCGGGTAGATCATGACCCAGATCAGCACAGCCACCACCAG
The DNA here is from genome assembly GCF_011391645.1 of Rhodoferax sp. Classification (GTDB taxonomy): domain Bacteria; phylum Pseudomonadota; class Gammaproteobacteria; order Burkholderiales; family Burkholderiaceae_C; genus Rhodoferax. The sequence continues at coordinate 6,265 of NZ_JAABQC010000036.1, read as the reverse complement.
GTTGACATGGGCAATTTCCAGCGCGGCAATGGCCTGAAAGGTGCCCGGCATTGACAAGCCCAGGCCGACACCAGCGGCAATGCCCAGTGCCACCCAAACCGTCAGATAGCGTTCAAACAATCCCATGTCATTGCCCCCGGGCCATTTCGCGGGCGGTGGTTTGCAGCATGGTTTTTTCGAGTTTTTCTGCGGGCAGGCTCACCATCAGTTCCAGTCGCCGTTTCAGGGCGTACAGGGTTTGCCGAAAGGCCTCGAGCTTGTGGGCATCGTCGGCATCGCCCGCAGACGGGTCGGGGTAGCCCCAATGCGCCGTGGCCGGCTGGCCGGGCCAATAAGGGCACACCTCGCCGGCGGCGTTGTCGCACACGGTGATCACCAGATCCATGTGCGGTGCATCCGGCAGGGCAAATTCGTTCCAGCTCTTGCTACGCAGACCTTCTGTCGAAATGCAGGCGTTTTGCAACACCTGCAGACCCAGCGGATCGGGCTGCTGGTTGTTAGGCGGGCTGCTGCCAGCCGAATACGCCTTGAAGCGACCGCGCCCGATGTGGTTCAGGATGGCTTCAGCCAGAATGCTGCGCGCCGAGTTGTGGGTGCACAAAAACAGCACGTTGAGAACTTGTGTGGTCATTGGAGATGTCCTTGGATGTTAAAAAAATCTGGCCAGATTAGCCGCGAGCTGTTTCAGGCGTGTGACGCCGACGGGCTCGTTGCGCAACAGGGGAACCAATGCATAACGCGTGGCGTGTCGGGTGGCAACGGCCTCAATCTCGCGCAGCTCGTTTTGGGCACGCTGCATCAGTAAGGGGGAACTTACCTTGGCTGCGGCCACGCTGTTGTTGATGACCCAGGCCCAGGGCTCGATGCCGGCGCGGCGCAAGTCGGCTTGCAAATTGGCGGCTTCCAGCACCGGTGTGGTCTCTGCCAGCGTGACGATCAGCACCTTGGTTTGCTTGGGGTCTTGCAACTGCATCATGGGTGTGGTGAAGTGCCTGCCCGTGCTGCCCATCTGGCGCACGATGTCGCGGTGGTAGGCGCCGGTGGCATCAAGCAGCAGCAGGGTGTGGCCGGTGGGGGCGGTGTCCATCACCACAAACTTTTTGCCGGCCTCACGGATCACGCGGGAAAAGGCCTGAAACACGGCAATTTCTTCGGTGCAGGGCGAGCGCAAGTCTTCTTCCAGCACGGCGCGGCCCGCAGCATCGAGCTTGGCGCCTTTGCTGGCCAGCACCTGGGCGCGGTAGGCCTCGGTGACTTCATGCGGGTCGATGCGGCTCACCGTTAAATGTTCCAGCGTGCCGTGCAGCGTTTCCATCAGGTGCGCCGCTGGGTCAGACGTGGTCAGGTGCACCTCATGGCCACGCGTGGCGAGCTCTACCGCAACCGCCGCTGCCAGCGTGGTTTTGCCAACGCCGCCCTTGCCCATCAACATGACCAGGCCGTGGCCTTCAAACGCAATGTCGTCGACCAATGACGATAAGCTGGGTGCGTTGATCTTGGGCGCGTCGGCTGAACTGTCTGGCGCCTCAATGGTGTTGGATTGGGTGTTCAGCAATTGCTTCAGAGCAGCCAACCCAAACAGGTTGAACGGCTTGAGTTCGATGTGATCGGTCGGCACATTGCGCAAGACTTCCGGCAAATTCGCCAGCGCCGCCTGCTCTCGCTGGTAAATCGCCTGCGCCAAAGGATCGCCTGCTGCCTCAGACGCAGGAAACACCCCGTTGATCACCAAATACTGTTTGCTCAATCCAATGCCAGCCAGCTCACCGTGGGTGCGGGCTGCTTCTGTCAAGGTCGCGGCTTGGGCCCGCGCCACCAGCACCAGTCGGGCTTTTTGCGGGTCGGCAAGGGCGTCCACGGCGGCCTTGTATTGCGCGCGTTGCTTTTCCAGCCCGGCCAGTGGCCCCAGGCACGAGGCGTCGCCCTTGCCATCTTCCAGAAAACCGCTCCAGGCACCCGGCAATTGCAGCATGCGGATGGTGTGCCCGGTGGGCGCGGTGTCAAACACGATGTGGTCAAAGTCTTGGGTGAGGGTGCTGTCAACCAGTAGCGCGGTGAATTCATCAAACGCGGCAATTTCGGTGGTGCAGGCACCCGAGAGTTGTTCCTCAATGCCTTTGACCACGCTGTCGGGCAAGATGCCGCGCACCGGCCCGACGATGCGGTCGCGGTAGGCTTGAGCGGCGGCTTGCGGATCGATCTCAAGCGCACTCAAGCGTGGCACCTCAGCCACCCGGGTGATCTGGTTGCCAATCGCGATGCCAAATACCTGGCCCACGTTGGAGGCCGGGTCGGTGCTGACCAGCAGCACGCGCTTGCCCGCCTCAGTCATTTGAATCGCCGTGGCGCAGGCGATGGATGTTTTGCCAACGCCACCTTTGCCGGTAAAGAACAAAAATCGTGGCGCTTGATCGAGGAACTTCATGCCCAGCCTAGCAGCAAGCGCCGCCGGAGCAGCAATTGGTTTGTGCAGCCGGCTCTGGCGCGGCCTGAGCTGCATCACCCAGCCAGCGCGCCAAGTCAGTGCGCGCGGGGTAGCGCCCGGCAAAAGCCACTTCGCCATCTACCAGAGTCACCGGCAAGGCAGATTCGCCCGAGCGTTCCAGCAAAGCCTTGACGGCGGCGCTTTCGGCAAAGGCCATGGGTTGCTGCGCCAGGTTGAAGCGCTCGATGGGCAAGCCCTGCTGTCTGGCCCAATCAACGTCGGCCGAAAAATCGACCAGGGTTTGGTCTACATCGGTTCCACACACACCACTGCTGCAGCATAGGGCGGGGTCAAAGACTTGAACTTGTTTCATGGTGGTTCCTTCTGGAAATCAGGGAGATAGCGTGGCAAAAGGCGGTTTTCAGGGGCAGACCGGTGTAAGGCTGGTTTCTGCGCATTGCTCGGGGTGGCCCGCGCAACATTCGGCGGTTAGGTAAACAATCAGATCCTGCATCAGCGCCAGGTTGGCACGGTAGCGCTGGTAGCGGCCCTCTTGCACCACTGACACAAGCTGGGCATGCGTCAGGGCTTTTAAATGGAAAGACAGATTGGTCGGAGGCACGTCGAGTGCTGTGCCAATTTCTCCTGCCACCAGCCCTTGTGGCCCGGCTTTGACCAGCAAGCGGTAGATGTCCAGGCGCACGCCCGAGGCGAGTGATTCAAAAACAGAAGTGGCAAGTGATTTGTCCATAGTTTTAATGATACAACAATAATTGAACTATTGAATGAATAAATTCAAGCTTGTGCTCCGCTGGCATGAGTTTTACCGACGATTCAGAACGTTGAAAATATTTGCAGAGCGGTCACGCCGCGACACCAAACAACCAGCCCACACCGGCTGTACAAGCCATCGCCAGCGTGCCCCAGAATGCCACCCGCAAAATGCCTTTGCCAATGCCGGCACCGCCGGTGTAGGCGGCCAGACCACCCAGAATGACCAGAAACAGCAGCGAAGTGCCTGCCACCACGGGTGTCAGATAAGCAAAGGGCACCAGCCACGCGGTCAGCAACGGCAAGCCGGCGCCGACGACAAAGGACAGGGCAGACACCAATGCCGCCTGTAGCGGATTGGCACTCACGGTCTCTGAAATACCCAGTTCATCGCGGGTGTGGGCACCCAGAGCATCCTTGGCGGTGAGCTGCACGGCTACTTGTTGTGCCAGCTCGGCATCCAGCCCGCGCCCGACGTAGATGGCCGCCAACTCGGTCAATTCGCGGTCACCGTCAGTCGCCAGTTCCACGCGTTCCCGGGCGATGTCGGCCTGCTCGGTGTCTGATTGCGAACTCACCGATACATATTCGCCCGCAGCCATCGACATGGCGCCGGCCACCAGCCCGGCCACACCCGCGACCAGAACGGCACTTTGGGTGGTGCTGGCAGCCGCCACACCCAGAATCAGGCTGGCGGTCGACACAATGCCATCGTTGGCGCCGAGCACGGCGGCCCGCAGCCAGCCGATGTGCTGGGTGCGGTGGTATTCAACCTGCATGCCGGCCATGGTGGGCTTGCGCATCATGCGGGGGTCACGCCAAGCACGCGTCCGGTGAGCTTGCGCGCCACCGGTGCCAGGAAGAAGATCACCGGCACGCCCACCACATAGGCAATGCCAAAGGCTTTCATCCACAGTTTGAAAAAGTTGTCAGTCAAGCCCACATTGACAAAAGTGATGACCAGCGTCATCAGGAAAATCATCATGGCGCCCATGATCAATGAAAACACCAGGTGAAATTTCTTTTGCGGGTGCATGTTGTTGTTCCTTGTTAAAAATCAGATGTGTGTGCCGGATGTCTCATTCTCGCTCCAACTCCAGATAGGTCTGGTTGGCCAGTTGCGGCAGCCACACGTCGGCGTGTTTCAGTTTGGCAAATGGCTTGCCGTCAAAAGTTTTCACCGCCGCGCTGATGTCAACGCCATCGTCCACCGCTTTTTTCATGTGGGCGCGCAGGGCCAGCAGCAGGTTGCGGGTGTGCGCCTGAGCGGTGGCCAGGTCGGTCACGCCGCCGTGACCCGGAACGATGGTTTGCGGCTTGAGTTGGTCGATCACGGCAAAGCTGTCGAGCCAGGCTTTGGTGCGGCTCACCGGGTGCAGACCGAGCACGCGGTCAACATAGACCACGTCTCCGCTGAACAGCACGTTTTTTTTCGGCAGCCACACCAGCATGTCGCCGGGCGTGTGTCCGCCCTGGCGGTGCTTGAGTTCGATCACAGTGCCACCCATGTTGAGGCTGGTGTCCTGATCTTTGACCCAGCGGGACGGCAGGACGGGCCAGGTGCCGTCAAGGCGCTCCTTCAACACCTTGAGGCCTTCCATCTGCTCGCCGGCGCGGGCTTGCATGTCGGCTTGCGCGTCGGCGTGGGCCAGGGTCTCGATGCCCTTTTCTGTAAAGTAACCATTGCCGAGCCAGCGATGGTCCTGGTCGCCGGTGTTGATCACCAGCTTGAGCGGCTGCGGGGTCACATTCTTGACCGCTGCATGAATTTTGGCGGCCACCTGGTAGCTGGAGCCGCTGTCGATCAGCACTGCGCCTGCCGGTGTCACCACCAGGCCAATGTTGGCGTTCAGGCCCTCGTTGTCATAGGTGCGACCCTCAAGGTCGCCAATGTAGGCATAAACCCCCTCGGCAACAGGCTTGAAAGCCACATCCACCGCCCAGGCGGGCAGGGCGAGCAGGATGGCTGCCAAAGTGGTTGACAGCGTTGTGGCGAGCGTGGAAAGGCGTGGTTTCATGAAGTCTCCGATGGTTGGAAATTTTGCGGCGCGGCTCAGGCCGCCAGCCATTGCGCGATCTTGTCACGGCTGGGCACGCCACCGGCGTGCACCACTTTGCCGTCAATGACCACGCCGGGGGTGCTCATCACACCGTAGCCCATGATGTCGCGCAGTTCCTCGACCTTGGTGAGCGTGACCGCAACGCCTTTGGCCTTGGCCATCTGGTCGATGAGCGCAATGGTGGTCTTGCAGTTGGCACAACCGGTGCCGAGTACTTTGATGTCCATGGTGTTTTCCTTGATGTTAAAAATGTTTGCAGTTACAGCACCGCGTTAAAAACAAAGCCCACCAGCAAAATGCCGCTGGCCACGACGGCGACAAACGTGGCAATCAGCCGCACCTTGAGCACCTTGCGTAAGATGATCATTTCGGGCAGGGAGAGCGCAATCACGCTCATCATGAAGGCCAGCACGGTACCTAATGCGGCACCTTTGGCCAAGAGCGCCTGCACGATCGGGATCACGCCAGCGGCGTTGGTGTACATCGGCACACCCATCACCACCGCCAGCGGCACCGACCACCAGGCTTCTTTGCCCATGAAGCTGGCCATGAAGTCCTCGGGCACATAGCCGTGGATCAGCCCGCCCAGCGCAATACCCACCAGAATGTAGGGCCAGACCTTGCCGACAATTTCCTTGACAGCAGAGAAGCCGCCTTCGATGCGTTCACCCAGTGTCATGCCGGTGGCCTCGAAGTCGACTGACACTTTGGGCATGTCACGCACCCAGTCTTCCAGGTACGCTTCCATCTTCAGGCGGCCGATGATCCAGCCGGCCACAATGGCCACAGTCAAACCAAGGCCAAGGTATAGCAGCGCGACTTTCCAGCCGAACATGCCAAACAGCAGCGTCAGCGCGACCTCGTTGACCATGGGCGCCGAGATCAGGAACGAGAACGTCACCCCCAGTGGCACACCGGCCTGCACAAAGCCAATGAACAAGGGTACCGCCGAGCAGGAGCAAAAGGGGGTCACGATGCCCAGGCTCGCCGCCATCACATTGGCTGCGCC
>NZ_JAABQC010000035.1 GCF_011391645.1 Rhodoferax sp. | reverse complement strand
CCAGGCGGTCCGACAATTTGCGCGCGATCAGTTGAGCATCATGCTCAATTGACGCCGGTACTGGGACACCAGCGCGGCCTGCGGGTCTTCCTGCACGGCAGCTTTGCCCAGCACTTCAATCCCGCCTGCCGTCTTGCCGGGAGTTTGGGCCGTCGCCTTGGGTTTGGGCGGGGTCAGCAGTTCGAGGATGGCGACAAAGGCCTTGCGCGGTGCCTCATCCATCCACTTCTTGTCGCGCATGATGATTTCGAGCAACTCGTCCATGGCGGCGGTCCATTCGCCCACCGCCATCAGCAGCCGGGCTTTGGCAAAGCGGATGTCGAAGTCGCGCTTGTTCAAGGCGATCTTTTCGTCAAATTGCGCAATCGTCCAGGTGGCATACGGGCCGGTTGCGGCAGATTGAATCGCATTGAGCCATTGCGACAAAGCTTCAAAGCGCAACTTGCGCGGGATTTCGGTGAGTTTGGGGGCCAGTGTGGCCTCGGCTTCTTCCAGTCCACCCAACTCGATCAAGAGTCTGATGTAGTCATAACGGGCATCGTCGTTGGCCGGGTCGGCGGCCAGGGCATCGGCCAGTTTGGCCAGCGCTGCCTCAGCGTCGCCCGCCTGCAGCAGTTCCTGGGCGGCATCGGCTTCGGCCTCGGCCACCAGTTCATCTTCGCTGGGCAGGTGTTTGTCCAGAAAAGCACGCACCTGGGTGGCCGTCTGGGCGCCCATGAAGCCATCGGCCGGTTTGCCACCCATCATCAAAATACAGGTGGGAATGCTGCGGATGCCAAAGGCCTGGGCCAGTTGCTGCTCCTGGTCCGAGTCGATCTTGACCAGCGTGAAGCGGCCCTGGTAGTCCAACTCAAGCTGTTCCAGAATGGGTCCGAGTGACTTGCAGGGGCCGCACCAAGGGGCCCAGAAGTCGATCAGGATCGGCGTGGTCATGGACGCGGCGATAACCTCGGTCTCAAAATTTTGGATGGTGACATCAATCATGGTGCTCTTTGCCTAGGTCAAACGTAAAATTCGGGGATGAACTCAATACAAATCGGTGTGCTCATGGGCTCCAGCTCCGACTGGGACACCATGCAGCACGCAGTCCACATTCTCCAACAGTTTGGTATCCCTTACGAGGCTCGCGTGGTCTCGGCGCACCGAATGCCCGACGATATGTTTGCCTACGCCGACACCGCCGTGGGCCGTGGCCTCAAGGCCATCATCGCCGGCGCTGGTGGCGCAGCCCACCTGCCGGGCATGCTGGCGGCCAAGACCACGGTGCCCATCCTGGGCGTGCCGGTGGCCAGCAAACACTTGAGCGGGGTCGATTCGCTGCACAGCATCGTGCAGATGCCCAAGGGTATTCCGGTGGCCACGTTTGCCATTGGCGCAGCAGGGGCTGCCAATGCCGCGCTGTTTGCGGTGGCCATGCTGGCCAACCATGACATCGTGTTGCGCGCCCGGCTGGAGGACTTTCGCGCCGAGCAAACCCAAATGGCGCGCGGCATGACGCTGCCGCCCAAGTTATGACTGGCCCGATGTTGCTGCCCGGTGCCACCGGGCTGAACGGCAGCGGCCAGCAAACCACGCTGGGTGTCATGGGCGGCGGCCAGTTGGGGCGCATGTTTGTGCAGGCGGCGCAGGCCATGGGTTACTTCACGGTGGTGCTTGACCCTGATGTGATCAGCCCGGCCGGGCTGGTTAGCCACTACCACATCAAAACCGACTACCTCGATGAGCAGGGCCTGACGCAATTGCTGCAACGCTGCGCCGCTGTGACCACTGAATTTGAGAACGTGCCCGCCGGTGCTCTGGTGACCCTGGGCGCTGCCCGCCCAACCGCGCCCAGCGCCGACGCGGTGGCCATTGCACAAGACCGCATCAAGGAAAAGGCCCACTTGGCCCGCAGTGGTGTGCCAGTGGCGCCCTATGCCGTCATTGAAACCGCGGCGCAACTGGCTTTGGTGGCTGACGACCTGCTGCCCGGTATTTTGAAAACTGCCCGGCTGGGCTATGACGGCAAGGGACAAGTGCGCTGCAGCAGCCGCGCCGAACTGGCGACTGCCTGGGATGCGCTTAAGAACGTGCCCTGCGTGCTGGAGCAAAGGCTGCCGCTGGCCGCCGAGTGTTCGGTGGTCGTGGCGCGCGGCTGGGACGGCGCCTGCGTCAATTTCGCGCCACAACTGAATCTGCACCGCGAAGGGATTCTGGCCGTCACTGAAGCTTACGAAGGCAATCTGCCGCCAGCGCTTGCCGCCCAGGCGGTGGCAGCGGCCAAAAATATTGCGGAAGAATTGAACTACGTGGGCGTGCTGTGTGTGGAGTTTTTTGTGTTGGCTGAAGGCTCTCCCGCGTGCGCCAGGCTGGGTGCTCTGGTGGTGAACGAGATGGCGCCGCGCCCGCACAACAGTGGCCACTACACGCTGGACGCCTGTGATGTGTCGCAATTTGACCTGCAGGTGCGCACCCTGGCGGGCTTGCCGTTGACACAGCCGCGCCAGCACAGCGCGGCCGTGATGCTCAATTTGCTGGGTGATTTGTGGGTCGATGAGGCCACGCCGCGCTGGGACCAGGTGCTGGCCCTGCCCGGTGTGCACCTGCATTTGTATGGCAAGCTCAAAGCCGGCAAGGGCCGAAAAATGGGGCATTTGACGGTCACGGCCGCCACCCCTGAGCAGGCCCACAGCACGGCGCTGGCGGCGGCCAAAGTGCTCGGCATTGCGCCGTTTTAGTGGGCTAATGCCATGATCCTGCCGGGCGATTCGCCTGAGTCCATCGCCGCTGCCGCTGAACGCATCAGGGGCGGCGGCCTGTTGGGTTTGCCCACCGAAACAGTTTACGGACTGGCCGCCAATGCCGACAACGACCGCGCCGTGGCGCATATTTTCAAGGCCAAGGGCCGCCCGGCAGACCACCCGTTGATCGTGCATGTGGCAAACGCCAGTGCCGTGGCGCACTACGCCTTAGTGGTTCCCGAATTTGCCGAGCAGCTCATCAAAGTCTTCTGGCCCGGCCCCTTGACCCTGATCCTGCCGCGCAGGCCCGGCGTTGCCAATGCCGCCGCCGGTGGCAATCCCACCATCGGCTTGCGTTGCCCGTCGCACCCGGTCGCACAAGCTGTGTTGAAAGCGTTGCTGCATGATGCGGTGTGGGGCCTGGCTGCCCCCAGTGCCAACCAGTTCGGTCGGGTCAGCCCTACCACAGCCGCGCATGTGCAGGGTGAATTTGGCGACGAGCTGCTGATTCTGGACGGCGGCGCCTGCAGTGTGGGCATCGAGTCCACCATCATCGACTGCACCCGTGGCCGGCCGGTGCTGCTGCGCCCGGGCGCCATCACGCCGGAGCAGGTGCAGGTGATTTGCGGTTTGCAAGTGCAGTCAAAAGAAGCGCTTGAAACGATGGCATCACCCGCCCCCAAGGCCTCCGGCACGCTTGACTCCCATTACGCGCCGCATGCCACGGTGCGGCTGATGACGGCGAAAGAGTTGCAAAAGGCACTGACGCTATTGGGCTCAGACGCGGGTCAGTCAGACGGCCGGCCAAGCATCGCGCTGTATTGCCGCACCCCATTGGCGACTGTTTCACGCCATGTGCTTTACCGGCGCATGCCAGCAGATGCAGCCCGCGCGGCGCAACAACTGTTTGCCGTGTTGCGGGAATGTGATGCGCATGGCGTCAAACTGATCTGGATCGAGACGCCCCCCGAGACGCCGGAGTGGGATGGTGTGCGCGACCGGCTGCAGCGCGCGGCGGGTTGATTGCCTGTTGTTACGGTCATAAAAAAAGGCGCCAGAGGCGCCTTTTGTCAGAGTGAACTCCGGCGAGTTAAAGCCAGCCGGCCTGTTTCATAGTTTTGTTGACCAGATCAGCCAGCAGTTTGTAGCCGTAAGGTGTGGGGTGCACAGTGTCGGCAAACAGGTACTTGGACACATCACCTGGCTTGAGGTTGCCGGCATTGCAAACCAGCGAGGTGCCACTTTCCGGTTTTGCCGGGTCGGCCAGACCGTTACCCGGAACTGTAGGGGTTGTTGCATTCAGGTTGCACGCGGGAGTGGTGACGTTGGTCAGGCCATAGGCACCCGGATTGGCGATTTGGCTTCGCGATTCAGTAAACACGTCAACGACCAGAACTCCGGGTGTACCGCGCAATTCGTAGGCCAACACCTCGTTGAAATAGATCGCCATGTTGAGAATCAGCCCGCGGGTTTCAGCGCTTTGCGCTTTGGCTGAAGGCGTTGAGCTGACATCAGGCAAATTCACCACCGCCACATACTTGGCACCTTTGCCGACAATCTGGGATTTGATGTACGTGGCCAGCTCCTTGCCTGCCACACCCATTGGCAGCACGGCTTCATTCGCGCCATTGTTCTGCGCGTAGGCGGCACCAGCAGAAGCGGCAGCGGCGCTTGCGGCAGCCACGATGGGCGCCGGATTGATCGGCAAACTCACTCCAGGCTGCGCAGATGCTGCTGTGACGGCAGCCGTGACAATGCTGGTGGGCGTGGCGCCGGGGGCTGCCGCTGCAGTTGCGACTGCTGTGCCAATGGCGACGGCTGCAGCCGGTTGGTCTGCCGGATTGGGCACCAGCGCCACGAGTCCACCCACCAGCGCCTTGCCAAAAGCGGCTGAGCCTGCCGCTGTGGCCTTGGCCACCAGATCGTCGAGCAGGCGCAACACATCGTTGCCGCCAGCCATCACGGTGACCAGTTCGGTGCCACTGAAGCTGCCGCCAACACGCGTCAGATGGCGGGATATTTGCGTGACAAGCGGCACCGTCAATTGGCCCAACGGCGAATTGACCGGTGCAGAGGCGCTGCCCGGGCCAACCGGATTGGTGACGCGCGCACCACCCTGTGCGTAATTGCGGCAATTTGGATAATCGACAACAGGAACAGGTCCGCCCAAGGATGCAGCACTGTTGAGTCCGGTTTGTGCCGGGCAGGGCGCAGCAACGCCAATTTGCGCCGCGAGGAGTTCTGTCCAGTTCTTGCTGGGTGTCGGGCTGTCGCCGATAGCGCCAGTGATGCCGTTGACGCTGTAGGTGCCGCCGCCCAGTGCCGCGACGGCGCCCACCTTGTGGGTGCCCACATCGCTCAAGCTGTCGCCAAACGACACCAGCGAGGTGTATTTGATTGCGGGTGCCTGAACGACCGCATCGTCGCTGCCGCCGCATGCCGCCACCAGCAGCGCCGCCGCCAGGGCGACGCCAAGAATTTTGAATTGCCTCATTCACTGTCTCCAAAAAGTTTATAGAACGATCGTACTATTTGCAGGGATGATCGTAACCATTTGGCACAACAAATGCGACTCGGGTAAACCCGTGAGCGTTGCTGTTATGCCTCAGCGATAGCGCAGCTTCATCACCAGAATCGTGCTGGCCAGCGCCAGGGTGATCACATTTGCAATCACCACTGGCCAGGCGTCCAGCAGCAGGCCATAGACCAGCCACAGGGCCACCCCCAGCGTGAACGCGCTGTACATGCCCAGCGAGATGCCCCGCACGTCCTTGGTGCGAAAGGTGTGCAGCGCTTGGGGCAGAAAGCTGACGGTGGTCAGCACGGCGGCAAGGGTGCCGATCAGGTCAATGAGGTTCATGGTCTTGAGATCAGTGGGGCAGATGCACAGCTCGCATCAATGGGCTTGATTGTCCATCACGGCCCAGTCAATCAAGGCGTCCAGCGCGGGTCGAACCGCGCCGGCGTTGGGGTGATTGACGATGGCCACCAGCATATAGCGCTTGCCACTGGCGGCGTGCACAAAGCCCGCCAGCGCGGTCACCTCGCGCAGGCTGCCAGTCTTCAGGTGGGCGCTGGCGTTGCCGGCCTGGCTGCGCTTGAGGGTGCCGTCAACACCGACCAATGGCAGCGATGACATCAACTCGGGCATGGTGGGCGAGGCATAGGCCACGCGCAGCAGTTGCCCCAGTTGCTGGGCGCTGATGCGGTTTTGGCGCGACAGGCCCGAGCCGTTGTCAATGGTCGGCACATCTGTGGCTTTGACGCGGCGCTGCCACCATTGGCGCACCGCAGCGCGGGCTGATTCGGCAGTGGCGGGCGCGGGCAGCCCCAGCGTCAAAAAAACCTGCTGCGCCATCACGTTGTTGCTGAATTTGTTGACATCGCGGATCACTTCCGCCAGTGTCGGTGAAGTGATCTCGTATGTGGCCGGTGCCTGTGGTGCGGCGCCGTTGCGAACGGTGCCGGTGAGTTGACCACCCATGCTGCGCCACAATCCCTCAACGACGCGGGTGTTGTAGCTGGCGGGGTCGGCATAGGCGATGGGCCACACCTTTTCGCCGCAGCTTGCGGGGTAGCTGCCGTTGAAGCGGATGCGTGTGGCTTCAGAAAAACTGGCTTTGAGGCTGGCGCGGTAGTCGCCGCAGGCTTCGGTGACGCCAGGTTTGGCGGGGCTCAGTGGCACGCTGGTCTGCATCTGCACGCCCCACAAGGGTGGGTCAAACTGCACGTGGGCGCTGTTGGTTAGCGGGTCTGGCGCAAACGTCATCACCACTGATTTGTAGTTGATCAGCAGGGCATCCGCTGCGGCGTTGTAGGGTCGCATCGGCTCGCCGTCAAATTCGGCCGGATCAGTGGCGGGCACCTCGAACGCACTGTTATCCAGCACGATGTCCCCCGCAATGTTGTGAATGCCCAGGCCTTGCAAGCGGCGCAGCAGCAGCCAGAGTTTTTCAAGCACCAGTTTCGGATCGCCCTGGCCCTGGATGAAAACGCTGCCCTGCAGCACGCCATTGACCACCGGGCCATTGACCCAGACCGGCGTGCGCCAGACGTAGGCCGGCCCCAAAAGCTCAAGCGCGGCAAAGGTGGTGACCAGCTTCATGACCGATGCCGGGTTCATGGCCTGATCGGCGCGGTGGCTCAGTCGTGGCGCGGCTCGGCCGTCGGCGTCCTGTACCAGCAGGGCGACGGCCTCAGCCGGCACCTTGGCGCGGTTCAACGCCGTCAGCACCGCCGTTGGCAGGGTTTGCGCAAGGGCACTGGCGCCACCCAAGCTGCCCAACAAACAGACCAGGATGGCTGAAACGAGGCGTGTGATTGGCGTGGGTAATTTCATTTTTATATTATGAAGTGTCGGGCGGCGGCAGACCGGCCACTGCGCTATTCTTGAGTCTGTTGTTTGACATGAGGTGATCTCGCGATGGAAAAAATCATCCTTGTGACGGGCGGCGGACGTGGCATTGGGGCCGCCTGTGCGCTGCTTGCGGCCAGCCGGGGTTACACCGTCTGCATCAGTTACCGGACGGATGCAGCGGCCGCCGCAGAAGTCGTCGCCGCCATTGCAAGCGCGGGCGGGACGGCCTTGTCGATCCAGGCCGACGTGTCTGACGAGGCTGCGGTTGAAAGCCTGTTTGCCCAGATCGACAAGCGATTTGGGCGATTGGATGCGCTCATCAACAACGCAGGTATTTTGTCGCCCCAGATGCGCGTTGAACAGATGGATGCGGCACGTATCAATCAGATTCTGGCGACCAACGTCACCGGCAGTTTTTTGTGCGCGCGCGAGGCCGTGCGGCGCATGTCAACCAGGCACGGCGGCCAAGGCGGCAGCATTGTCAACATCTCTTCGCGCGCGGCAGTCCTGGGTTCACCGGGAGAGTACGTCGACTATGCCGCGTCCAAAGCCGCACTGGATGCGCTGACGATCGGCTTGTCGAAGGAGGTGGCTGCGGAGAGGATTCGTGTCAACGGCGTGCGACCAGGCTTGATTGACACCGCGATTCATGCCAGCGGTGGCGAGCCCGGTCGAATCAGCAGATTGCGGTCGTCCGTGCCCATGGCGCGCGGCGGCGAACCGCTTGAGGTGGCAAAGGCCGCGTTGTGGCTGCTTTCGGACGAGGCCTCCTACACCACCGGATCATTCATTGAGGTGTCGGGTGGTCGTTGACCGGCAAAACCCAGGCCGCCACCAAAGTGCCGGGCAGGCACGGTCCGTCAGGCACGGTCATGCAAGCCGCTTACTTCAGCGACACAATAATGTCGTCACCGCCCATACATTCAGGCGGCTGCCCATAACCTGCTGAGCGCACCTGCTGCTCCAGCGTCAGCTCCACCTGAAACCATAGGCAGTGGTAATTTTCGTAGCGATAGCTCCACACCACACCGCGCGAACGTCCGAGCCCCTGCACCTCGCCCGGCCGGCCAAGCAGTTGGCGCACCTCTTCCTGCGCCATGCCAGGCATGATTCGATTGAAGTTCTGTTCGGTTAAAACCTGCTCGGACCGGATGGCACGCCCTGACGCATCAAGGTAGACAAACCAGGTGTGCTTTCCCATCGGCCCGCGCGGGAACTCCAGCCGGGTTCCATCGGTCGTCTGCCGCACGACATCGGGCACGCCCATTTTGGCGATGAGCTCGTCTTTGGTGATGTTGCTCAAATTGGCAGGCGGCGCGTAGCTGCTGCAGGCAGTAAGCAGTGGCAACAGCAGCCAACTCCAGCGTGAAAAACGAATTTGCATTCTTGAAACTCCTGATAATTTCAGTTACGGCGAGCCCTTACGATATCCGCTTTGAAGATCAAGTTCCATGCTGCGTCAGATTAGTCTTCAACCAAACCGTAGCGGCGGTCCATCTCGCCTTCGGCCACAACACTCCTTCAGGCCAAGATGCCCGCTGCCCCAGACGCTACAGTAGCACCCCATGTGTTCTCACTACCAAGCCATCAAGGAGCGCGAGCGTTACCGCCGACACTTCGGCGTGGAGCCGCCTGCCGATCTGGGCAAGCACGACCTGTGGCCAGGCTATGCCGGGACGTTCATTCGACGCCATCCCCACGCCGACGTCGGTGATGAAGCCGTGCCGGAGCGCGAGGCCTTGACCGGCTTGTTCGGACTGGTGCCGCACTGGTCGCCAGATACCAAGATGACCCGCTTCACCTACAACGCGCGCAGCGAGACCGCCGCCGTCAAGCCGAGCTTCAGGGATGCCTGGAAACACGCCCAGCACTGCATCATCCCGGCCGAGGCCATTTTTGAGCCTGACTGGCGCAGCGGCCGTGCCGTGCCCGCCCGGATCAGCCTGGCCGATGGCGCGCCCATGGGCATTGCAGGTTTGTGGTCACGCTGGAAGTCACCCCAGGGTGAGATCGTGCACAGCTACACCATGCTGACGATCAACGCCGACCAGCACCCGCTGATGCGACACTTTCACAAGACTGGCGAGGAGAAGCGCATGGTGGTGATCCTGCCGGTGGCGCGCTATGACGACTGGCTGCAGGCCGGACCTGAGCGCAGCATGGCGTTTATGCAGCCATTCCCGGCAGATCAGATGATGGCCGACGAGCCGAGAGTCGATGGCAGCATGATTTGAGGTGATGGACGATGGCCAACAGCGTGGTCTGCCCGTCCGCCCCCAAGGGGCTCCCTCATAATCGCGCAGATAGGGCAGGGAAGTTAAACAGGCTTGCAGGCGCTGCCAGTCTGCCTGGTTAAGAGCCTCGCTCCAGCAGAGGCCAATGTGGTGGGTAAATCCGAAAGCGATAACGCACGAATGATGTCGCGTAACCCGCATGAACACACAGTGTCCATTGATAGCAGTCAATAGACGAAAAAAAACCCTAAGTCGTTGAATTACTTAGGGTTTTTATGAATTTCGACGGACTAAAGAAATATTCTTGGTGGTGATAGGTGGATTTGAACCACCGACATCAGCATTATGAATGCTGCGCTCTAACCAGCTGAGCTATATCACCGACAGGGCGAGATTATAGCGAGTTGCCAGCCCGTTTTGGGGCTGCTTCGTGTCTTATTGGTGGGTAAAGACGGCTTTGCGTTTGTTGACAAACGCGTCCATGCCTTCCTTTTGGTCGGAGGTGGCGAACAAGGCGTGAAACAGGCGGCGCTCAAACATGATGCCGTCATTCAATGTGCCTTCAAACGAGCGGTTCACCGATTCCTTGACAGCCATGACAGCCAATTGCGAGAACTCGCTGATCAGCAAGGCGGCGCCGAGCGCTTCTTCCATCAGCTTGTCCAACGGCACCACACGGCTCACCAGTCCGGCGCGTTCAGCCTCTTGTGCATCCATCATGCGCCCGGTCAGGGCCAGGTCCATGGCCTTGGCTTTGCCCACTGCGCGCGGCAGGCGCTGCGTGCCACCCGCGCCCGGAATGATGCCCAGCTTGATCTCGGGTTGGCCAAAGCGAGCGTTGTCGGCGGCAATGATGAAGTCGCACATCATGGCCAGCTCGCAGCCGCCGCCCAGCGCAAAACCGCTGACCGCCGCGATGACCGGCTTGCGCACGGCGCGGATTTTTTCCCAGTTGCTGGTAATGAAATCGTTCTTGTAGACATCGGCGAAGGTGTAATTGGCCATGCCGCCAATGTCGGCGCCGGCGGCAAAGGCTTTTTCGCTGCCGGTGATGATCATGCAGTGGATGGCCGTGTCAGCATCAAAGGCGTGCAGCGCGGTGCCCAGCTCGGTCATCAACTGGTCGTTGAGCGCATTGAGCTGCTTGGGACGGTTGAGCGTGATGATGCCCACCTTGTCGGCTTCGGTGCGAATGGTGATCAATTCGTAGGTCATGGGTTCTCCTGCATGGTAAAAAAATAGGGGGTTAGGCGGGGCATTTGCCATCAAGCCAGTTGTCAACCAGTTTTAAGTCAGTCGCCCTGAGTTTGACACTGCGCACCGAGTCCGGCAAGTCCAGCGACAGCGTCAGCAGGCGTTGGTCGCGGGCAATCAGCGCCCGACAGCTGGTGTCGCTGCCCAGGTAAGTGGCCAGATCGTCAAGCTTGTTCAGGCGCCAGCGCTGGGCGGTCTTGCCTTCACCCGTTGCCACGCCGAGCCACTCATCCCCGGCGGCGAAACCGGCCAGTTCGGCAGCGCTGCCACGCAACACGCCCTTGACGCGGATGCCTTGCTGCTCAGTGAGTTTCATGCCCAGTTGCTCCGGGCGTGATGCGGGCTCTTCGTCATAACGCACGCCGTGCTGCTTGAGCAGCTTTTTGAGGGGCAGGTCGTCTGTGCCGTGGACCCACTGCCGCAATTGGGTCGCATGGGATTGTCCTGACAGGTCTGCAAGCACGGCCAGCAGGTCGTCCTCGGTCATGGGGCCGCCCTGGCAGCGCTGCCACAGCGCTTGCATCACCGCATCCAGGCTGGTTTTGCCACCGTGGCGCAAGCTCAAATCCAGGCACAGCGCCACCAGCGATCCCTTGGTGTAGTAACTCACCGTGGCATTGACCGTGTTTTCATCCTGCCGGTAGTATTTGACCCAGGCGTCACGGCTGGCCTGCGCCACGCTTTGCACCTGGCGCCCGGGCGTTTGCAGCACCTGGTTAATGGTTTTGGCCAATAGTTTGAGGTAATGCGCGTTGTCAATCAGCTTGGCACGGCGCAGCAGCAGATCGTCAAAATAGCTGGTAAAACCCTCAAAAAACCACAGCAGTTCGGTGTAATTCTCCTGCGCGTAGTCGTAGCGGGCAAATTCTGCCGGGCGCAGGCGTTTGACGTTCCAGGTGTGAAAGTATTCGTGACTGATGAGGCCGAGCAACGTGGTGTAGCCGTCGGATGGCTCATCCGTTTTGGCATGGCCCAGGCGTGGCAGGTCGGCGCGCTTGCAGATCAGCGCCGTGCTGTTGCCGTGCTCCAGCCCGCCATAACCGTCGTGAACGGCATTGAGCATGAACAGGTAGTGGCGGTGCGGCGCCTGCTGTGGCTGGTGACCATGCCAAAACCGGATTTCAGCCTCGCAAATGGCCTGGGTGTCGGCCAGCAGGCGGTCGCCATCAAAACTGGCGGGCGCCCCGGCAACAATGAAGCGGTGCGGGATGCCGGCTGCCACAAACTTACCGCACCAGAAGGGACCGAGCTCGACCGGACTGTCCACCAGTTCATCGTAATTGACGGCCAGATAGCTGCCGAAACCGCGTTTTGTGATGCGTTGCGCGCTCAAAGCGGTGGTGGCCTGCCAGTCTTTGGGGAGCCCGTCATCGGCCAGCGTCAACTGGTGCGGCGTGTCTTCCTGGCCATGCACGCGCAGGCACAGGCTGGTGCCGTTGAAAAAGCCGCGCTGGCTGTCGAGCCAGGCGGTGCGCACAGAGCTGTCAAAAGCATAGATTTGGTACTTGAGCACCAGCGCCTTGCCAGTCTTGGCACGGATTTGCCAACTGCATTTGTCAAGCTGGGTGATGGCCACCGGCTTGGGTCCCTGGCGGGCTTGCAGGCCTTGCAGGTGCTTGGCGAACTCGCGCACCAGGTAGCTGCCCGGAATCCATACCGGCAAACTGAGCACCTGGTCGGCTGCGGGCTGGGCGATGGTGAGCGTGACCTCGAACAGGTGCGCCTGCAGGTCCAGCCCGCGCACCACGTAGCTGATCGGGGAGTGGGAACTGTCAGCGCGGGCATCAGTTCAGGCGCTTTTCCACCTGATCGGCACCGATGGCTCCGGGCACGCGGCTGCCGTCGGCGAACACCAGGGTGGGGGTGCCCGTGATCCTGAACTTGCGCCCCAGTTCCACATTGCGGGCGATGGCGGCGCTGTCGCAACTGGCGGCGGCCGGTGCGACATCTCGCACCATCCAATCCTGCCAGGCCTTGACCTTGTCTTTGGCGCACCAGATGTTCTTGGACTTTTCTGTGGAATCCGGACCCAGGATGGGGTAGAGAAACATGTAAACCGTGACGTTGTTTACTTTCTGCAGGTCTTTTTCAAAACGCTTGCAGTAGCCACAGTTGGGGTCTTCAAACACCGCCAGCTTGCGCGCGCCGTTGCCGCGCACGATGGTGAAGGCATCTTTGAACGGCAGCGTGTCAAAGGCGATGGCCGAGAGCTTTTCGACGCGCTCCTCGGTCAGGTTGCGCTTTTGCCGGGTGTCGATCAGGTTGCCCTGCACCAGGTAATTGGCTTCGGCGTCGGTGTAATAAATTTCGGTGCCGTTGACGCGGATCTCGAACAACCCGGGCATGGGCGTTTTGCTGACTTCGTCGATTTTTTGCAGTTGCGGGATGCGCTCGCCCAGGTTTTTTCGAATGACGGCTTCTTGTGACCAAGCCGTGCCGGCCAGCAGCAGGGCGCAAGCCATCAGGGGCGTGAGGAGTCTTTTCATGGATATCCAGTAAGGTGTAGGACGGAGTCAGACCAGCTTGCGTGAAATAAGTTCTTGAGTTTGCATTCAGATGCCCATGGCCCGTCTTGCCACCCAGTGTTTGGAGAAGCCCGCCCGTTCAAAGCCTGCCATGCCCCAATTACGCAGTTTTTGCCAGCCATTGCCGGGCTTGTCAAACAACTGCTGCAGGGCCGTCATGGCAGCGTCTGTGGCGGTGACTTCAGTTTTGCGGGCGCGCTCGTATTGGCGCATCAGCTTGGCATCGTTTACCGGACGCCAGTAGGCACGGTTGTGCAAAACTTGGGTGAGCTCGGCCACATCGCCCAGCCCCAGGTTGAGGCCCTGGCCCGCCAGCGGGTGCACCGTGTGCGCCGCATCTCCCGCCAGCGCCCAGGCCTGGCCATTCGCCACGCCGGCCCATCTGCTGGCTTGGGCCGACTGCAGCGGCCAGGCTTTGCGCGGACTTGTCAGGCTGAGCTTGCCCAAAATGCCTTCACTCAATTGCTCGACCTGTTCGCAAAAGGAATCTTCGCTGTCTTCCAGCATCTCTTGCGTGCGCCCGTCGCGCACCGACCAGACCATGGCCACGGCGTTGCCCTGGGCGCCGCCGAGCGGCAGAAAAGCCAGGATTTCGCCTTGGGTGAACCACTGGCGTGCCACCTGGGCGTGCGGTTTTTCACAGGTGAGCCGGGCGGCAATGGCGTGCTGCGGGTAACGCGTGGCGACAAATTCGACACCAAATTCCTCGCGCGTGCTGCTGGCCTTGCCTTCGCACACCACCGTCAGGGTGGCCGGGCGTGGGGCGTCGAGCAATTCGATATGCGGTTGAAAGCGCACCGCGTCACGCAATTGCGCTTCCAGCGTGGGCACATCCACAATCCAGGTCAGGGCCGGCACCACCAGTTCGGTGGCGGAAAAATTGACCAAACCACCGTCATCGCCCTTGACCTGCATGTCTTGCACCGGCGTGGCGTGTGCTTCATCGGGCCAGCAGCGCACCGATTCGAGCAAGGCCCTGGACTTTGCGTTGAGCGCGTAAGCCCGCACGTCTGGCTCGCTGCAGGCAGTTGCCTGCGGTGCAACCAGTCCAATGCGCAGGCGGTCGCGAGCCAGCAACAGCGCCAGGGTATGCCCCACAATGCCGCCACCACGAATGCAAATATCAAGTTGATGTGTCATGGGAGATGATTGTAGAAGCGCGCCCCGGGTGACTCCATCTGCGGCGAAAAAACCTCATCGAATACACTCGCCTTCCGGATTTTTGTGGCGGTGAGCGCCTCGCACTGGGGCCGTTCGGGCGCTGACGCTGTTGGCCAATTGCCCATCAAGTTGGTCTGACAAGGAGTGTTTTTTGGATTTATTGGATCTTTTTCAAAAGTATTGGCCCATCCTGGCGTTGTTTCTTTGGTTGGCTTACAAGTGGTGGAATTCGAAAAGAGTCGTCGCCATGTTGCCGGAGCTCAAAAAGAACGGCGCAATCTTTGTCGATGTGAGATCGGCTGGCGAGTTTGCAAATGCGAACGCCCCCGGAACAATGAACATCCCGCTGCAGGATTTGAGCCGCAGACTGGGTGAACTGCCCAAGTCAAGCCCGATTGTGCTGTGCTGTGCAAGCGGAACACGCAGCGGCATGGCCAAACTTTTGCTCAAGAAGAATGGCTACCGGGAGGTGTACAACATCGGAACCTGGAGCAAGTTCTTGGACTGACCAGCCCAAGCTCAGTCGAAACTGTTTCCCCTGCCGCGCGCGGTGGTTCTTGAAAGCAGAAATTCGCTGATCATTACAATTTTGCTGACTCATAAGGATATTTCATGAAATGTGGCATCGTGGGCTTGCCCAACGTCGGTAAATCGACCCTTTTCAATGCGCTGACCAAAGCAGGCATTGCGGCTGAAAACTACCCCTTTTGCACGATTGAGCCCAATGTGGGCATCGTCGAGGTGCCTGACGCGCGGCTTGACGCGTTGGCCGCTATCGTGCACCCCGAGCGCGTGCAGCGCGCCATTGTCGAATTTGTCGACATTGCCGGTCTGGTGGCCGGGGCCAGCACCGGTGAGGGCTTGGGCAACAAGTTTTTGGCGCACATCCGGGAGACCGACGCCATCATCAACGTGGTGCGCTGCTTTGAAGACGACAACGTGATCCACGTGTCGGGCCGGGTGGATCCGATTTCCGACATTGAGGTGATCCAGACCGAACTCTGCCTGGCCGACCTGAGCACGGTGGACAAGGCGCTGGCGCGTTACCAAAAAGCGGCCAAATCGGGTGGTGACAAGGAAGCGGCCAAGCTGGTCAGCATCCTGGAGCGCTGCCAGGCGGCGCTCAACGAAGCCAAACCGGTGCGCGCGCTCGAGTTCAGCAAGGAAGAGCAGCCACTGCTGAAACAATTTTTTCTGATCACCGCCAAGCCCGCCATGTTTGTCGCCAATGTGGCTGAAGATGGCTTTCATGACAACCCCATGCTGGACCGCCTGACGGACTATGCCAGTGCCCAAAAGGCGCCGGTCGTCGCCATCAGCGCCAAACTGGAGGCCGAAATGGCCGACATGAGCGACGAAGACCGCCTGTTGTTCCTGGAGGAAATGGGGCTGCACGAGCCGGGCCTGAACCGCCTGATCCGCGCCGCCTACGATTTGCTGGGCCTGCAGACCTACTTCACCGCAGGCGTGAAGGAAGTGCGCGCCTGGACCATCCACAAGGGCGACACCGGCCCGCAGGCGGCAGGCGTGATCCATACCGATTTCGAGAAGGGCTACATCCGCGCCCAGACCATTGCCTATGACGACTACATCAGCTACAAGGGTGAGCAGGGCGCCAAGGACGCCGGCAAGATGCGCGCCGAGGGCAAGGACTACGTGGTCAAGGACGGCGACGTGATGAATTTTCTGTTCAGCTCGTGAGCATTTAGCTGCCAAAAACCCCCATGAGCGCTGCCGTCATCGTCACATAGCGGGCGAATTTGCCGACGGCCATATAGCCCAGGCAGGGCCAGAACGGCAGTTTGAGCCAGCCCGCCACCGCGCACAGCGGGTCACCCACAATGGGCAACCAGGCCAGCAAACAGGCCTTGGGGCCAAGGCGCTCCAGCCAGTCCAGCGCGCGCAGGTGGTGCTTTGAATGCTGGTATTTGTCCACCACCTTGTGCGAGGCCAGCCCCATCCACCAACTGACAGCGCCGCCCAGTGTGTTGCCGACCGTGGCCACGGCAATCGCCGGCCAGAAAAGCGAAGGGTTGAGCTCCACCAGGCCAAACACGGCCGGCTCCGAGCCCATGGGCAGCAGGGTGGCCGACACGAACGACACCACAAAGACGCTGCTGAGGCCGTATTTGGGTAGCGCCAGCAGGGTGAGGAGGTGATCGAGCCAGAGTTCCATGGATGCTGCAGTATAGGTTTTGCAGGGGGATCGCAAGGACCGGTGTTTATTTCATTTGCTGAAATTTTGAGCAGCTAGAATCTCCCACTCCCCCCACCATTGCGTTGCTTGTTTTTCACTGGTACTTCCATTTTCTTTGAACACGTTCGCATGAACATCGGCCCCTACGTTTTACCCAACGCCTGCTTTGTCGCGCCCATGGCCGGGGTGACAGACCGGCCGTTTCGCCAGTTGTGCAAGCGTCTTGGCGCGGGCTACGCGGTGAGTGAAATGGTCACCAGCCGGCCTGATTTGATGCGGTCACTCAAGACTTCGCAGCGCGCCAACCATGACGGCGAGCCCGGTCCCATCGCCGTGCAGATTGCCGGCACCGATGCGCCCATGATGGCCGATGCAGCCCGCTACAACATCGACCGGGGCGCCCAGATCATTGACATCAACATGGGTTGCCCGGCCAAAAAGGTGTGCAACAAATGGGCTGGTTCGGCCCTGATGCAGGATGAGGCGCTGGCGCTGAGCATTGTGTCGGCGGTGGTGCAGGCTTGTGCCCCGCTGGGCGTGCCAGTGACGCTCAAGATGCGCACCGGCTGGTGCCAGGCTTCCAAAAACGCGGTTCAACTGGCCCGGGCGGCCGAGTCTGCTGGCGTTCAAATGATCACTGTGCACGGCCGCACCCGCGAGCAGAGTTACCGTGGTCAGGCCGAGTACGACACCATCGCGGCGGTTAAAGCGGCGCTGCGCATTCCCGTGGTGGCCAATGGCGACATTGACAGCCCCGAGAAAGCGCGCGCGGTGCTGGCCGCCACCGGCGCCGATGCCGTGATGATTGGCCGCGCGGCGCAGGGTCGACCATGGATATTTCGGGAAATTGCGCATTTCCTGGCCACCGGTGAGCACCTGGCGCAACCCCTTGTGGCCGAGGTCAAGCACCTGCTGCTGGCCCATTTGCAGGACCATTACAGCCTGTATGGCGAATTTATCGGGGTGCTCAGCGCGCGCAAGCACATTGGCTGGTACGTGCGGGAATTGCCTGGGGGCGAAGCCTTTCGCACCCACATGAACACGCTGCCGGATTGCCAGATGCAGTGGGCGGCGGTGGCAGAATTTTTTGACGAACTCAATACGCACATGGATCGCCTGCCCAGGCCAGCGCCAGCGCAGCCTGAACCTGACAATGAATTGAATAACAAAATGGAGACGCTTCAATGAAACCCTTGCACATTGCCGACTGTGTGCGCAGCAACCTGGAAAGTTACCTGACAGACTTGGGCCACAGCGAACCCAATGGCATGTACGACATGCTGCTCGCCGTGGTGGAAAAACCGCTGCTCGAAGTGGTGATGCAGCGCGCCGACAACAACCAGTCCAAAGCAGCCCAGTACCTCGGTCTCAACCGCAACACTCTGCGCAAAAAACTGCTTGAACACAAGCTCATCGATTAACCCAATGACGCCATCGCGATTTGGCCACGGTCACTGCGAGGCCGCAGGCCGTGGCAGTCCATGAACCATGGATGGCCGCACTGCGACCGCAATGACGACTTTCTGGATCTTTCATCAATTCACTCACTTTTCCTCCCATGAACGCTCTAATTTCTGTCTCTGACAAAACCGGCATTGTTGACTTTGCACGGGCCCTGCACGCACTCGGCATCAAGCTGCTGTCCACCGGCGGCACCGCCAAACTGTTGGGCGAGCAGGGTTTGCCCGTGACCGAAGTGGCCGAACTCACCGGTTTCCCCGAGATGCTGGACGGCCGCGTCAAAACCCTGCACCCCAAGGTGCACGGTGGCTTGCTGGCGCGGCGTGACCTGTCCGAGCACATGGCTGCCCTCAAGACGCACGGCATAGACACCATCGACCTGCTGGTGGTCAACCTGTACCCGTTCGAGGCTACCGTGGCCAAACCCGGCTGCACGCTCGATGACGCGATTGAGAACATCGACATTGGCGGCCCGGCCATGGTGCGCAGCGCGGCCAAAAACTGGAAGGACGTGGCGGTGCTGACCGACGCCTCGCAATACGCCCAAGTGCTGGCCGAATTGCAAGACGGTGGCTTGACGCTGAAAACCAAGTTTGCCCTGAGCGTGGCCGCGTTCAACCGCATCAGCCAATACGACGGCGCCATCAGCGACTATCTGTCGTCGATCGAATTTGACGAAAGCGCCAGCACACCCGAGCGCAAGCTGTTCCCGGCCCAGGCCAACAGCCAGTTCATCAAGCTGCAAGATTTGCGCTACGGCGAAAACCCGCACCAGAGCGCCGCGTTTTACCGCGACCTGTACCCGGCACCCGGCTCACTCGTGACAGCCGTGCAACTGCAGGGCAAAGAACTCAGCTACAACAACATTGCAGATGCCGACGCCGCCTGGGAATGTGTCAAAAGCTTCGACACCCCGGCCTGCGTCATCGTCAAACATGCCAACCCCTGTGGCGTGGCGGTGGGCGCGGATGCGCTGGAAAGCTACAGCAAGGCCTTTGCCACCGACCCGACCTCGGCCTTTGGCGGCATCATTGCCACAAACTGCACGGTTGACGAGCGCGCCGCGCTGCAAATGGCCAAGCAGTTCATTGAAGTGCTGATGGCACCAAACTTCACGCCCGAGGCGCTGGCGGTGTTCAAGAGCAAGGTCAATGTGCGCATTCTGCAAATCGCACTGCCTGCCGGTGGTGCCAGCGATTGGGACAATGGCCGAAATGCCGTGGATGTCAAACGCATCGGCTCGGGCCTGTTGATGCAAACCGCCGATAACCACATCCTCAAACTGGCCGACCTGAAGGTCGTCACCAAACTGCAACCCACGCCAGAGCAATTGCAAGACCTGATGTTTGCCTGGACCATCGCCAAGTTCGTCAAGAGCAACGCCATCGTGTTTTGCAAGGGCGGCATGACCATGGGCGTGGGTGCCGGCCAGATGAGCCGGCTGGACTCGGCGCGTATTGCCAGCATCAAGGCCGAACATGCCGGTTTAAGCCTGAAGGGTACGGCCGTGGCCAGCGATGCCTTCTTCCCGTTCCGGGACGGGCTTGACGTGGTGGTGGATGCCGGCGCCACCTGCGTGATTCAGCCGGGCGGCTCGATGCGCGACCAGGAAGTGATTGACGCCGCTAATGAGCGCGGTGTTGCCATGGTTTACTCGGGCGTGCGTCATTTCAGGCATTGAGCTGGTTAAAAGATACTTTTAGCCAGGCTTTAAGCTCTGGCCGATGTTCTTGATGGCACAGATTGGGGCATCGGCCCCCGCCTCACACTGTCAAATTCCCAGAAATCGGCGGGAACCCGTGCCCCAATCTGGGAGGGCGACCTCTGCGGTCAATGAAGCAAATATTGATGCATGCGGAGGAAAGGGTGGCCGCGTTTGACGACATAAGCTTGTTCAAAATACTCGCTTTAGATCATTATGTTGATTTATATCAAACCGCCCGGCAGTCGCAGGTGGACACTTCCGACATTTCTCAGGGAAAAAAGGTAAGTGCTGAGTCAACGTACGCTAGGAATCGCCGAACCACCTCGCCTGACCCGGCCGACTGAACATGAAAGTGACTGCTATGTCCAATTTTGAGATCGTGGCACGAAAAGACTTCTCAGACGTGACGTACCTGCTTGAGGTGCGTCATCCCTTGATGTCCAAGGCGGCCAAGCCTGGGCAATTCGTGATTGTCATGCTGAGCGAACACGGTGAGCGCATTCCGCTGACCATTGCGGACTTCGACGCTGCGAAGGGAACCATCACACTGGTGATCCAGGCGGTCGGCAAGACAACCCGGGAAATGCAGAAGGAATGCCGTGTTGGCACCTCGCTTCACGCGCTGGTCGGCCCCATGGGCGTACCGAGTCCGATCAGTCATGCCAAGAAAGTGCTCTGTGTGGGCGGCGGCCTGGGTGTCGCCCCAATCTTCCCCCAGGCGCGCGGATGCAAGGACAACGGCGCTTACGTGATCGCGGTCCTCGGCTTTCGGAGCAAGGAACTTGTTTTCTGGGAGGACAAGTTCCGGGACGCCTGTGACGAACTTATTCTGTGCACAAACGACGGCTCGGCCGGCATGAAGGGAATGATCACGGACGGCATCAAGGTCGCGCTGACGCAGCATCCTGACATTGACGAGGTCATTGCGATCGGGCCTCCGGTGATGATGAAGGCTTGCGCCGACGCGACGCGGCCTTACAAGATCAAGACCATGGTGAGCGTCAACCCGATCATGGTTGACGGCACCGGGATGTGCGGTGGCTGCCGGGTGAAAGTGGGCGATCAGGTGAAATTCGCCTGTGTTGACGGCCCGGACTTCGACGGCCATCTCGTGGACTTCGACGACCTGATGTTGCGTCTGAAGCGCTACACCGAGGTCGAGAAGTCGGCACACGAACGATGGTCTGAAAGCTGCCGCATGACGAAGCTTGAGGGCGGCAGCGTGCTGGGGCAATAAAACGGATTGAACACCAATTTCAGGGCATTGCGGCGCAGCCTTGACGCGCCAGATGTCCAGACAATCACTTGAGGATGAGGTGATGGCCAAGAAGAAGACGATACGAACAATTCCACAGGAGCGCACGCCCATGCGTGAGCAGGACGCGCAATTGCGGGCCAAGAACTTCGAGGAGGTGGCCTGCGGCTACAGCCTCGAAGAGGCGTTGCGTGAATCTGAACGCTGCCTGATGTGCCCGGACGAGCCCTGCATCAAAGGCTGTCCCGTGGGCATCAACATTCCCGGGTTTATCCAGAAAATCGGTGAAAAAAACTTTCGTGGCGCCTATGACATCCTGACCGACACCAATCTGCTGCCGTCCGTCTGCGGGCGGGTGTGTCCCCAGGAGAACCAATGCGAAGGCGTTTGCACCGTCGGCGAGTCCTTGGAGGCGGTCGCGATCGGTCGGCTGGAGCGGTTTGTCGGCGACACCGCCATCCGGGAAGGCTGGGTCAACATTCCGTACATCGAGCCGAACCGGTTTCGTGTCGGCATCGTGGGGTCCGGGCCGGCCGGCATGGCCTGCGCGGCGGACATGGCCAAGGCCGGCTGCGACGTGACCGTTTACGAAGCTTTCCATGAGGCGGGGGGCGTGCTGAAGTACGGCATTCCAGATTTTCGCCTCCCCAACACCGTGATTGACGCGGAGATCAACAATCTGAGGAAGCTGGGTGTGAAGTTCGAATGCAACACACTCGTCGGTCGCCTGTTCACCATCGAGCAAATGATTGACGAGATGGGCTTTCACGCGGTGTTCATTGGCGTTGGCGCCGGCTATCCGACGATGCTCAATATTCCTGGCGATTCGCTGAACGGCGTGCTGTCGGCCAACGAGCTTTTGACACGTTGCAACCTGATGCGTGCCCGCGACTTTCCCAATTTCGACACACCACTTCCGATCGGCAGGCGGGTCGCCGTGGTCGGGGCGGGCAATACCGCGATGGATGCGATGCGCGTTTCCCTGCGCCTGGGCGCGGAAAAAGTGTATTGCATTTACCGCCGCTCACGCACCGAGGCACCGGCCCGGGCCGAGGAAGTCCATCACGCCGAGCAGGAGGGCGTGGCGTTCCACTGGCTCACCAATCCGGTCGCCGTTCTGGACGACGGCAAGGGCAGCGTGCGTGGCTTGCGTTGCGTGCGCATGGAACTGGGGGAGCCAGACGAATCCGGGCGCCGCCGCCCGGTGCCGGTGGCTGGCAGCGAATTTGATTTCGAAGCTGACCTGATCGTGTACGCGATCGGCACCAATGCAAACCCGATCATGGGCCAGACATCGAAACTCAAGCTCAACAAATGGGGCTATATCGGCACCGACGAGACCCTCGCAACGTCCGTGGCGGGGGTGTTTGCTGGCGGCGACATCGTCACCGGCGCGGCAACCGTCATCGAGGCGATGGGCGCCGGGCGCAAGGCAGCCCGCAGCATGAAGGCCTATCTCGGGATTCGTGACACCGCTCGCGCCTACAGCAGCGGGGACGGCGCCGGACCAGGAACCCTGTTCGGGATCGATACCCGGGAACGCAATTTCGCCCGTGTACGGGTTGCGGATCGTTGACCCCCCAACCCACGGACCGAACGCTCAACAAAGGCTGCGTAATGAACATGAACGAGAGCAACATGTCACCCTCAGTTGAAATACCCAAGCAGATGGCTGAAACGCCAGACCGCAAGAAAACGGCGTTGAAGCTGAAAGAGCACATCATTGAAATCATCAGCGATTCTGGTGAAGGTGCCCAGAAGTGCGGTCAATCCCTCGGCGCGATTGCCGCGCAGATGGGCAACGGCATCTGGACCACTGAAATCATCCCTGCTGAAATTCGCCCGCCAGCACGCAGCGTTGCAGGGGCCAGCGGCAACCGGATTCGCATCGGCTCCGGCTACATCACCAACGGGGGTGACGAGACCGATTTCGTTGTCGCCTTCAACGAGCAGGTATTGCTGGGAAGGGTGCAGGCCAAGGAACTGAAACCGGGTTGTACGATCCTGCTGGAAAGTCTGTGGCGCACACATTCGGACCCG
>NZ_JAABQC010000034.1 GCF_011391645.1 Rhodoferax sp. | reverse complement strand
GTTGACGCCACCACCGGGCCGTCATGACCCGCAAGTTGTTGCGCCACAAACGACACCTGGGGCTCGGCCGCGGGGTGCAGCAGGTTGACACGTTCGCAGGCCTGGCCATCGCGCGCCAACTCGTTGAAGCTGGGGCAGCTCCAGACGTCGGCAGTCACACCCCAGTCCTGGGCCAGCAGGGCTTGGGCCGCAAAACTCTCACGCAGGATAGTGCCCGAACCCAGCAATTGCACACGGAGACCGGCCGCGCCAGCCGCGCCGGGTTTGCACAGGTACATGCCCTTGATGATCTGCTCCTCGGTGCCTGGCGTCAGGCCAGGCATGGCGTAATTTTCATTGAGCAGGGTAACGTAGTAATAGACGTTTTCCTGCTTCTCCACCATGCGCTTGAGGCCATGGTGCAGGATCACGCCGACTTCATGGGCGAAGGTCGGGTCGTAACTGACGCAATTCGGAATCGTGCCCGCCAGAATATGGCTGTGACCGTCTTCGTGCTGCAGGCCCTCGCCGTTGAGGGTGGTGCGCCCGCTGGTGCCACCCAGCAGGAAGCCGCGCGCCTGCATGTCGCCGGCAGCCCAGGCCAGGTCGCCAATGCGCTGAAAGCCAAACATCGAGTAATACACGTAAAACGGCACCATGATGCGGTTGCTGGTGGAGTAGCTGGTGGCAGCCGCAATCCAACTGGCCATGCCGCCGGCTTCATTGATGCCTTCCTGCAGCACCTGGCCCTTGACGTCTTCCTTGTAGTACATCACCTGGTCTTTGTCGACCGGCGTGTATTGCTGGCCGTCCGGGTTGTAGATGCCAATCTGGCGAAACAGCCCTTCCATGCCGAAGGTGCGGCCCTCGTCGACCAGAATTGGCACCACGCGCGGGCCCAGCGCCTGGTCGCGCAGCAACTGCGTCAAAAAGCGCACATAGGCCTGTGTGGTGGAAATCTCGCGGCCTTCTGCCGTGGGTTCGATCACACTTTTGAAGACTTCCAGTGCCGGCACGGTGAAATGCTCGTCAGCCTTGGTGCGGCGGTGCGGCAGGTAACCGCCAAGCGCCTTGCGGCGCTCGTGCAGGTACTTCATTTCCGGTGTGTCGTCAGCCGGTTTGTAAAACGGAATGTCGGCAATCTGGCTGTCAGGGATCGGAATGTTGAAACGGTCGCGGAAGATCTTGATGTCTTCGTCGGTGAGCTTCTTGGTCTGGTGCACGTTGTTCTTGCCCTCACCGCTTTTGCCCATGCCAAAACCCTTGACGGTCTTGATCAGCAACACGGTGGGCTCGCCCTTGTGGTTGACTGCCGAGTGGTAGGCGGCGTAGACCTTTTGCGGGTCGTGACCGCCGCGGCGCAGGCTCCAGATGTCGTCGTCGCTCATCTTGGCCACCATCTCCAGCGTCTTCGGATCGCGGCCAAAGAAATGCTTGCGCACATAAGCGCCGTCGTTGGACTTGAAGGTCTGGTAATCGCCGTCGAGCGTGTCCATCATGACCTTGCGCAAGGCGCCGTCCTTGTCGCGCGCCAGCAGTGGGTCCCACTCGCTGCCCCACAGCAGCTTGATCACGTTCCAGCCGGCACCGCGGAAAGTGCCCTCCAGTTCCTGAATGATCTTGCCATTGCCGCGCACCGGCCCATCCAGGCGCTGCAGATTGCAGTTGATGACAAACACCAGGTTGTCGAGCTTTTCACGGGCTGCCAGGCCGATCGCGCCCAGGCTTTCCACCTCGTCCATTTCGCCGTCACCGCAAAACACCCAGACCTTGCGGTTCTCGGTGTTGGCAATGCCACGGGCATGCAGGTATTTAAGAAAGCGTGCCTGGTAAATCGCCATCAGCGGGCCCAGCCCCATGGAGACGGTAGGGAACTGCCAGAACTCGGGCATGAGCTTGGGATGCGGGTAGCTCGACAGCCCCTTGCCGGCGGTTTCCTGGCGGAAATGCAGCAGTTGCTCTTCAGTCAGACGACCTTCCAGGTAGGCGCGGGCGTAAACGCCGGGTGCCACATGGCCTTGAATGTAGAGACAGTCACCGCCATGGTTTTCCGATTCCGCATGCCAGAAGTGGTTGAAACCGGCGCCAAACATATGGGCCAGCGAGGCGAATGAGCCAATGTGGCCACCCAGATCGCCACCGTCTTCAGGGTGGTGGCGATTGGCTTTGACCACCATCGCCATGGCGTTCCAGCGCATGTAGGCACGCAGGCGTTCTTCGATTTCGATATTGCCGGGGCAACGCTCTTCCTGGTCAGTCTCGATGGTGTTGACGTAGCCGGTATTGGCCGAGAACGGCATGTCGATGCTGCTTTGGCGGGCATGCTCCAACAACTGCTCGAGCAGGTAATGCGCACGTTCGGGGCCCTCGCTTTGGATGACAGCGCTTAAAGCGTCCATCCATTCGCGGGTTTCCTGGCTATCTGCGTCCGGCGCGGAAAGGCCTACTCGGCTCTCGGGTATGACTGACATGTTTTGTCTCCTGTATTGTTGGGCTCATGAATGGTAGTGGAATATGCCATTTTGGGAACTGATTAAATTTTAGTAGGGTTTTTCTAAAATTTCAAATCGTGTTATCACTTTTTATATTATGAAATATTGAAATTGGCCATCACTGGCCTACACTCTTGCACATGCTTCTGCCAGACAGACCCTTATTGCCCGATGCCACTGAGGCAAAACCGCTGCAGCGCCTGAAAGGCTGGTGGTCACACCTGACGCCGCAGCGCCAGGATCGTTTTGCAATGTTGGCACCGCTGGCGGCCGTGTTACTTTTCCTGGTGGCGATCCTGTCGGCCTTTGCCTACTTGCGCCTGGAAGAAATCTCGCGCGAGCGCGAGGCCATCAACCGTGACGTGGAATACACGCAGCAGCGCCTGCGCCTGCGCCTGCTCGAGCAACAGGAGCAGTTGGGGCGTTTTGCGCGCGAAGTGGCGAGCCGTGAAATCAGTCACAAGGATTTCATGAGCCGGGCCGAGTCTTTGACCAATCTGTACCCTGAATTGCAAGGACTGACCTGGATTGACGATCAGCGCCGGATTCGCGCGGACTACCACAACGCACGCGTGCCAACGGCGTCGCAAAAGACGGGCGAAGCAGCCGCCGGCAGCACTCAAACCGTCGACAATTTCGCCCTTGCGCATGAGTTGCTGGTCCCCATTTATTCGTCGCCGCAGGCCACACCCGGACTCGACAGCACGCTGGAGCTGCACCTGCCGCTGATTGAAAAAGCCAGGTTCAAGGGAACCCTGCTGGCGCATTACTCTGTGGATGCCATGTTCCGTTATGGCATTCCGAACGAAATCAACGCCGAATACGCCATCTCCTTGCACGACGAACAGGGCAAGTTGCTGGCCGGCACGACGATCACCGAAAACAAGCTCAAGCGCCACGTCTTTCCCTGGGCCGGCCCCATCAACGCCTATGAGATGCCGGTTTCACCCATTGGCAAAGGCTTGACACTGCGTGGTCAAGCCTACCGAACCTCGTTGGGCGTGATTGGCAGCGCCCTGTTCTGGCTGGTGATGGTGCTCAGCGCCATCACCGCCTGGTTGCTGCTCGCCAACTGGAGCCACACCCGCAGGCGCATCCGGGCGCAAGACGCGCTGGTCCAGGAAACGGCTTTTCGCCGTGCCATGGAAAACTCGATGCTTACCGGCATGCGCGCCCTCGACCTGCATGGACGCATCACTTACGTGAATGCCGCTTTTTGCCGGATGACAGGCTGGAGCGAGGCGGATCTGGTGGGCAAGACCGCACCTTTTCCCTATTGGCCTGAAGATGATTTCGAGTTTCTGCAGCAGAAACTGGGCGAAGAACTTGCGGGAAAAATATTGCCCGGCGGCATTCAGTTTCGGGTCAAACGCAAAGATGGCAGCATCTTCGATGCCCGGCTCTACGTGTCGCCGCTGATCGATGCATTTGGCATGCAGACCGGGTGGATGACATCCATGACCGACATCACCGAACCGAACCGGGCGCGCGAGCAACTGGCCGCCTCCTACGAACGCTTTACCACTGTGCTGGAAGCGCTGGATGCGTCGGTGTCCGTCGCGCCCCTGGGCAGCGACGAGCTGCTGTTTGCCAACAAACTTTACCGCCAATGGTTTGGCGCGCAAGTGCAGGGCCATATGCAGCTGGTGGCCGAAGCGGGCGTTCCTCCCCCCATCAGCAGCGATGAAACGCTCGATACCGTCGATGCCTTTGCCGGTTTGCCTACCGACCAACTGACTGACAAGGACGCTGAGAGCGCCGAGATCTATCTTGACAATCTGGGACTCTGGCTGGAGGTTCGCACCCGTTACCTGAGTTGGGTCGATGGCCGCCTGGCGCAATTGGTGATTGCCACCGACATCACAGCCCGGCGTCATGCCGAGGAACAGTCGCAGGTTCAAGCTGAGCGCGCACAAAATGCCAGTCGTCTGATCACCATGGGCGAAATGGCCTCCAGCGTGGCCCATGAACTCAACCAGCCGCTGACGGCCATCAACAACTATTGCCACGGCATGGTGTCGCGCATCAAAAACAAGCAAATCAACGAGGAAGAACTGCTCGGCGCGCTGGAAAAAACGGCAAAGCAGGCGCACCGCGCAGGCCAGATCATCCACCGCATCAGGTCCTTTGTGAAACGCAGCGAGCCCAACCGCACCGTCTCCAGCGTGGAGACGATGGTCGCGGAGGCGGTCGAGCTGGCAGAAATTGAGCTGCGTCGGCGCAATGTCAAACTTAACCAATACCTGGTGCCCAAACTGCCCAGGCTGCTGGTCGACCCGATCCTGATTGAGCAGGTACTGCTCAACCTGCTGAAAAATGCCGCCGAATCGGTTGATGCAGCGCAACGCCCGACGGCGCAACGCATCATCACGCTTAAGGTGGCGCAAACCTACGTTGATGACAAGGCGGTGATCGAGTTCATGGTGAGCGACTCGGGCTCGGGCATTGCGCCGGAGGTGATGGCGCGCCTGTATGAGGCGTTCTATTCCACCAAGGCCGACGGCATGGGTATCGGCCTGTCCTTGTGCCGCTCCATCGTCGAGTCACACCTCGGAAGAATGAAAGCCGAGAACCTTTACAATGGAGACGTCGTAACAGGTTGCTGCTTTTCCTTTTGGATACCGATTGCGGAACCCCAGCCGACAGCGCCCACAAAGCGGTCCGTTCAACCAACATTGCAGATATCACCATGAGTTTGATTCCAAAAAAAGGCACGGTTTACGTCGTCGACGACGATGAAGCCGTTCGCGATTCGTTGCAATGGCTGCTGGAGGGAAAAGACTACCGCGTGCGCTGCTTTGACTCCGCAGAGTCCTTTTTGAACCGGTTCGATGCGCGTGAAATCGCCTGCCTGATTGTTGACATACGCATGGGCGGCATGACCGGCCTGGAATTGCAAAACCGGCTTATTGAAAGCAACTCGCCGCTGCCGCTGGCGTTCATCACCGGCCACGGGGACGTGCCCATGGCGGTGGACACCATGAAAAAAGGCGCCATGGACTTCATCCAGAAGCCCTTCAACGAAGAGCAACTGGTGCCACTGGTGGAGCGCATGCTGGAGCAAGCCAGGGATTCGTTTGCAGAATTTCAAAATGCCCTCAATCGCGATGCCCTGATGGGCCGCCTGACGCTGCGCGAATCGCAGGTGCTGGAGCGCATTGTGGCGGGCCGGCTGAACAAACAGATTGCCGATGACCTTGGCATCAGCATCAAAACGGTCGAGGCGCACCGCGCCAACATCATGGAAAAACTCAGCGCCAACACAGTGGCCGACCTGCTCAAGATCGCACTGGGACCCAACGCCATCAAGGCCTGACCACCGGGTCACCCCGGGCCCAACCCAACACGCCCGCCCCATCCGGACCAGCGGGCTTTTTTTATGGATCCAACCGACATGACCACACCTCCCCACAGCGCCCTCATCATCGACGGTGTCGCCCTTTCCCAGAAGCTGCGCGCCGATGTCACGGCCCGGGTCCAGGCCCTCAAGGCGCGCGGCATCACACCTGGCCTGGCGGTGATTCTGGTCGGTGAAAACCCGGCCAGTCAGGTCTATGTGCGCAACAAGGTCAAGGGCTGCGAAGACTGCGGTTTTCATTCGGTGCTGGAAAAGTACGATGCCCACCTGACCGAGGCGGAACTGCTGGCGCGCATTGCGGCACTGAACGCCGACCCCGCCATTCACGGCATCCTGGTGCAACTGCCGGTGCCCAAACACATTGACGCCAGCAAGGTGATCGAGGCCATTTCGCCGCTCAAGGATGTCGACGGCTTTCACGTGGCCAGCGCCGGCGCCCTGATGACCGGCATGCCGGGCTTTTGGCCCTGCACGCCCTACGGCTGCATGAAGATGCTCGAATCCATCAACTGTGACCTCAAGGGCAAACACGCGGTGGTGATCGGTCGCTCCAACATCGTCGGCAAACCCATGGCCCTGATGCTGCTGCAAAAAAATGCCACCGTGACCATTTGCCACAGCGCCACGCCCGACCTGAAAGCCATGACACTGCAGGCCGATGTGATCGTGGCGGCGGTCGGCAAGCGCAATGTGCTCACCAAAGACATGGTCAAGCCCGGCGCTGTGGTGCTGGACGTGGGCATGAACCGCAACGATGAAGGCAAGCTCTGCGGCGATGTCGACTTTGAAGGCGTGCGCCAGGTCGCCAGCGCCATTACCCCGGTGCCTGGCGGGGTTGGCCCCATGACCATTACCATGCTGTTGGTCAACACTCTTGAGGCCGCTGAACGCAGCGCCAACATTCCATCATGAACAATCCCCTGCTCGCCTTTGACGGTCTTCCTCATTTTGACCAGATTGGCCCGGAACACGTCGCACCGGCCATTGAGCAATTGCTGGCGCAGGCCAACCTTGCTCTGGAAACCGTCACAGCACCCGACTTTGCCCCCAGCTGGTCTGGCATTTCCGTGGTGCTTGATGTTGCCGTCGAACGCTTGTCACGCGCCTGGGGCAGTGTCAGCCACATTAACAGCGTGGCCGACACGCCCGAGCTGCGCGCGGCCTACAACGCCGCCTTGCCAAAAGTCACCGAGTTTTACACGCGCCTGGGCGCCGACGAGCGGTTGTATGCCAAGTACCGGGGCATCGACCCCGGGAGCCTCAACACCGAGCAGCGCCAGGCGCTCAAGAACGCCCTGCGCAACTTCGTGCTGGGCGGCGCCGACCTGCAGGGGGCTGACCGGGAGCGTTTTGCGGCAATAGCCGAGCGGCAGGCGTATTTGAGCCAGAAATTCAGCGAAAACGCCCTGGATGCGACCGATGCCTTCGCCTACTACGCCCAAGCCGACGAGCTTGATGGCCTGCCTGACGACATCAAGCAGACCGCCCGCAACGCAGCCCAGGCAGAAGGCAAGGACGGCTTCAAATTGACCCTGAAAATGCCGTGTTACCTGCCGGTGATGCAATTTGCCAGCAGCAGCGCGCTGCGTCATATGCTGTACCGCGCTTATGTCACCCGCGCCTCGGACCAGGCCGGCACCGACCTCAGCCAGTTTGACAACACCGACATCATCAGTGAACTGCTGGCCCTGCGCCTGGAAGAGGCCAAACTGCTGGGTTATCCGGATTTCGGATCGCTGTCGGTGGTGCCAAAAATGGCCGACTCGGCGCAACAGGTGGTGACTTTTCTGCGTGACCTGGCCCAGCGCGCCCGGCCCTTTGCCGAGCAGGACCTGGCCGACTTGCGCAGCTTTGCCCGGGAGCAATTGAACCTGCCCGACCCGCAGGCCTGGGACTGGCCTTTTATCAGCGAAAAGCTCAAGGAAGCACGCTACAACTTCAACGAACAGGAGGTCAAGCAATACTTTCCCCTGCCCCGGGTGCTGGCGGGCCTGTTCAATATTGTGCAAACCCTGTTTGAAGTCAGTATTCGTGAAGACCACGCACCAGTGTGGCATGAGTCAGTGCGCTTTTTCCGCATTGAGCGCGCTACAGCCCAGAGCGCACCCGAACTGGTGGGCCAGTTTTACCTTGACCCGCAAGCGCGCAATGGCAAGCGCGGCGGCGCCTGGATGGACGACGTGCGGGCGCGCTGGCTGCGCCCTGACACACACCAGTTGCAGACCCCCGTGGCGCATCTGGTCTGCAACTTCGCCAGTGGCGTAAACGGCAAACCGGCACTGTTGACGCATGACGACATGACCACCCTGTTCCACGAATTTGGCCACGGCCTGCATCACATGCTGACACAAGTCAACGAGCGTGATGTGTCGGGCATCAGCGGCGTCGAATGGGACGCGGTGGAACTGCCGAGCCAGTTCATGGAGAATTTCTGCTGGGAATGGGATGTCATCAAAAACATGAGCGCCCATGTGGACACCGATGCACCACTGCCTCGCGCCCTGTTCGACAAGATGCTGGCCGCCAAAAACTTCCAGAGCGGCATGCAGACGCTGCGTCAGATCGAATTTTCTTTGTTTGACATGTTGCTGCACACGGCGCATGACCCGGCCGATGACATCATGCCGCTGCTGCAGCAGGTGCGCCAGGAGGTGGCTGTGCTGCAGCCACCCACTTGGGCGCGCACCGCGCACACCTTCAGTCACATCTTTGCCGGCGGTTATGCGGCTGGTTACTACAGCTACAAATGGGCCGAGGTGCTGAGCAGTGACGCCTATGCCGCGTTTGAGGAAACCATGGGCTCGGATGGTTTACCTAACGTGCAAACTGGGCAAAAATACCGCCAAGCCATTCTTGAAGCGGGCGGCAGCCGGCCGGCCATCGAGTCGTTCAAGGCCTTTCGGGGCCGTGAGCCTACTTTGGACGCGTTGCTGCGCCACCAGGGCATGGTGCCAACAACCTGAGGAGCATGCATGATGCAACAACAATGGACTGCCGTTCGATCTGACCGGATTGCGCCGCAACAAGTACTTCGCTGGCTGCTGGCGCTTGCCTGTGGCTGCGTCCTGTTGGGCACGGGTAATTTGCAGGCGCAAACGCTTTACCGCATCGTGGGGCCCGACGGAAGGGTGACTTTTTCTGACAAGCCGCCGGACACTCCCGCCAGCAAAGTGACCCCGGTGAACAGCACACTGGCGGCCGCCCAAAGTGGCGTGCCACTGCCCTATGAGTTGCGTCAGGTGGTTGGCAAATACCCGGTCACGCTCTACACCGGCAACAATTGCGCGCCTTGTGACAGCGGGCGCAGCCTGCTCGTTGCCAGGGGCGTGCCGTTCTCGGAAAAAACCATCACGACCGCCCAGGATGCCGACGCCCTGCAAAAGTTGAGTGGCAACAACTCGCTGCCATTTTTAACGATTGGCACTCAGCATGTGGCAGGTTTCTCGGCCTCGGAGTGGGCCCAATACCTGACTGCTGCGGGCTATCCCCAGAGCAGCAAATTGCCAGCCGGCTACCGTGCGCCTCCAGCCATGCCCTTGGTCGCTGTAGAAAAACCGGTGGCGCCGGCGGTCAGCACCACAGCGCCAGCAGAACCGGTCTTGCCTCCCATCACAGAACCCAGGCCAAACCCCGCCAACCCGGCCGGCATTCAGTTTTAGCCGGTTCAGGTCCGCTCAGGCGGGCAAAGCTATCTGGTGGTCCACGCTGAACTGGTAGTCCTTGAAGATGTGTTCGGCGCTGAGCGTCTGATAGGTGCCGTCCGGATTGCGGCGGGTGGTGTCCTTGAGGCGGTAGGTGTAGTGGCCGCAGGTCCACAACTTGAAATTGCGCATCTGCGTGCACAGGCAGGTTTTGTCCATCACTGAGATGTTTTTGCCATCGGGGTGCAGGGCAAGCTCCCGGTTGTACGAGGTGATGTAGGCGCAGTTGCCATTGGCGTCAAGCAGATAACCATACGACTCGCAACCAGGCCGAATGCCGTCACCAATGGCGGGAGAGCTTTTGAGCATGCGCATCGGATAACCGGTGGGCGAAATGGTGTTGACCTCGATGTCTTCCTCGTTGGCGCGGTAGTAGTCCTGCTTGGCGTCAGCCGGCAAACCGCATTCGTTGGACACAGTGAAGCGCGTGGCCACTTGCACCGCGGCCGAACCGGCCTCAAGGAATGAGACAGCATCGCTGCCGGTGAAGATACCGCCCGCGGCAATCACCGGAATGTTGAGTTGCTCGTCTTTCACGTACCGCACCACCTCGGCGATGATGGTGGCGAGGTCGTACTGCGCCCAGTCCATGCCAAAGCCCAGGTGACCGCCGGCCAGCGGGCCCTCCACAATCACGAAATCGGGCAGTCGATTGAGGCGCGCGTTCTTGCGCAGGAACAGTTGCAGGGCGCGCACGCTGGAGACGATGATGCCCAGCTTGGCATCGCGAAAACGCGGGTGGTCGGCAATCAGGCCAAACGAACCCAGATGCAGGCCCGCACTCATGGTGATGCCGTCAATGCCGGCGTCAAGCGCCGACGCCATGCGCACCTGCAGCGTCTCGCGCGGGCCGTTCATGGTGAGCTTTTCCATGCAGTTGACAAAAATCAGGCCATCGCCCTTTTTGGCGTCCATGGTGGCGCCCACATGGCGGCGCGTGGCGTCTGCCAACACATCCAGATCGAACTTGACGCCAGACTTGTCGGCGTTGTTGATGTTGTACTTGTACTGCTTGGTTTTGTCCTTGACAAAGCTGGTGTCAAAGCGCCGGTCTGACACGTCGTTGACCATGGCATCCGAAATATGCCCAATGCCGCCAAGGCGGGCTGCTTCGAGCGCCAGTTCCGCCGTTGATATGTCCACACCCATGCCACCGACCATGATCGGCACATACTCTTTCTGGCCAAACTTCAGGCGAAAATCGTCAACACGTTTCATGAAAATCCTTGAGCGAAAAAGTCGCTTCGAGAGGCTCCGCCGAATCCCTCCAACAGGCTGTCCAACGGCAACAAATGGCAAGATGAAATGATCTTGCTGATGGTCAATTCTAACCAACCCACCCTATGACAAACAGCGCGCCCGGTTTACCCATGATGGACTCAAGTGCTTCACAATAGATGCCCATCAAGACCGCTTCGTGACTGCCCACACACGCCCGACAGCCCAGGCCATCACCCACATTTCGTTTTACCTGAAGCCATGGCCACCTTACCCAAAGCACCGCAAACCCTCAAGGGTGTTCACATCCTCAGCCTGAGCCTCAATCTGCCCGGCCCGGCCGCCCTGTTGCGACTCAGGCGAATGGGGGCCCGCTGCGTCAAGCTCGAGCCCCCGGCGCCGGCCAATGCGCCCGCTGGCGTCACGGGCGACCCGATGTGCGCCTACAGCCGCCCGGCTTATGACGCCTTGCATCCGGGCATTCGGGTCCGGTCGGTTGATCTCAAAACCGATGCCGGTCAAAAAGTGTTGCAGCGCGAGCTGGCGAAAACCGACGTGCTGCTGACCTCTTTTCGCCCCGGAGCCCTGAAAAAACTGGGATTGGACTGGGTTTCGCTACATCGGGTCTTCCCGGCGTTATCGCTGGTGATGATCGTCGGTGCACCAGGCGCCAGAGCCGAAGCGCCTGGCCACGACCTCACCTACCTGGCTCAAAACGGCCTCGTCACCGGACTCGATTTGCCCGCCACGCTGTATGCCGACATGGCTGGCGCCTTGATGACTGTGGAGGCCGTGCTGCAGGCGGTTTTGCTGCAAAACAGTACCGGCAAAGGCCGTCTTTTCGAAGTGGCCTTGTCAGAAGCCGCAGCCCATTTGGCCCTGCCGCGCCGTTGGGGCCTGACGTTGCCGGGCACTGCAATTGGCGGTGGCCACGCGGGCTACCGGCTTTACCCCTGCCGGGATGGCCGGGTGGCCATGGCGGCGCTGGAGCCGCATTTTGCCAAGTCCCTGTGCGCCGTTGCGGGGCTGACCTGGAGTACACCGGCCATGATGATGGAGCCGACCACACAGCAGGCCATTGCCGGGTTTGTGGCACATCGAAACTGCAGTGAACTGGAGCAACTGGCGCTTGAGAACGATATTCCGCTGCACACTCTGCCGAACTGAAGAACGCCCAGGTCAATAAGTCAGCAGCACCACCGCGCGCGCTTCCATCGCCTGGCCCAACCCAACCGGGCCCATTTTTTCGGCCGTTTTGGCTTTGACGTTGATCTGATCCAGTGTTATGCCCAAAGTCTGCGCCAACCTGGCGCGCATGGCGGGAAGGTAAGGCATCAGCTTGGGCGCCTGGGCGATGATGGTGCTGTCGATATTGCCAATTTCATAGCCTTTGGCGCGCACGAGTCGCGCCGCTTCGGCCAGCAACACGTTCGAATCCGCGCCCTTGAACTGCGCGTCGGTATCCGGGAAATGACTGCCGATGTCGCCCAGCGTGGCCGCTCCCAGCAGCGCGTCGGTGATGGCGTGCAGCAGCACATCGGCATCCGAGTGGCCCAGCAGCCCAAGGTGATGCGGCACCTCAATGCCACCCAACATTAGCTTGCGCCCTGCCACCAGCGCGTGAATGTCCCAGCCTTCACCGATTCTGAAATTCATGTCATGAGCCTTTTGATTGACTTAAGCCTGGCGGCTCAGCAGCAGCGCCTGCGCCAGTGCAAAGTCCTCCGGATAAGTCACCTTGAAATTTTGCGCGCTGCCCAATACCAGTTTCGGGCTCAGGCCCATGGCTTCAATCGCGCTGGATTCGTCAGTGACGGCGTCACCCGCCAACTCCAGCGCCTCGATCAGGCTGCCAATGCGAAACATCTGTGGCGTTTGCGCCAGCCATTTGTCCGCGCGTGGCAGGGTGGCCGTCACCCTGCCCGCCTGCGCCACCTTGAGCGTATCCGGCAGCGGCAACGCCAGCAGGCCACCCACCTCGTCAGCCAGGCAGGCATCCAGCAATTGATTGATTTGAGCGGGCGTGATCAGGCAGCGCGCTGCATCGTGCACCAGCACCCAGTCATGCCCCACCGCACCTTCGGCCTGCAAGGCGTTCAAACCATTGAAGACGCTTGCCGCCCGCGTTGAGCCACCACAAGCCGCTATTAAAAATGACGCATTGAGCGCGTCCGGCGTTTGAAAAAATGTGTCATCCGGAGACACCACCACCAGGGTTTGGTCAATGCGAGAGACTTCGGCAAAGGCCTCCAGGGTGTGCATCACCATAGGTTTGCCAGCCAGCACCTGGTACTGTTTGGGGCCCGCTGCGCCGGCGCGTGAGCCCGTTCCGGCACAAGGAATAAGGGCCCAGCAACGCGGCGCGCTGGTGGGCGCAAGGGCAATGTCGTTAAGTTCTGGCATGGTTTAAGCTGCATTCTAGAATCGATGCCATACACCCTGCCAAAGCTTGCGCAGGGTTTTGGCGTTTTTGTCACGCCCCACACACTTCTGATGAGCAAATCGCCTTACATGGAATTACCCAAACTCACTCCCGGCAAACGCTACACGCTGCCGCGCCCGATCGGCTCGGCCGATGCGCTGCTGCTGGCTCAACTGGCCTTGCGCGACAAGGCCGCCCACAAAGTTACAGCCATCGTCACGGCCGATGCCCTTGACGCCCAGCGCCTGATCGAGGAGATGGTGTTTTTTGCGCCCTCGCTGCGTTGCGTGCTGTTCCCCGACTGGGAGACGTTGCCGTATGACACCTTTTCGCCGCACCAGGACCTGATCAGCGAGCGCCTGGCCACGCTGTGGCGCATCAGCCAGCGCGACCATGACACCGGCGCCGACGTGGTGATCGTGCCCGCCACCACGGCGCTGTACCGGTTGGCCCCGCCGTCTTTTTTGGCGGCCTACACCTTTCAATTCAAGGTCAAGCAGCAGCTCAACGAGGCCAAGCTCAAGGCGCAGCTGACGCTGGCGGGCTACAGCCATGTGACCCAGGTGGTCAGCCCTGGCGAATACGCGGTGCGCGGCGGCCTGATCGACCTGTTTCCCATGGGCAGCCTGGTGCCGTACCGGGTCGATTTGTTTGACGACGAGATCGACAGCATCCGCACCTTCGACCCCGACAGCCAGCGCAGCCTGTACCCGGTGCCCGAGGTGCGCCTGCTGCCCGGGCGCGAGTTCCCGATGGACGACGACGCCCGGGCCCGCTTTCGCGGCCGCTGGCGCGAGCTGCTGGAGGGCGACCCCACCCGCAGCCGCATTTACAAGGACATCGGCACAGGTGTGGCCACGGCGGGCATCGAGTACTACCTGCCGCTGTTTTTTGACGAGACCGCAACTGTTTTTGACTACCTGGGCGAGACCGCCACTGTGGTGCTGCATGGCGACCTCGAACCCGCTTTTGCCCACTTCTGGCAGGACACGCGCGAGCGCTACCGGCTGGTGCAAGGCGACCCGGAGCGGCCGGTGCTGCCGCCCGACGCGCTGTTTTTAAGCGCCGAGCAGTTTTATGCCCGGGTCAACCAGCATGCCCAATTGGCGCTGCGCGCGGCGGTGGACGAGGTGGCCGACAGCGCCCACTTTGTGCGCCTGGGCGACCTAACCGCGGTACGCGGCGCCGAAGACCCGCTGGCCAGGCTCAAGGCCCACATCCGCAACACCCAGCAGCGCGTGCTGGTGCTGGCCGAGAGCGATGGCCGGCGTGCCAGCTTGCTGGACTTTTTGCACAGCAGCCAGTTCGACCCGCCGTCGTTTGACTCGCTGGCCGAGTTTCAGGCGAGCAAGGAACCCATCGGCATCGCCACCTCCGGCCTGGCCATGGGCTTTGCCTGGCTCGATGCCGGCATCGACTTTGTCACCGAAACCGAACTCTTTGCCGCCAGCCCGACCACGCGCCGGCGCAAAAAGCAGGAACAGGTCAGCGACGTTGAAGCGCTCATCAAGGACTTGAGCGAACTGAAAGTGGGCGACCCGGTGGTGCATTCCGCCCATGGCATTGGCCGTTACCGTGGCCTGATCAATCTGGACCTGGGCAACAAGTTGCCCAACGGCGAACCCGAGATTCAGGAATTTTTGCACCTCGAATACGCTGACAAAGCCACGCTCTACGTGCCAGTCAGCCAGTTGCAACTGATCAGCCGCTACACCGGCGTCAGCCCCGACGAAGCGCCCTGGCACAAACTGGGCAGCGGCCAGTGGGAAAAAGCCAAGCGCAAAGCCGCCGAGCAGGTGCGCGACAGTGCCGCCGAGCTGCTCAACATTTACGCCCGCCGTGCTGCCCGTCAGGGCCATGCGTTCCGATACTCGCCCGCCGACTACGAGGCCTTTGCCAACGAGTTCGGCTTTGAGGAAACAGCCGACCAGAAAGCCGCCATCCATGCCGTGATCCAGGACATGATCAGCCCGCGCCCGATGGACCGGCTGATCTGCGGTGACGTCGGTTTTGGCAAGACCGAGGTGGCTCTGCGCGCCGCTTTTGTTGCCATCACCGGCGGCAAGCAGGTGGCGTTTCTGGCGCCCACCACCCTGCTGGCCGAGCAGCATTACCAGACGCTGGTGGACCGTTTTGCCAAATGGCCGGTGAAAGTGGCCGAGATGAGCCGCTTCAGGTCTGGCAAAGAGATCACTGCGGCTTTGAAAGGCGTGGCCGACGGCACCATCGACATCGTGGTCGGCACCCACAAATTGCTAAGCCAGAACACCCACTTCAAAAACCTGGGGCTGTTGATCATCGACGAGGAGCACCGCTTTGGCGTGCGCCACAAGGAGCAGATGAAAGCCCTGCGCGCCGAAGTTGACGTGCTCACGCTCACTGCCACACCGATCCCCCGCACACTGGGCATGGCACTCGAAGGCCTGCGCGACCTGAGCGTGATCGCCACCGCGCCACAGCGCCGCCTGGCGATCAAGACCTTTGTGCGCACTGAAGGAGCAGGCGTGATCCGGGAGGCGGTGCTGCGCGAGCTCAAGCGCGGCGGCCAGATTTACTTTTTGCACAATGAGGTCGAAACCATCGAGAACCGTCGCGCAA
Source organism: Rhodoferax sp. (assembly GCF_011391645.1). Classification (GTDB taxonomy): domain Bacteria; phylum Pseudomonadota; class Gammaproteobacteria; order Burkholderiales; family Burkholderiaceae_C; genus Rhodoferax. The sequence goes on along the minus strand of NZ_JAABQC010000034.1, from coordinate 7,157 downwards.
AACTGGAAGAATTGCTGCCCGAAGCCCGCATTGCCGTGGCCCACGGCCAGATGCCCGAGCGCCAGTTGGAGAGTGTGATGCGCGACTTTGTGGCGCAACGCACCAATTTGCTGCTTTGCTCGACCATCATCGAGACCGGCATCGACGTGCCCACGGCCAACACCATTGTCATGAGCCGCGCCGACAAGTTCGGACTGGCCCAATTGCACCAGCTGCGCGGTCGCGTGGGCCGAAGCCACCATCAGGCTTATGCCTATTTGATGGTGCCCGACCTGGAAGGCCTGACCAAGCAGGCCCAGCAGCGGCTGGATGCGATCCAGGCCATGGAAGAACTCGGCAGCGGCTTTTATCTGGCCATGCATGACCTCGAGATCCGCGGTGCCGGTGAGGTGCTGGGCGAAAACCAGAGCGGCAACATGCTCGAAGTCGGTTTCCAGCTTTACAACGAAATGCTGTCAGAGGCGGTGCGCTGCCTCAAGGCCGGCATCGAGCCCGACCTGCTGAACCCGCTCAACGTGGCCACCGACATCAATCTGCACGCGCCCGCGCTGTTGCCCGACGACTTTTGTGGCGACGTGCACCTGCGCTTGTCGTTTTACAAGAAGCTGGCCACCGCCAAAACTGCCGAGCAGATCGATGGCCTGATGGAAGAAATCATCGACCGCTTCGGCAAGTTGCCAGCGCAGGCGCAAACCCTGATCGACGTGCACCGCCTGCGCGTCATCAGCCAACCCTACGGCGTGCTCAAGGTCGATGCCGCGCCGGGCATCATCACCATCACCTTCAAGAAAGATCCGCCGATCGACGCCATGAAGATCATTGCGCTGATCCAGAAAAACAAGCACATCCGTCTCGCTGGCAACGAAAAACTGCGCATCGAGCGCGCCTTGCCGGAGGCCGCAGACCGGGCCAAGATGGTGCGCGATGTGCTGCGCAACCTGGGGCAACCGGTGCTGGCAACGGCTGCGGTTGCCGCCTGACCAAGGAGCACACCCCATGTGCCTGATCGCCTGGAACTGGCAGCCAGACAGCCCCAACCCGCTGCTGCTGATTGCCAACCGCGACGAGTTCTATGCGCGCCCGACCGCGCCACTGCACTGGTGGGACGACGCGCCGATTCTGGCCGGGCGCGATTTGCAGGCCGGTGGCACCTGGCTGGGTATCAGCCGCACGGGCCGTCTGGCGGCACTCACCAACCACCGCGACCCCGCCAATGTGAAGGCTGAGGCGCCTTCGCGCGGCGAACTGGTCAGCGCCTTTTTGCAGGCCGATACCAGCGCCCGCGGCTACCTGACCGAATTGGCCGGCTGCGCCGCCAACTACAACCCGTTCAACCTGCTGGTTTTTGATGGCACCAGCCTGATGGGTCTGGAAAGCCGGCACGCCAAGGTCATGGCCATGCAGCCGGGCATCGGTGCCGTGTCCAATGCCGACTTTCTGACCCCCTGGCCCAAGCTGGCAAATTTGAGCGGTAGCCTGCAAACCCTGCTGGCCCAAGCCCACCCCGGTGATACCCAGTTGCTGGCACTGCTGCACAACCCTGCGCTCGCCGCCGATACCGACCTGCCCGTCACCGGTATCCCGCTGGCACTTGAGCGCGCGCTCTCAGCCGCCTTCGTCACCCTGCCCGACTACGGCACCCGGGCCTGCAGCGTGCTGCGCTTTGAGGACGGTCACATCTCGTTTCTGGAGCAAAGCTTTGACGCCAATGGCAGCACCGGCACCCGGCAAGTCACGGCAACTTTGCAGCGCACCTTGAGCTGTCAGCGTGTCTCGTGAGGACATATGCCGCAGCATAGGCTAGACTCAAGGCATCACCGACTCGGGAGAACCACCATGCCCATCGCCTCCGAAAAAGCCGCCGACTATTCGCCAGAGTCACCGGCCCGCCATGTGCGCCTGTTTCGCAACGGCGCCAACCAGGCCGTGCGAATTCCGAAAGAATTCGAATTGCCCGGCACCGACGCACTCATGCACCGTGAAGGCAACCGGCTGATTTTGGAGTTGGTGCCAGACAAACCCGCCAAAGGCACCATGGCCGCCCTGGCGCTGGCACTCCAGGAAATGACCACCGCGGGCACGGTTGACGAAGCCTTCCCGGACGTCGATGCCAGCCTGCTCCCGCTCGACGACATCGATTTTGGGGGAAACTGATGGCGATTGACTCCAAGCTGTATTTGCTCGACACCAACGTCATTTCCGACCTGATGCGCAACCCCACCGGCACCGCCGCTCAGCAAGCGCTGTCGATTGCGGCAAATGAGCCCAACAGCAAGGTGTGCACCAGTGTTGTGGTGCAATGCGAACTGCTCTTCGGTTTGCGCAGGCGCACCAACCCGCGCTGGTCCACGCAATACGAGCGCGTGATGGCCTCGATCGATGTGCTTGCACTCGAATCTGCCGTTGCGACCCACTACGCCGAGCTGCGGACCGACCTCGAACTGTCTGGCACCCCCATCGGCCCCAATGACACCCTCATCGCCGCCCACGCGCTGGCGCTGGGTGCCACACTGGTGTCAGGCGACGCAGAATTTGCCCGCGTGCCCGGGCTGCAGCTGGAAAACTGGTTGCTGGCAAGCACGTCACAAAAATGAATTCTCAAGCTGGCTGATATCGCGCCAGATCATCACAAAAAATATCCATCCTCTTTTCCATGAAACCCTCCGTCTTCGCCCCCGGCCTGATGATTGCAGGCATCACCACGCCGCTGAATTTGCTTGACTACAAATTGATCGCCTTTGACATGGACTCGACCCTCATCAACATTGAGTGTGTCGATGAAATTGCAGATGCAGTCGGCCGCAAGCCGCAGGTGGCGGCCATCACCGAAGCCGCCATGCGCGGCGAGATCAGTGACTACAAGGAGAGCCTGCGCCAGCGCGTGGCCCTGCTCAAGGGCGTCACGCTGGCCGACATGGAGCGCATTTACCAAAACCACCTGCAACTCAACCCCGGCGCTGCCGAACTGGTGAGCGCCTGCCGGCAGGCCGGACTCAAGGTGCTGCTGGTCTCGGGCGGCTTCACTTTTTTTACCGACCGAATTCGCGACCGACTCGGCATCGACTACAGCCGCGCCAATGTGCTGGAACTGGACAACGGCATGCTCACCGGCCGCATGGTGCACCAGCCCTGGGGCGATATTTGTGATGGTGCCGAAAAGCGCAGCATGGTGCTACAGATGTGCGACACCCTGGGCATCAACCCCAAACAGACCATCGCCATGGGTGACGGCGCCAACGACCTGCCCATGATGAGCGTGGCAGGCTTGTCGGTGGCCTACCACGCACAGCCGGCGGTGCGTGAATTTGCCAATGTATCGATCGAATCCGGCGGGCTTGACCGCTTGCTGGAACTTTTTCAAAGCGCATGAGCACCATGTACGCCGCCCACTTCGGCCTGAGCCAGGACCCGTTTTCAATCGCACCTGACCCGCGCTACCTGTTCATGAGCGAGCGCCACCGCGAGGCCCTGGCGCACCTGCTCTATGGCGTGGCGGGCGGGACGCAGTCCACCGGTGGCACAGGGGGTGGCTTTGTGCTGCTGACCGGCGACATCGGCACCGGCAAGACCACCATTTGCCGCTGCTTTCTGGCGCAGGTGCCGCCCGACTGCCATGTCGCCTACATCTTCAATCCCAAGCTCAGCGTGCCGGAATTGCTGCAGTCGATCTGCGAAGAGTTTCACATCACGCTCGGCCCGGTTGCGTCAGGCACGCCGACAGTCAAGGACTACATTGACGCGCTCAACGCCTTTTTGCTGCAAAGCCATGCCAGCGGCCAAAGCAGCGTGCTCATCATCGACGAAGCGCAAAACTTGTCGCCTGAGGTGCTGGAGCAGTTGCGCCTGCTGACCAACCTGGAAACCAACGAGCGCAAGCTGCTGCAGATTGTGCTGATCGGCCAGCCTGAGCTGCGCGACATGCTCGCGCGGCCCGAACTGGAACAACTGGCGCAACGCGTGATTGCGCGTTTTCACCTGGACGCGCTGACCCCGACTGAAGCCACCCAATACATCGGACACCGCCTGGGCGTGGCCGGTCACACGGGCACGTTGCCGTTTGAGCCCAAAGCGCTGCAGCGCATTCACCAACTCACGCGCGGCGTACCCCGGCGCATCAACCTGCTGTGCGGGCGGGCGCTGCTGGGCGCGTGGGCCAATGGACTGCCCGGCGTCAGCCGGTCGGTGGTGGACAAAGCGGCGTCTGAAGTGTTTGGCCCTGAGACGGTGAACAAACCGGGTGTCGGGCGCCAACTTCTGGGCTACACCTTGGCCGGCGTGGCCCTGCTGGCAGCCCTGGTATTGCTGGGTTTGCAGATTTTTTCAGGGCAGGAAAACCCCCAACCAACCGCCCAAACAGCACCCGCGGCGCAAGCGGAACCCCCAAAAACAGACGCTTCAACCTCGCCCACCCAGCCTGTGGCCGCTTTGCCGGTCGTCCAAATTGAAAGCCTGCAGACCCTTTGGCCGCAGTTGCCAGCCGACGTCGACGGCGCCTGGCGCGCGCTGGCGCCTGACTGGAAGCTGCCAGACAACAGCGCCGACCCCTGCCAGGCGGCCAGCACACAAGACTTGCAGTGTTACCGCGCCAGCAAATTAACCATGCCGCTGCTGCGTCAACTCAATCGCCCAGGCATCCTGACACTGCAGGCGACCCAAGGCCCGGCCGTGTATGCGGTGCTGGCGGGCTTGTCAGATCAAACGGCCTCATTGCGGCTTGACGGGCGCCTGCACACCGTCAGGCTGGTTGAGCTGGCGCAGTTCTGGCGCGGCGACTTTGCCAGCTACTGGCGGGCCCCACCCGGCTACAACGGCGGACTGCAAGAAGGCAGCAGCGGCCCGGCCATTGACTGGCTGGCCAGCCGCTTGAACCAGCTTGACGGCGGGCCGTCTGCGGGCACCGATTCTGCGCCCCTTGCTCTGGACGCTGACCTGCGCGCGCGGGTGCGGGCTTTCCAGCGCGCCCGTGGCATCACGCCCGACGGCCGGCCCGGCCCCATGACTTTCATGCAGATCGAGAGCGCCACCCAGGGCCAATTTCCCCGTCTGCTCACTGACCCACGATAAACCAATGTCCTACATTCTTGATGCCCTCAAAAGGGCCGATGCGGAGCGTGAACGGGGCGCGGCCCCCGGCTTGCACACACGCCACCAGGTCCCCTCCGGCAGCCCCGGCAACGCCGACACCAGCCGCTCGTTGCTCCTGGCCATGGCAGCGGGTGTAACGCTGCTTTTGCTGGCAGCAGGTTTTTGGTTTTGGCGCGCGCCTGGCAACCCACCCCCGCCAGTGTCACCACCCGCAGAACAGTCGTTGCCCAAGCCAGTCATGCCCTCGGCACCCGTTCAGCTTGTTCTAGCGCCCCAAGTGCCGGCGCAAACGCCGGCAAGGACTGCCCCGGCCAAAGCAGCGGCAGTGCCATCCTCCAAGCCGGCCGCACCGGCCAAAGCTGCCGTTTCGGCCCCAGCAGCCACAGCACCCGCCGCTGCACCGCTGCTCACGGACTTGCCGCAAGACTTGCGCAGCCAGATCCCCAAAATCACCATCACCGGCAACGTGTACTCAACCAGCCCCACGCAGCGGCTGCTGCTGGTCAACAACCTGGTGCTGGCACAAGGCGCCCAGGTCGCCCCTGATCTGGTGCTGGAAGAAATCCAGCCGCGCAGTTCGGTGTTCAGCTTCAGGGGCACCCGATTTCGCGTCATGCACTGAAAGCTTTTCCAGGCTTGTGACGACCAGGTGGCCGGCAACGGGTCCAACATGACAGCCCGGGCCCATCGACGGTCGTGCTTGCGAATGACGTCATTCTGGCAGCCACCCTGTTGCTGGTGAAACTGCGCAACCGCTCAGAAACAGCGGCATCTTTCAAGTTCAGGTGTCTGGAAGCTTGAGCAGAAAGTCGAGCACGGCAATGCCAAACTGGTCATTCACATCGCCAGCCACCATATGACCCGCATCAGCAACATTGGCATAGCGGGCGTGGGGCACAAGCTTGAGAAACTGCTCGACATCAGCCGTGCTGACCAGCTCACTGGCGCCGCCACGCACCAGCAACACGGGTGCCTTTAGCCCCCTGGCTGCCGCAGTGAGGCGTGTGCTGAGCGCAGCCGTGAGCGACTGATCGCTGAAATCCAGAAGTGCGGGATCCCAATGCCAGCGGTAGCGGCCATCAGCATGTTGCCGCAAGTTTTTACCCAGCCCGGCGAGCGAACGGGGCCGCGGGCGATGCGGCAGGTAGGCTGCGATCGAATCGGCAGCGGCTTCCACACTGGCAAATCCCTCCTTCGCTTGGGCACCCATGAACAGGCGAATCTTCTCGATTCCGGTCTGTTGCACAGTCGGCGTCACATCGACCAAAACAAGCGCGGCCATCAGGGGCGGGCCCTCGCCCTCGCAAACCAGACCCGTGATGCCACCCAGCGAGGCGCCGATCACAACAGGTGGCTGACGGCAAGTCTTTGCAATGCAGCGCAGGTCGGCCACAAAACCATCCATTGAGTATTTGCCGCTGGGCGACCAACCGCTGTCGCCATGTCCGCGCAAATCCACCGCTATGGCATAAAAGCCGCGCGCTGCCAGATTGCGGGCAGTGGTCTTCCAGGCATGACGTGTCTGTCCGCCACCATGCAGCAGAATGACCGGACGGTGACCGGCATTTCCCCAAGCTTGCGCCACAAGCACGGTGTGATCGTCAGATGTAAAACGCACCTCTTGCGCGCAAGCACCCGCCTTGTCGATCAACCGGTGGGCCGGCATTTTGTGTCAGCGGCTGTCGCGCTTGGCCAGCGGCAGCCAGTGCAAGAAGCCAAACAGCAGCGTCAGGGCAATGCTGTCCACCAACGGCCCCGCGTGGCGCACGACACTGCGCCACGCGATGGCCAGTTCGAGCGCATGAAGCCCCAGCAAAATCGCCGCGATGTTTTGCAGCGCCGATGACAACCCGAACGGCAGCGCCACAAAACCGCCAATGACTGCCAGCAAATAGATCGCCAGACAGCTTGCTTTCAAAAATGTGCTCATTTCAACTTTTTCGCAAATAAATTTCTTGTTGTGTCAACCACGGGCGTTATCTGCCGATTCAATACCGTTCACTGCTTGACCCAGCACCAACACGTAGTCTTGCCGAACCAGGGGTCTGACAAGACGTATTTGCACCATCTCC
>NZ_JAABQC010000033.1 GCF_011391645.1 Rhodoferax sp. | reverse complement strand
CGGTGTCAGCCCCAAACGCGCCAGGTGATGGGGTATACGCTGCTGCTCGAGCATCTCGGGCGCCCCGAACGCGAACAGCTCCGGGTTGTAATAACGGGCGCGGGCGATGGGGTCATGGATCTTGGCGTGGTCACAACCCACGTCATACAGGATGCGGCCATTCGCGGTTTCGATCAAGTAGGCCAGGATGGGCGCCTCGATCTGCTGCCCATGCCCCCGATTCAGGGTCGAAATGGATTTGTCGTAGCGATGGGTGGCGGTGAGCAGCGGCCACATTTTTTTGACTTGTGTCATGCGATGGCTTTCCGGTCAGTTGTCACCAGCAGGGCCAGTAGCACTTGATCCGTGCTGGCGACCTGGCCGAAGATGCCGCCCTCGACACCAATCATCGCCAGCGCCGGCGCCTGCAAAGCGGAATCACTGGCGGCGGTCGCATCACTCACAGTGGTGCAACGATAACCACGGTCCACCGCTTCGCGCAAGGTGGAGTGCACACACACCTCGGTGGTCACGCCGCACAGGATCAATTGACGGATGTTGCGGCTGATGAGCAGACCTTCCAGGTCAGTCTGGTGGAACGCACCATAACCCGGCTTGTCAATCACCACTTCACCAGCCTGCGGCTTTAAAGCATCAATAAAGTCGTGCCCATATTCACCGCGCACCAGCAGGCGTCCCATGGGGCCCGCACTGCCGATGGGCGCGCCGGCCTGAATGCTGCGCCGCATTTTCTCCGGCGGGCAGTCCGACAGATCTGGCTGATGCCCCTCGCGCGTGTGCACCACCAGCAGGCCGGCCACGCGCGCCGCCGTCAGCAGGCGCTGGACCTGGGCAATGGGCCGGGCCAGCCGCTCAACATCCAGACCCGCGCGCGCCGCATAACCGTTCGGACTGCAAAAGTCGCGCTGCATGTCGATAACAATCAGCGCCGACCTGCCAGGGTAAATATCACACGCGCGGTGCATCGTATTCACTTCGCCGGGGAAAACCCGTTTTCAATGGCCTGGGCGATGCGCACGGCCACTTCCTGCGCCAGCAGGCGGCCTTTTTCAGCGCTGGAACCTTTGGCAGAGGACAACACCCCGGACGGCGGCACCCAGTCGGTGCGTGTGGGGTACATGTCGTAGGGCGGAAAGTCCGCCGGGCCGTCGTCGGGAATCAGGTCGAGCCGCACCAGTGAAGGGTGGTAGTGCAGCATCATCGACGTTTCCAGCACCGCGGCATGCTCCAAGGCAAAGCCGGGAAAGCCCTGCGGGAACACATCGGCCAGAGTGTCTGGGGTCATGAAATCCCAGTATTCGAGCCGCATCACTTCGAGTTGGGTGCCGGGGCCCGCATCACGCAGGCCCAGGTCAATGCCCTCGATCAAAAACCACTGGTTCTCATAGTGGCCGTTGACCACCACCAGCTTGGTCACGCCATGGCGGGCAAATTCACGCACGGCATCGCGCACCGAGCCAATCAGGGTGGCGGCATCGACGCTGGTGGTGCCGCAAAAATGCTGGCCGCCGCCACACTTGGGCTGGGACTTGTAGCCATAGGACAGCGTTGGCGCCACCAGGCCACCCACGCGCGCGGCGGCATCCGCCGCGACCGAGGCCGACAGCAGGCCATCGGTGCCCAGCGGCAAATGGGGCCCGTGCTGCTCCAGCGCACCCACCGGCAACAAGATGGGCGGCTGGTCTTTTTGGATGCGGCTCTGGTAGTCGAGCCACGACAGTTGGTTCATCCAGACAGTGCTCATGGAGTTTCCTTTTTCAAAATTGGGATGACGGGTGTTGGCGCGCCGGTGTCGGTGGCCTCGATCAGTGCGGCGCAGGCAATCAGCGCGCCGCCGACCCATTCCAGCGCCGACAAGGCTTCGCCGCCCCACCAAGTGGCGGTGAGCACGGCCACCAGCAGTTCGGCCAGCATGACCACGCCAGCGCGCCCGCTTTCCATGTGCGTCACACCAAATTGCCAGGTGGCAGTTGCCAGCAGCAGCCAGCCAAAACCATACGCCAGCACCGCCAGGGACACGGGCAGCGACACGTCGGGCACAGGCGTGCCCAAACCCACCACCCAGACCCCGGAGAGGACGCCACAACCCAGGAAAACAGCCGCTGTTTTGGAGCGGATCGGAATCGCCTGGCCGGCCCGTGCAATCACGTTGTTGCCGGCAAACGCCAGCCCGGCGGTGAGCGCCAGCACGTCGGCCACGCTCAAGGCCGTGCTGAAGGCCTTTGCCCCGCCCAGCACCAGCCAGAGTCCGGCCAGCGCCACTGCCACCGCCAACTTGCGGCGGACGCTGACACGCTCCTTCAAAAACAGCCAGCCCCCCAGCACCGACCAAACTGGCGATAGGTAAAACAAAAACATGACACGCACCACGTCGCCCAGCATCAGCGCGTTGACAAACGAGGTATTGGCCCAGCCACCCACCAGCGCCAGGGCGATCAGCAGGCCGGCCTGCGACCGCCAGGCCATGCGTTCGCGCCACAGATACGCGGCCAGCACCAGCCCCACCGGGCCATACACCAACATGGACAGCATTGGCCCGCTTAAGCCCACTTCGACAAACTGCTTCAAAGGCCACCAGGACAGGCCCCACAACGAGGACGAGAACAGCAGCACCAGCAATGGCAGCGCTGGGGAATGGTGGGAGACTGACGTGTGGGTCATGAAAAATGGTGGCAACTCAGGGCATCACCGAGCCGCCATTGGGCCCGAGCACCTGGCCACAATAAAAACGCGATAAGTCCGAGGCCAGAAACAACGTTGTGGCGGCAATCTCTTCAGGCTCTGCGAGACGCTGCTGGGGAATGTCGAGCTCTTTTTGAATCGACTCGGCACTCATGGATTCCAGCGACACCATGGCGGTAGCCACCGGCCCCGGCGCAATGGCGTTGACACGGATGGCCGGGGCAAATTCCCGCGCCAAGGATCGGGTCAAGCCGATCACACCCGCCTTGGCCGCGCAGTACGGTGCCAACTGGGCACGTCCCAAAAGTCCCAGATCGGAGGCGATGTTGATGATCACGCCCTGCTGGCGCGCCACCATGCCCGGCAAAAACGCGCGACAGGTCAAAAATACCGACTTCAGGTCCACGCCCAGCATGCGGTCCCAGTCGGCCTCAGTGGTGTCCAGAAACGGTTTTTCCTGAATGATGCCGGCGTTGTTGACCAGAATATCCAGCGTGCCACAGCGCTGCTGAAGTTGCTCCGCCAGCCGGGTCACGTCGGCCGCAACACACACATCGGCTTCCAGCGCCCAGGCCTGGCCACCCAACTGATGAATTTCTTGCACCAGCACATCCGCCTGCTCTTTGCGGCCCAGGTGGTTGACAACAACCGCCGCGCCAGCCCGCGCAAAAGCCAGCGCGATGGCGCGGCCAATGCCGGTGGCGGCACCGGTGACGAGTGCTGTGCGCCCAGCCAGTGACAGGGTCAGGTTAGCCGCCATCAGCTCATCACCTCGCCATTGCTGACCACGATGGCCTGCCCGGTCAGGGCGGTTGCGTCGGCACTTGCCAAAAAGAGAAAAATGCCTGCCAGGTCATCTGGGCTGAGCATGCCGGGCAGCGCCTGTTGTGCCAGCAAGTCGCGCTCGACCTCAGCCTCGCTGCAGCCCTGCTGCTGAGCCATGCTGGCAAGCGAGCGCATGGCGGCCTCGGTGCGGATCCAGCCCGGGCACACCGCATTGACACGAATACCGCGCCCGCCCAACTCAAACGCCAGCGAACGGGTCAACCCGATGACCGCGTGTTTGCTCGCCACATAAGCCGAAAAGTCGGCAACGCCGGTCTTGCCCCAAATCGACGACTGGTTGATGACACTGGCGCCAGCGGGCATCAACGGCAGCAATGCGCGTGTGAGGCGCACCATGCTCAGCACATTGTTGTCAAGCAGACTCGCCCAGCGCGCCATGGCGTCCGGCGCCGGGCTGTCGATCGGGGTAGGGTATTCCACGCCCGCGTTGTTGACCAGCACGTCCACCCTGCCCCATCGGCTTTGCAGGCGCGCAGCCAGCGCAGCCACCTGCGCGTCGTCCCCCAGATCGCACACGGCGGTGGTCACCTCGGCATGTGCTGCCAGCGACTCAGCCAGCGCTTGCAGCGCCAGCGCAGCCCGGTCGAGCAGCAGCAGGCGCACGCCCTGCTTGGCATAGGCGTGGGCCAAAGCCTGGCCAATGCCGCCGGCAGCGCCTGTGAGCACCACCGTTTTGCCCTGCAAGGCGTAGCTGGGCTTCAACTCACACCGCCGTCAAGAACGACACCCCAACGGCGCCCAGAAATCCATCGGCACGGCCCGGTGTGCCGGGCGCCTGCACCTGGCCGTAGTCGCTGGCCAGCACACGCTTGACGCGGTTGATGTGAAAGCTGCGCAGCAACTCGCGCACCGGCGTCACCTGCGCGTAGTCATCGGCATACAGCTCGCGGTGGAACGCCGGCAAGCGGTGCCAGGGCGCCGTGGGGCGCTCATGGTGCGCGTTGTGGTAGCCAAAGTTCAGCCACAGCAGGTTGAGCCAGGGATGGTTCAGGCCCACCACATTGCTGAAGGTGTTGGCCTGCTCGTAGGCGCGGTCACGCAGCTTGTCAGCCGGAATGGGCTTGTCGTCCAGGATCGGATAGGCGTCGTAGGTGTGCTGAAAACAATCGGCAAAACGCAGCACCGTGACAAACACCAGGTACGCCAAAAAATAAAGCAGCAGCGCTTTCATCGACCACCAGCCCAGCACGGCAAAGGCACTCAGGCGAATCGCCGCCACGCCCAGAATGCGGCCCCTGGCGGCGCGTTTGCGCTCATCCCGGAACGGCAGCGCCAGCACAAAGGCCCGCATTAAAAATTCAACCGCCGGAAAGTAGGCCCACTCCAGCGCCAGCACGGCGTTGCGAAACCAGGCCGGCGCGCGCAACAAAAACCCGCGGACGTCGAAGGTGATGACATCGGCGCGCTCCACATGGTGGCGCATGTGCTTGCGCCGCATGTCGGCAAAACTGGCGTAGCAACTGCCGTTGACCCAGCTCATCAAAATTCCCCAGCGCTCGTTGGCGCCCGCGGTCTTGAAGATGGCGTTGTGGGCGAATTCATGAATGAAATAGGCCGACCAAATTAAAGTTTGGGCCACCAGCGCCAGGCCCAGCGCATTAAGCGCCCAGGCGTCAGAGCCCAGCAAGGCCACGCCAAGCCCATAGCCCGACAAGGTGAACGCCAGTGCCGCCACATTGGGCCAGACACCATCGGGGTAACGAAAAATTTGCGCCATCAAACACCTCTCAAAGAATCAAGGGCTGCAGAACAAATGGGGACGACCCATCGGTTCTGCAGCAGGTCAAACCAAAACTTATTTCTTGGTCAATGCGGTGACAAATTGCGCGTCAAAGGTGGCTTCTGTCGCCGGGATCGTCTTGATCTGGCCCTTGGCCTTGAGCAGTTCGCCAATGATCTCGCCGCTGGCGTAGTAAGACGTGGTTTCCTTGGCCTTCATGAAGGCCTTGGGCATTTCAGCCAGGGGAATGTTGTACACACCCGAGAGCTGCTCTTTCACCTCCTTGGCTGACACCCCCATGAACTTGCCAATGATCTTGGCCGATTCATCGGGTTTGGCCTTCATGTAGGCCAAACCGTCCAGGTAGGCCTTGATGATGCCGGTGATCTCGGTGGGCTTGGCCTTGATGACCTTTTCATCAAACACCATCACGTCGGCAATCAGGCCCGGCGCATTTTTGGACGAGAACACCACCTTGAACTTGTTGCCGCCGCCCTGACCCAGAATTTGCGACAGGCTGGGCTCGTAGGTCACGCCAATGGGCAGTTGGCCGGAGGCCATGGCGGCGGGCACCGCTTCAGGCGTCATGCTGATAGGAACAATGTCCTTGTCGGTCATGCCATTGGTCTTGAGCGCATAGGACAACAAAAAGTCTGACGGTGACAGCGGGTTGAAACCGACTTTTTTGCCCTTGAAGTCCTTCACCGTCTTGATGCTTCCGTCGACCACGATGGCGTCGCCGCCATTGGAATAGTCAATTGGCATCACCACCTTTTGCGAGTTACCGGTGGCCACCTGCCCCACCACCTGGTCATAGGTCAAGTGGCCGCCATCGACGGCACCCGAGGCAATGGCAGAAGGAATCAGGGCGGGGTCGTTGAATACCTGCAGAGACACCTTGAGGTTGTATTTTTTATACAGGTCCAACGCGTCAGCAACATAGAAGGGGCCGTAGCCGATCCAGACCACGGTGCCCAATTTCATGGTGGTGGGGCCGGCCGCGAAACTTGAGACAGCAGCCAGGGATACCGCCAAACCCAAGGCGGGTTTGAACAAGCGGCTCAGCAAAGAAGATGTGCCGGTGGCAGATTGAGAAAGACTTGATGAACGCATGACAAAGCTCCTGGAGTGAATAAAAGGCGCAGGAAGAGACGATCTGTACATCGTTCTCCCGGGCTTTTATCCCTCCGTGGAGCCTCTTGCGAGGCCGGGGCACTCTCGGACCAGACATTGCGCGAATACTTCATTCAGCAACCGGAACCCTAGTGACCCTACGCCAGAGCATTTGCACTTCAAAGCACAAATCGCTGTTCTTGCCATGTTCTATTAGCAAAACGCGTGCCATCATTTTTTGCTCCAGTCGCTGAAATTTGCCGATTCAGGCGTGAATCCGCGCTGGGTTGCACCTGTTTCAGACTGAATTGGTGCGCCGCTGCTAATATTTGGTGCGTGCCTGCACGTCTGAGACGCCAGACCTGAAAGTCGGCCATCGCCCGCTCAGGCGCTTGCTCCAGCATCGCCGTGGGTGCTGCTGCCAGCTGGTGCAACCTGGCCTTGCTCCCACGGAGAACAAACCCTGGTCTGAGTCATTGATGTTGTGCATTTGAAGTTGCTAGACTACAACCGATGACCGACACAGAAAAGCACACCCCCATGATGGCCCAGTACCTGGGCCTGAAGGCGGACTATCCGGAAACCCTGCTGTTTTACCGCATGGGCGACTTCTACGAGTTGTTTTTTGCCGATGCCGAAAAGGCGGCGCGGCTGCTTAACATCACGCTGACGCAGCGCGGCCAGTCGGCGGGTGCGCCGGTGGTGATGGCGGGCGTGCCGTTTCACGCGGTGGACACCTACCTGGCGCGGCTCATCAAGCTGGGGGAGTCGGTGGCCATTTGTGAGCAGGTCGGTGATGTTGCCACATCAAAGGGTCCGGTTGAGCGCAAGGTGGTGCGGGTGGTCACCCCCGGTACGCTGACCGACCTGGAACTGTTGGGCGACAAGACCGAGTCGATGCTGCTGGCGGTGCACCAGGGCGCGCGCAACAGTTGCGGCCTGGCCTGGCTGAGCGTGACGCAAGGCGAGGTGCATCTGGCCGAGTGCACGCCCGACGAACTGGCCGACTGGGTGAGCCGAATTGCGCCGGGTGAGCTGATCTTCAGCGCCGGTGCCACACCCGCCTTTGAGGCCCGGCTGCGCGCCCTGCCTGTGTCAGGCACGCTGTCGATTTCGGTGCGGCCGGACTGGCAATTTGATGCCGGCCTGGGTCAGCGCAAGTTGCTGGAACACTTGCATGCCGCCAGCCTGGCGCCCTGGCAAGCGCAGGACCTGGCGCAGGCGCAAGCCGCCGCCAGTGCGCTGCTGGCCTACGCCGAGCACACCCAGGGCCGGGCACTCACCCACATCCACCGCGTGCGCGTGCAACGGGCGGGCGAGCTGATCGACCTGCCGCCAAGCACCCGGCGCAACCTGGAACTGCTGCAGACGCTGCGCGGTGACGAGGCCCCCACCCTGTTTTCATTGCTCGACACCTGCATGACCGGCATGGGCAGCCGTCTGCTTAAAAGCTGGCTGGTGGCGCCCAAACGAGATCGCAACGAAGCCCAGCAGCGCTTGAACGCGCTGGCAGTTCTACGCGATGGCCCGTGGACCAAGCTGCGTGAGCAACTCAAGGGCAGCACCGATGTGGAGCGCATCACGGCCCGCATCGCGCTGCGCCAGGTGCGCCCACGTGAACTGGTCGGCCTGCAGTTGACACTGCAAAAAGCCGCTTTGCTTGCGCCGGTGCTGCAAGGGCTTGAGGCCTATCTGACTGACATTGCCAGCCAGTTGCAGCCTCCTCCCGGCTGCGCAGAATTGTTGCGGCAGGCCATCGCGCCCGAGCCCGCGGCGCTGGTGCGCGACGGCGGTGTCATCGCCCTTGGCTTTGACGCGGATCTGGATGAGCTGCGCGCTATCCAGACCAACTGCGACAGCTTTTTGCTGAACCTGGAAACCCGTGAAAAAGCGCGCACCGGCATTGCCAACCTGCGTGTGCAGTTCAACCGGGTGCATGGTTTCTTCATCGAGGTGTCGCAAGGCCAGCTCGACAAGGTGCCCGACGACTACCGGCGCCGCCAGACCCTGAAAAATGCCGAGCGCTTCATCACCCCCGAACTCAAGGCCTTCGAGGACAAGGCGCTCAGCGCACAGGAGCGCGCACTGGCGCGAGAAAAATGGTTGTATGAGCAGGTACTGGACCAGTTGCAACCGTTTGTGCCGGCACTCACCGAACTGGCGCGCGCACTGGCCACGCTCGACGCCCTGTGCGGCCTCACCGAGCGCAGCCTGACGCTTGACTGGTGCCCGCCAGAATTTGCCAAAGAGCCCTGCCTCGACATCGAGGCCGGACGCCACCCGGTGGTGCAGGCGCGGCTGGCCGAGACCAGCGCCGGCGCCTTCATCGCCAACGACACCCACCTGGGCCCCAGGCAGCGCATGCAGATCATCACCGGCCCCAACATGGGCGGCAAATCGACCTACATGCGGCAGATCGCTGTGATCACGCTGCTGGCCAGCATGGGCAGTTATGTGCCGGCCAGGCGCTGCCGACTGGGTCCGATTGATGCCATTCACACCCGCATTGGCGCGGCCGACGACCTGGCCAACGCGCAGTCGACCTTCATGCTCGAGATGACCGAGGCCGCGCAAATTCTGCATGCCGCCACGCCCAATTCACTGGTGTTGATGGATGAAATTGGCCGCGGCACCAGCACCTTTGACGGACTGGCCCTGGCCTCGGCCATCGCCACCCAGTTGCATGACAAAACCCAGGCCTACACCCTGTTTGCCACGCACTACTTTGAGTTGACCGAGTTTCCGGCCAGCCACCATGGCGCCGTCAACGTGCATGTGAGCGCCGCCGAGTCGGGCCGCAACATTGTGTTTTTGCACGAAATCCAGCCGGGTCCGGCCAGCAAAAGTTATGGCGTTCAGGTGGCGCGCCTGGCCGGCATGCCCGCTGCGGTGCTGAACCACGCGCGCCAGACGCTGGAAGCGCTGGAGGCACAGGCCTCGCACCAACAAGCCCAGATCGACCTGTTTGCCCCGCCCGTGGCGGCTGAAGTCATGACCAGCAGCGCGGTGGACATCGCGCTTGAAGCCATCAACCCCGACGATTTGAGCCCGCGCGAAGCACTGGAAGCCCTTTACCAACTGAAGAAAATGAGCCATGCCGGTCATAAAGCGTTTGACTGACCACCAAAAACAAAGGCCCGGCCGTAAAAACGGCCAGGCCTTGAAAATAATGGTCGGGGCGAAAGGATTCGAACCTTCGACCCTCTGGTCCCAAACCAGATGCGCTACCAGGCTGCGCTACGCCCCGACCAGCGCATTGTAATCGCTGGCGTTCCTGTTTTTGGACGACACCCCCATGCAAACAACTTGCACCACCACGTTATGACACAAGCTCGGGTCCATTTGCCCTGGCTTGCCAGCGGTGACACCTTCCCGCCCGTCAATTCGGCCTGGGAAATCGACTCGGTGGCCCCCGGACTGCTGTGCGCCGGGGGGGATTTGTCGGTGAGCACCCTGCGAGCGGCCTACCAGGATGGAATTTTTCCGTGGTTCAGTGCCGGCCAGCCCATTTTGTGGTGGAGTCCGGCGCCACGCATGGTGCTCGAAGTGGGTAATTTCAAGCTGTCCTCCTCTTTGAAAAAAACCCTGAAGAAGTTTGTCAATGACCCAGATTGCGAGATCCGCATTGACAGCGCCTTTGCCCGGGTGATTCAAACCTGCGCCTCCTGCCCGCGGCCGGGGGCACATGGCACCTGGATCGTGCCCGACATGGTCAAGGCCTATGTCGAGCTGCACCATGCGGGTTTGGCCCACAGCATTGAAACCTGGGCCAAGGGTGAGCTGGTCGGCGGACTGTATTGCGTCGCCATTGGGCAGGCTGTGTTTGGTGAGTCGATGTTTTACCGGCAGCCCGATGCTTCCAAAATTGCGTTGGCAGCCTTGGTGAGTCTGTGCCGCCACCACCATATCAGCCAGATTGACTGTCAGCAAAACACCGCGCATCTCGCGTCTTTGGGGGCGCACGAAATACCAAGGCCGGAATTTATCGAGCGGATTCAGGCCTTGCGCCAGCGGCCTGCGATTGACTGGGTTTTCAAGTCCCTATACTGGCAGTACCTCTTTGCACCCAATACGGATTCAGCGTGAATCAGTCCCAGGATACAGCGCTCAAGGCGCTTCAGTTCTATGCCACTGCAAACTACCCTTGCAGTTATCTGGACGGGCGGGTTGCCCGCTCGCAGGTGGCCACGCCCGCACATCTAATTGATACAACAGGGTATTCTGTGCTGATACGAAATGGCTTTCGGCGCAGCGGTCTGTTTTATTACCGTCCGCATTGTGATCACTGCCAGGCGTGTCTGTCGCTGCGCTTGCCGGTGGCGGACTTTCGACCTGACCGCAGTCAAAAGCGAGCCTGGTTGCAGCATCGTCATTTAACAGCCACCATCTGCACTCCATCCTTTTCGCCAGAACACTTTGCCCTGTACCAGCGTTACCAGCAGGCAAGGCACCCGGGTGGTGGCATGGACGCCGACGACATCACCCAATACCAGGATTTTCTGATTGACAGTCACGTCAATTCCTTGCTGATTGAATTTCGTGAGCCATCGCCAGACGGCGAGCCAGGTGCGCTCAAAATGGTGAGCATCATTGACCAGCTTGACGATGGCATGTCAGCGGTTTACACCTTTTATGAGCCTGAGCCGGGCCAGTCTTTTGGCAATTACAACGTGCTGTGGCAGATCAAGCGCGCCCAAGCCCAGGGTTTCAAGTACCTCTACCTGGGCTATTGGGTGGCCCACAGTCAAAAAATGTCCTATAAAACACGCTTCAAGCCGTTTGAGCTTTTTGTTCAGCACCAGTGGCGTGCCGTGTCCGGCAAAGCAGATCTCACCAAACTCATGAATGAAGATTTCACAAGATAAAATGAAAGATCACTTCAGGTTGTTGCATGCGAAAAATTGATTCTTCCCTCACATCCGCGCCGACCATTCAGGTTATTGAACGTTTGATGACGTTGATAGACGTGCTGGCCTCGCAGGAAGAAGCTATTTCGCTCAAGGAAATCAGCGCCAAAACGGGTCTGCACCCCTCCACGGCGCATCGCATTTTGAACGACCTGGTGCTGGGCCGATTTGTTGACCACCCGCAGGCTGGCAGTTACCGCCTGGGTATGCGCCTGCTGGAACTCGGCAATCTGGTCAAAAACCGGTTGAATGTGCGCGACGCCGCGCTTGAGCCAATGCGCGAATTACACCGGTTGACGCAACAACCGGTCAACCTGAGCATCCGCCAGGGCGACGAAATCATTTATGTGGAAAGAGCCTACAGCGAGCGCTCCGGCATGCAGGTGATCCGGGCGATTGGCGGCCGTGCGCCGCTACATCTGACCTCAGTGGGCAAGTTGTTTCTTGCAGCCGACGACCCGCAAAAACTTCGGGCCTATGCGCTGCGCACCGGCCTGAGCGGTCATACCCGGAACAGCCTGACACAGTTGCCGGCACTTGAGCGAGAACTCACCAAAGTGCGCCGGGACCGCACTGCCAGCGACAACGAAGAACTGGAGCTTGGTGTGCGCTGCATGGCAGCCGGCATTCTGGACGATCAGGGTAAATTGGTGGCGGGTTTGTCAATTTCTGCGCCAGCTGGCAGATTGGAAGAATCCTGGTTGCCCAAGCTGAAAGCCACAGCCCAGGAAATCTCGGAAAACCTGGGCTATAAGGTCAGTAGCGCAGCTTGATCAGCCCCCTGCCAAATGAGCACCAGGCTTTAAAACTGCGGCATTGCCCGCCGCTTCGACCCAATGGCGGACACGTTCGGCATCTCCCAAGCGGCTCAGCTTGCCAGCCGAGTCAAGAAAAACCATGATCAACTGCCGACCAGCCACCTTGGTCTGCATCACAAGACAACGCCCGGCCTCAGAGATGTAGCCAGTTTTTTGCAAGCCAATATCCCAGCTTGGGTTTTTCACCAGACGATTGGTATTGTTGTACTGCAACACGCGATTGCCAACCAACACCTGATAACCCGTGGACGTGGTCAACTCACGCAACAGTGGCTGCTGGTGCGAGACGTTGACCAACTTGGCGAGATCACGCGCGCTTGACTGGTTACGGCTGGACAGGCCGGTGGGCTCCACAAAGCGGGTGTCTTTCATGCCCAGAATTTGCGCCTTGCTGTTCATCAGCCTGGTAAATGCCGCCAGCCCGCCCGGATAGGTGCGACCCAGCGCATGGGCGGCGCGGTTTTCGCTGGACATCAGCGCCAGGTGCAGCAATTCACCCCGGCTCAGCTCGGCGCCCACCCGCAAGCGGGAGCTACTGCCTTTTTCCGTGTCGACATCCTCCTGCGTGATGGTGATTTTTTCATCCAGGGGCAAGTTGGCGTCACTGATGATCAAACCGGTCATCAACTTGGTCAATGATGCAATTGGCAAAACGGCGCGGTCGTTCTTGCTGACCAGCACTTCCTGGGTATCTTGGTCTATGACAAACGCCACACTCGATTTGAGATCCAGATCGTCGGCCGCTTGGTGCAAGCCAGCCAATTGGCCATAAGAAGGCTTGGCCGCAACGGCCACCCTGGTGGGAGCCGACTTGCGCTTGGCAGTGGCGAATTTTTGCGACACGCGGCGCTTTGCCACGACTGCGGTCTTCTTATGCTTGCTGACCTGTGCTTTTTGGACTTTCTGTGTTTTTTGTGTTTTCGCAGTGGCGGCATACACAGCGGGCGCCCACCCAAACCAGCTCACCAGACTCAAAAGACAAATCAAACCCCGTACTTTTTTACCTAAAAAACGGTTTAGATCGGTGGTCATTCACTTGTCTCCTTGAGGCCAATTTGCAAGGGTACAGTTTAAACACAAAAGATTAGCTACAGCAAGTACTTACAAAACTTTGTTAAACCATTTTGCGTCCATCAGACTTGGGCTGATACCCGTTCGGCCTGACTCTGGAGCTTATTCAGGGCGCTCAGGTAGGCTTTGGCCGAGGCCACCACAATGTCGGGGTCGGCACCCACGCCATTGACGATGCGGCCACTGCTCTGCAGGCGCACGGTCACTTCACCCTGGCTTTCGGTCGAACCACTGATGGCGTTGACCGAATACAAAACCATCTCGGCGCCGCTCTTGACGTTGGATTCAATTGCCTTGAGCGAGGCATCCACAGGCCCATTGCCGTTAGCCGTACCCGTCACTTCCTTGCCACCGATGGTCATGACCACCGTAGCCTGCGGGATTTCACCGGTTTCGCTGTGCTGTGACAAAGAAACAAAACCAAACTGCTCATGGCTCTGAGCCACGTTTTCCTCGCTCACCAAAGCCAAGATGTCTTCATCAAAAATCTCGCTCTTGCGATCAGCGAGTTCCTTGAATTTGGCAAAGGCCAGATTCACGTCAGCTTCGCTGTCCATTTGCACGCCAAGTTCCAGCAAGCGCTGTTTGAAGGCGTTGCGCCCGCTCAATTTGCCAAGCACGATCTTGTTGGCGGTCCAGCCCACGTCTTCTGCGCGCATGATCTCGTAGGTATCGCGCGCCTTCATCATGCCATCCTGGTGGATGCCCGAGGCGTGGGCAAAGGCGTTGGCACCCACAATGGCCTTGTTGGGCTGCACCACAAAACCCGTGGTCTGGCTCACCATGCGGCTGGCCGCCAGAATCTGGGTGCTATCCACACCGACCTCCAGATCAAAATAGTCGCGCCGGGTGCGCAAGGCCATCACCACTTCTTCCAGGCTGCAGTTGCCTGCCCGCTCGCCCAGGCCGTTGATGGTGCATTCGATCTGGCGGGCGCCACCGATCATGACACCCGCCAGAGAATTGGCCACCGCCATCCCGAGGTCGTTGTGGCAGTGCACTGACCAAATGGCCTTGTCAGCATTCGGCACACGTTCACGCAGGCGTTTGATGAAGTTGCCATAGAGTTCAGGAATGGCATAACCAACCGTGTCAGGCACGTTGATGGTGGTGGCGCCTTCGTTGATGACGGCTTCTATGACCCGGCACAAAAAGTCCTCTTCGCTGCGGTAGGCATCCTCGGCGCTGAATTCAACGTCGGCCACCCGGTTGCGGGCAAAACGCACCGCCTGTTTGGCCTGTTCCAGCACCTGCTCGGGCGTCATCCGGAGTTTTTTCTCCATGTGCACCGGCGATGTGGCAATAAAGGTGTGGATGCGCGCCCGGTTGGCGCCCTGCACGGCGTCAGCCGCCAGCGTGATGTCACGGTCATTGGCGCGCGACAGGGAGCATACGGTGGAGTCCTTGATGGCATGTGCAATGGCCTTGATGGCCTCAAAGTCACCATTGGAGCTGGCCGCAAAACCGGCTTCGATGACATCGACCTTCAGACGTTCGAGTTGGCGCGCAATGCGCAGTTTTTCATCACGCGTCATGGAGGCGCCAGGAGATTGCTCGCCATCGCGCAAGGTGGTGTCAAAAATGATTAATTTGTCTGACATGTCATTTCTCCTGGAATATTTACAAAGGTCACAGAAAAGGTCCGGGCAACAAAAAAGCCCGTCGCTGTTGCTGACGGGCTTTTGGGGTTGATGCAATCACGCGCTAACCACTCCGCCCGCAGGACGTCAGGTTTAGCAGTAGTGAAAATTTATGCATGGCTTCAATATAACACAGCTCACTTTATTCGTGCAGGCCGCGTTCGTCGGGTTCATCGGTCGACGTGCTGATAACGCTGGTGGGAATTCCCTTGGCTTTGCGCCAGAAGTAGATCACATAGCCACTCAAACCATAGAGCACAAACAAGCCAAACATGACAATCGGCGGGTCAATGTTGATGATGGCAATGCCGATGGCAATCAGCACAATCACCACAAAAGGCACACTGCGTTTCATCTGAACATCCTTGAAACTGTAAAACGGCACATTGGTCACCATGGTCAGCCCGGCATAGAGGCACACGGCAAACATCGGCCAGGCCCACTGTGGTCCGGCGCTGCCCAGATCGGTCATGACCCAGATGAAACCAGCTACCAGCGCTGCGGCGGCAGGCGACGGCAAACCCTGAAAATAGCGCTTGTCGACCACCGTTGTGTTGACGTTGAAGCGTGCCAGCCGCAAGGCAGCACAAGCGCAATACACAAAAGCCGCGATCCAACCCCAGCGGCCCAGGCCTTTGAGCGCCCAGACATACGCGATCAGGGCGGGTGCGGCACCAAACGACACCATGTCAGAGAGCGAATCCATCTGCTCGCCAAAAGCGCTTTGGGTGTTGGTCATGCGGGCCACGCGCCCGTCCAGACTGTCGAGCACCATGGCACAAAAGACGCCAACCGCGGCCAGGTCAAACCGGCCATTGATCGCCATCACGATGGCGTAAAAACCGCCGAACAGCGCTGCCAGCGTAAACAGATTGGGAAGGATGTAGATGCCTTTGCGACGCTTCTTCAGTAGCACAGCGTCAGCGTGATCCGTGTTGGGAGTGTTCACTTCTTCCATTCATTGTGTCCAGTTGGGCGCCCATAATAACAAAGGCCACCGAAGTAGCCTTTGTGTTGGAAGCGCCCCGCTGTTAGTTGCGGGTCTGGTCGACCAGCTTGTTCTTGGCGATCCAGGGCATCATTGCGCGCAACTTGGCGCCCACCACTTCGATCTGGTGATCAGCGGTGTTGCGGCGGCGCGCCGTCATGCTCGGGTAATTGGTGCGGCCTTCCAGAATGAACATCTTGGCATAGTCACCGTTCTGGATGCGTTTGAGTGCGTTGCGCATGGCTTCGCGGCTCTGGGCGTTGATAACTTCGGGGCCGGTCACGTACTCGCCGTATTCGGCGTTGTTGGAGATCGAGTAGTTCATGTTGGCGATGCCGCCTTCATAGATCAGGTCGACGATCAGCTTGAGCTCGTGCAGGCACTCAAAATAGGCCATCTCCGGCGCATAGCCGGCTTCGACCAGGGTCTCGTAACCCATCTTGATCAGCTCGACCGCACCACCACACAACACAGCTTGTTCACCAAACAGGTCGGTCTCGGTTTCTTCCTTGAAGTTGGTCTCGATGATGCCGGCCTTGCCGCCACCATTGGCCATGGCGTAAGACAGCGCCAGGTCGCGCGCCTTGCCGCTCTTGTCCTGATGCACCGCCACCAGATGCGGCACACCGCCACCCTGGGTGTACGTGTTGCGCACCGTGTGGCCAGGAGCCTTGGGCGCCACCATCCAGACGTCCAGATCAGCGCGCGGCACAACCTGGTTGTAGTGCACATTGAAACCGTGTGCGAACACCAGCGAGGCGCCCTGCTTGATGTTGGGGGCCACGTTGTTGGTGTAGACGTCGGCGATTTGCTCGTCGGGCAACAAGATCATGACCACGTCGGCCAGCTTGACGGCGTCATTGACTTCCATCACGTTGAGGCCGGCCTTGCCAACCTTGTCCCAGGATGCGCCACCCTTGCGCAGACCCACCACCACCTTGACGCCGCTGTCGTTCAGGTTCTGGGCGTGGGCATGGCCCTGGCTGCCGTAGCCAATGATGGCCACCGTCTTGCCCTTGATCAGGCTCAAATCACAATCTTTGTCGTAAAAAACTTTCATCGCTCACTCCGTTGTAAAAAATTAATAACCTTGCGGGACAAATCTTTAGCTCTGTCCCCAACCGACTAATGACCTTGCGGGACAGACCAAGATTTACGCAGTAAATTTGCTCTGTCCTCAACTGACTAAAACTTGCGGGACAGATCTTCAGCTCTGCCCCCAACCAACTAAACCCGCAAAATCCGCTCGCCCCGGCCAATACCGCTGGAGCCGGTACGCACCGTTTCCAAAATGGCGCCGCGCTCGATGGCGTCCAGGAACGCGTCGTTCTTGGTCTGGTCGCCCGTCAATTCGATGGTGTAGCTTTTCTCGGTCACGTCGATGATGCGACCCCTGAAAATGTCGGCCATGCGTTTCATTTCCTCGCGCTCCTTGCCCACGGCGCGCACCTTGACCATCATCAGCTCGCGCTCGGTGTAGGCACCTTCGGTCAGGTCGACCACCTTGACCACTTCAATCAGGCGGTTCAGGTGTTTGGTGATCTGTTCGATCACCTCTTCGGATCCTGCGGTCTGGATTGTCATGCGCGACAAGCTGGGGTCTTCGGTGGGCGCCACCGTGAGCGACTCAATGTTGTAGCCGCGGGCAGAGAACAAACCCACCACACGGGAAAGGGCGCCGGCTTCGTTTTCCAGCAAAACTGCAATGATGTGTTTCATGATCAAAGGTCCTCCGCGCTCAGCAGCATTTCGGTGATGCCCTTGCCGGCCTGCACCATCGGGAACACGTTTTCAGTGGGGTCGGTGCGGAAGTCCATGAACACCGTGCGATCTTTCAGTTTGCGCGCCTCACGCAGCGCAGGCTCCACGTCGGACGCCCGCTCGATCAGCATGCCGACGTGGCCATAGGCCTCGGCCAGCTTGACAAAGTTGGGCAGCGCGTCCATGTAGCTGTGGCTGTAGCGACCCTCATAGTCGATCTCCTGCCACTGCCGCACCATGCCGAGGTAACGGTTGTTGAGCGCCACGATCTTGATGGGCGTGTTGTACTGCAGGCAGGTGGAGAGTTCCTGGATGCACATCTGCACCGAGCCCTCGCCGGTCACGCAATAGACCTCGCTGTCGGGCTTGGCCAGCTTGATGCCCATGGCGTAGGGAATACCCACTCCCATGGTGCCCAGGCCACCGGAGTTGATCCAGCGTCGGGGCTCGTCGAAGCGGTAGTACTGCGCGGCCCACATCTGGTGCTGGCCCACGTCCGAGGTGATGTACGTGTCGGCGTCCTTGGTCATGTTCCAGAGCGTCTCCACCACGTATTGCGGCTTGATGATGTCGTTTTGACCCGGGTTGTACTTCAGGCAGTCGCGCTTGCGCCAGCCCTCGATGGTGTCCCACCAGGCACCCAGCGCGTTGGCGTCGGGCTTGGTGGCGCTTTCCTTGATCATGGCAATCATCTCGGACAACACGTCCTTGACGTCGCCCACGATCGGGATGTCCACCCTGACGCGCTTGGAGATGCTCGACGGATCAATGTCGATGTGGATGATCTTGCGCTCGTTCTGGGCAAAGTGCTTGGGATTGCCAATGACGCGGTCATCGAAGCGGGCGCCGACTGCCAGCAACACATCGCAGTTCTGCATGGCGTTGTTGGCTTCCACGGTGCCGTGCATACCCAGCATGCCCAGAAACTTGCGGTCGCTGGCAGGGTAGGCGCCCAAACCCATCAGGGTGTTGGTGCAGGGGTAGCCCAGCATGTCAACCAACTGGCGCAACTCGGCCGAGGCGTTGCTCAGCAGCACGCCGCCGCCGGTGTAAATGTAGGGACGCTTGGCGGCCAGCAACAACTGCAGGGCCTTGCGGATCTGGCCGCCATGACCCTTGCGCACCGGGTTGTAGGAGCGCATTTCAATCGTCTGCGGGTAGCCGTGGTAGGGCACCTTTTTGAAAGAAACGTCTTTCGGAATGTCCACCACCACCGGGCCGGGGCGGCCGCTGCGGGCAATGTGGAAGGCCTTCTTCATGGTCTCGGCGAGGTCGCGCGCGTCCTTGACCAGAAAGTTGTGCTTGACGATGGGGCGGGTGATGCCCACGGTGTCGCATTCCTGAAACGCATCCATGCCGATGGCGTGGGTGGGCACCTGGCCGCACACGATCACCATCGGGATACTGTCCATGTAAGCGGTCGCAATGCCGGTGACGGCGTTGGTGACGCCCGGGCCAGAGGTGACCAGCGCCACGCCCACATCGCCGGTGGCGCGGGCGTAGCCGTCGGCCGCGTGAACGGCCGCCTGCTCGTGCCGCACCAGCACATGCTGAATGGTGTCCTGCTTGAAAAATGCATCGTAGATGTGCAGCACGGCACCGCCAGGGTAACCCCAGACGTACTTGACGTTTTCAGCCTGAAGGGCCTTGATGAGAATTTCTGCGCCCCTGAGCTCATGCTCGGCGCTTGCAGCAGCCGGCTTGGTCTTGGCAGAAGAATGCGAATGTGAAGAGTTTGACACCGAAGCAACTTCGGCTTTTGTGATTTCCATGATGAACCTTTGTGAATTTCTCTAACGAAATACCTTGGGTGCTTCTTTGCAAACACTTTTGGTGTTGCATCGAAACTTAAGGCCAAAACCATGGGCGCATTGATTTTTGCGCCGGACCTTGGCCCGTTTGCTTTGATTTGCAGCGCGCATTATCGCACTTGTCCGTGCGGGCTTTGGGAGTTGGGCCGGTCAATGCAATAATTCCACACTTTTCTGGCGTTGTGCAGGGCGCACCCACCCGGCAAGTTGTCCAGAAAGCCGCCATAAACCGACTCCCAAACTCCAAACCATGCCCCTGCCCTTTTCCACCCCCAGCCTGATCCGGCGCATGGCCTGCTGGCTTTACGAGGGCATGCTGCTGTTTGGCGTGGTTTTTATTGCCGGCTACCTGTTTGGCACCCTGAGCCAGACCAAAAATGCGATGGACAACCGTCACGCCCTGCAGGCGTTTCTGTTCGTCATCTTTGGTATTTATTTTGTCTGGCTCTGGTCAAAAGGCCAGACCCTGGCCATGAAAACCTGGCATATCCGGGTGCTGGACCGCGCCGGCCGGCCGCTGACACAAAGCCGGGCCCTGCTGCGCTACCTGTGGAGTTGGCTGTGGTTTTGGCCACCGCTGGTCGCGTCCTGGTGGTTTGAACTCAAAAATGGCGAAGCGTTTGTGATCATCATCGGCTGGATCGCCATCTGGGCCGTTCTGAGCCGCTTTCACCCACAGCGGCAGTTCTGGCATGACGCGCTGGCGGGCACGCAACTGGTGGACTTCAGCCAGCCTAAAGCCTGAGCCGGGTTCACCAGGACAGTTGGCTCAGATCGCGGTTTCGTCGAGTTCCCCGGTGCGAATGCGCACCACCCGCTCCACCGCCGTGACAAAAATCTTGCCATCGCCAATCTTGCCGGTGCGGGCGGCCTTGACAATGGCGTCGACGCAGCTGTCCACATCGTCGGTTTTCACAACCACTTCAATTTTGACTTTGGGCAAAAAATCAACCACATACTCGGCGCCGCGGTAGAGCTCGGTGTGGCCTTTCTGGCGGCCAAAGCCTTTGACCTCGGTCACGGTCAGACCCGTCACGCCGCACTCGGCCAGGGCCTCGCGCACTTCTTCCAGTTTGAAGGGTTTGACGATGGCGGTGATTTGTTTCATGAAAATCCTTGGTTAAAAATGGAGGGGCAGGCCGGCGAAGGGCATCAGGGCCTCATGCGCGAAAGCGGTTGGTAATAGGATAACGCCAATCCTTGCCAAAGCTGCGGTGCGTCAGCCGAATCCCCACGGGCGACTGGCGCCGCTTGTATTCGTTGATCTTGATCAGGCGCGTCACCCGCTCGACATCAGCGCTGGCGTATCCGGCGGCAATGATCTGTTCAATGCTTTCGTCGTTTTCCATGTAGCGCTCCAGAATCGCATCAAGCACCTCGTAGGGCGGCAAGCTGTCCTGGTCGGTCTGATCGGGCCGCAATTCGGCGCTCGGTGGGCGGGTGATGATGCGCTCAGGAATTGGCGCCTGACCGCTGCCGTACGGGTCATGCGCATTGCGCCAGCGGGCCAGGCGAAACACCGTGGTTTTGGCCAGATCCTTGATCACCGCGAAGCCGCCGGCCATGTCGCCGTACAGCGTGCAATACCCGGTGGCCATTTCTGACTTGTTGCCGGTGGTCAGAACAATGCTGCCAAACTTGTTGCTGAGCGCCATCAGCAAGGTGCCCCGAATGCGCGCTTGAATATTTTCTTCGGTGGTGTCCTCCGCCAAGCCCTTGAACTCGCCGGAGAGCGTGGCCTTGAACGCATCGAACTCGGGCACGATCGACAACTCGTTATAACGCACCCCAAGCCGCGCCGCCATATCGCGCGCATCGATCCAGCTGATGTCGGCGGTGTACGGTGACGGCATCATCACCGCACGCACCCGCTCTTTGCCCAGCGCATCCACTGCAATCGCCAGCACCAGGGCCGAGTCAATGCCACCCGACAAGCCCAGCAGCACACCGGGAAAGCCGTTCTTGCCGATGTAGTCGCGCACCCCCAGCACCAGGGCGCCCCACAAGTCGGCCTCGGGGGTGCGGTCTGGAGCCACCGCTGCCTGCAACTGCATCGCTGCCGTCGTCCGGCTGGCTTGAATGAGCAGGCTGTCCTCCACGAAACTGGGCGCGCGCCCCGCCAATGAGCCGTCGGCATTGAGCGCAAAGGAATGGCCTTCAAACACCACTTCATCCTGCCCGCCCACCAGATGGGCATAGACCAGCGGCCGCCCGCAGGCCAGCACGCGTTCTCGCATCATTTGCTCGCGCTCGTTTCCTTTGCCGACATGAAAGGGGGACGCGTTGATGACCGCCAGCAGTTCCGCGCCGGCCTGCACCGTCTCTTGGGCGGGGCGTTCAAACCAGGCATCTTCGCAAATCAGCAATCCCACCTTGACCCGGTCGCCCGGCTCGCCGGCCTCAAACACGCACACGTCCTGACCCGGCGTGAAATAGCGGCGTTCATCAAAGACCTGGTAGTTGGGCAGCTCGCGCTTGCAATAGGTGGCCACCACCCTCCCTTCGCACAGCACGCTGGCCGCGTTAAAGCGGCTTTGCACTGCCACCGAACGCGTCCGATGGTCGCCGCCTTTGGGGTGACCCACCACCACACTGAGGTCTTTCAAATCTGCCAGCGCAACCGCAACGGCTTTGACGGCATCATCACAGGCCTGGGTGAACGCTTTGCGCAAAAACAGGTCTTCGGCCGCATAACCGCATATGGACAGTTCAGGGGTCAGCACCAAGCGAGCACCCTGCAGGTAGGCTGCCCGAGCGGCCGCCACGATCTTTTGGGTATTCCCGGTCATGTCACCCACCACCAGATTGAGTTGGGCCACGCAAATTTTGAGAGTCATGAAAAGTACAGAAAAATGATCGACAAGAAAACAACAGACACTGAAAACGATTATGTCATTCGGGTGCTCGATTCGCCTGCTGAAGTGCCCGCCAGCGCCTGGAACACCCTGCTGCTGGGCCAGCCGCAGGCCACACCGTTCATGCGCCATGAGTACCTTGACGCCCTGCACGCGAGCGGTTGCGCCACTGCGGACACCGGCTGGACGCCGAAATTTTTTCTGCTGGAGCGTGAAGGCAAGCTTGCTGCGGCCTGCGTGCTGTACCTCAAGACCCATTCGCGCGGCGAATACGTGTTTGACTGGGCCTGGGCCAGCGCCTACGCGCAGCACGGTCTGGCCTACTATCCCAAAGCCGTGTGCGCGGTGCCGTTCACGCCCGTGCCGGGCACGCGCCTGCTGGCCCGGAGCCAGGCAGACCGTGAGCGGCTGGCCTGCGCATTGCTTGAATGGTGCCAGCACCAGCAACTCTCTGGCTTGCACAGCCTGTTTGCCAGCGACGGGGATCTGGCTGCCTTTGAAGCGTCAGGCCTGCTGCTGCGCCACACGGTGCAGTTTCATTGGCAAAACACCAGCCCGGGTTATGTCAACTTTGAAGCATTCCTGGGCCACTTGACGCCAGAAAAACGCAAGAAGATTCGCCAGGAAAGGCGCAAGGTGGCCCAGGCAGGGATCACCTTTCGCGCCGCTCAAGGCAACCAGATCAGCCCTGCGGACTGGGACTTCTTTTACCGGTGTTACGAGCGCACCTACCTGGAGCACGGCAACGCGCCCTACCTGAACCGCGATTTCTTCGCCCGCATGGCCAGCACCATGCCCGAGGACTGGCTGCTGTTTGTGGCCGAGCGCGATGGCCAGGCCATCGCCTGCAGCCTGATCGCGCTCAACACCAGTTGCATGGCTGGTGAGCGCGTGGCCTACGGCCGTTACTGGGGTGCGCTGGAGCGGGTGGACTGCCTGCACTTTGAGGCCTGCTACTACCAGCCGCTGCAGTGGTGCATAACCAACGGTTACCAGCACTTTGAAGGCGGGGCCCAGGGCGAACACAAACTGGCGCGCGCCCTGCTGCCGGTC
>NZ_JAABQC010000032.1 GCF_011391645.1 Rhodoferax sp. | reverse complement strand
GCCTGGGCCATTCCCTACGACAGCTCAAAGTTCATTGAAACCTCGCTGACGCAAGTCGCCACCACACTGCTGGAAGCCGTGCTGCTGGTGTTCCTGGTGATGTACCTGTTTTTGCAAGACTGGCGCTACACGCTGATCCCCGCGCTGGTGGTGCCGATTGCGCTGCTGGGCACCTTTGCCGCGCTGCTGGCATTGGGCTTCTCGATCAACGTGCTGACCATGTTTGCCATGGTGCTCGTGATTGGCATCGTGGTTGATGACGCGATTGTGGTGGTGGAAAACGTCGAGCGCATCATGAGCGAAGAAGGTCTGCCACCGCTGGAAGCGACCCGCAAGGCCATCGGCCAGATCTCGGGCGCCATCGTTGGCGTCACGGTGGTGCTGATTTCGGTGTTTGTGCCGCTGGCGTTTTTCAGCGGCTCCATCGGCAACATTTACCGCCAGTTCGCGGCGGTGATGGGCGTCTCGATTGCGTTCTCGGCGTTTTTGGCGTTGTCACTCACGCCAGCCCTGTGCGCCACGCTGCTCAAGCCTGTGAAGGCTGGTCACCAACACGCCAAAAGAGGCTTTTTTGGCTGGTTCAACCGCGGTTTTTCCAAAACAGCCAAGGCTTATGAAGGTGGCATCGCAAAGCTGCTACCGCGTGCCGCACGTTATCTTGTGATCTACCTGGCCATTGTGGCCGGGGCGGCGCTGATGTACCAGCGCCTGCCAACTTCGTTCTTGCCCAATGAAGACCAGGGCACGATCCTGGTGAATGTGCAACTGCCGCCGGGTGCCACACAGGGGCGCACCCTGGACGTGATGCAGCAGGTGGAAGGCTTCATGCTCAAGCAGCCTGAAGTCAAAAGCATGGTGAGCGTGTTGGGCTTCAGCTTCTCGGGCCAGGGACAAAACGCCGCACTGGCATTTGTCACGCTCAAGGACTGGTCGGAGCGCCACGCGCAGAATAGCTCTGCGCAGGCATTGGCCGGGCGGGCTTTTGGCGCGCTGTCGGGTATTCGCGATGCATTCATCTTACCCTTAAGCCCGCCGCCAATTCCTGAACTGGGATCGTCAAACGGCTTCAGCTTTCGCTTGCAGGACCGTGCCGGCCTGGGCCATGAAGCCCTACTGGATGCCCGCAACCAACTGCTGGGCATGGCCGCCCAAAGCAAGGTGCTGACCCAGGTGCGTCCGGACGGGCTGGAAGACGCGCCGCAATTGCAGCTCGACATCGACCGCGACAAGGCCAGCGCTTTGGGCGTGGGCTTCGATGCCATCAACGCCACGATCTCCACGGCACTGGGCTCAAGTTATGTCAACGACTTTCCCAACGCAGGCCGGCTACAGCGCGTGATTGTGCAGGCTGATGCCCCCGCGCGCATGCAGCCCGATGACCTGCTCAAGCTTAACCTGGTCAACAACAAGGGCCAGACGGTGCCCTTCTCGGCCTTTGCCAGCACGCGCTGGGTCACCGGCGCCATGCAAACCGTGCGCTACAACGGCTACCCAGCCATGCGCATCAGCGGCAGTGCCGCCGCCGGTTTGAGTACCGGTGACGCGATCAAGGAGATGGAAAAACTCGCCAACCAGTTGCCTGCCGGCTTCGGTTTTGAGTGGACCGGCACCTCGCGCGAGGAAAAGCTGGCGGGATCGCAGGCCGTGATCCTCTATGGTTTCGCCATTCTGGCAGTGTTCCTGTGCCTGGCAGCGCTGTATGAGAGCTGGACCATTCCGCTGGCCGTGATTCTGGTGGTACCGCTGGGCGTGCTCGGCGTGATTGTGGCCACGCTGCTGAGAGCCTATTCCAACGACGTGTACTTTCAGGTCGGCCTGATCACCATCATCGGCTTGTCCGCCAAAAACGCGATTCTGATCATTGAGTTTGCCAAGGACCTGCAAGCCCAGGGCAAGAGCGTGGTGGCGTCCGCCCTGGAGGCGGCCCACCTGCGCTTTCGACCCATTGTGATGACTTCCATGGCCTTCACGCTGGGTGTGCTGCCACTGGCCCTGGCCAGCGGCGCCGGCTCCGCCAGCCAGCGTGCCATTGGCACCGGGGTGATTGGCGGCATTCTGACCGGCACCACGCTGGCCGTGGTGTTTGTGCCGATCTTTTTTGTGGTGGTGCGCAACCTGTTCAAGGACAGCGCGCGCCAGCAGCAAGTGCATGCGGCGCAAGCCGAACACATGGGAGTGCATTCGCATGAATAATCAAATAACAAAAAGGCTCCCGGCGCTGCAACGCACTGCGGTGCTGACTGCCATTACCTTGCTGGCCGGCTGCTCACTCATGCCAACCTATGAGCGGCCCGCAGCGCCGATTGCATCGCAATGGCCCGCTTCCGCCGCCGTCAACGCACCCGGCGACAGCACCGGCGCCCAAAGCGTGACGGCGCTCGCCTGGCAAGACTACTTCACCGATCCCACGCTGCGCCAGCTGATCGACACCGCGCTGCTTCACAACCGCGACCTGCGGGTGGCGATTCTCAACATTGAACTCGCGCGTGCCCAACTCGGCATCCGCCAGGCCGACCAGTGGCCAATCCTCAACGCTGCCGCTCAAGGATCGCGCGTTCCCACCAGCGACGGCGCCATCAACAGAGCCTACAGCGCCGGGCTGACCGTGACGGCTTACGAGATTGATTTTTTTGGAAGGGTGGCCAGTCTCAAGGAACAGGCTCTGGCCCAATATCTGGCCTCGGCCGAGGCCAGTCAAAGCGCGCAGATCAGCCTGATCGCCACGGTGGCGCAGAGCTGGATGAACCTGCTGGCCGACGAGGAACTGCTGGCCGTGTCACATCAAACACTGGCCTCACGCGACGAATCCCTCAAATTGGTGGAACTCAGGGTGAAACATGGTGCCGCCTCTGATTTTGAACTGCGCGGCGCGCAAACTTTGCGGGAAAGGGCTCGTGTTGTGCTGGCGCTGCAGTTGCGCCAGCGCGCTCTGGACGAAAACGCCTTGGTGTTGCTCCTTGGCCAACCGCTTGACGAAGCCAGCCGGGCACAGTTGAAGCTGCAAAACCTGGGCCAAGCCAGCTTGGCCGAACTGCCTGCCGGGCTGCCGTCTGATCTGCTTGTGCGGCGCCCTGATATTCGCCAAGCCGAGCAACTGCTGATGGCCAGCAACGCCAATATCGGCGCAGCCCGGGCTGCGTTTTTCCCGCGTATCAGCTTGACGGCCGGAGCTGGCTCAGCCAGCTCTGAACTGGCAGGACTGTTCAAAGGCGGCGCCTGGGGCTGGACGTTGGCGCCTCAACTGGTGCTGCCGATTTTTGATGCCGGCCGCAATCAGTCCAATCTCGATGCCGCCAGAGCCGGGCGAGAGATTGCCGTGGCGCAGTACGAAAAGGCGATTCAGAACGCTTTCCGCGAAGTCTCTGATGCCCTGGCCAGCCGGGCCACCCTCAAGCAGCAGTTGCAGGCAAGCCAGTCATTGCTGGAAGTTGAAGAAGCGCGCAACACCCTGACACAACTGCGCCTGGACAACGGTGTCGCCAACCAGCTGGAGTGGCTGGATGCCAAACGCGCATTGTTCGCTGTCCAACTGGAACTGGTGCAAACCCGCCTGGCCTACCAGCAAAGTCAGATTGCGCTTTTCAAAGCGCTGGGTGGAGGCGCGGCGGGACCAACATTAAAAGCTGAAAGCCCTGAAATAAAACCATGAATTGCCAACGATAAAATGGTTTACCGCCAGGGCGAAGACAGGGTTCGGGCGGATCAAGTTACAGTCGATGCCTAATCAAAAACTCAACCCCAACTTATGAAAAAAGCAACTCTTTTTGTACTGACGGCCATTGTTCTGGCGGTAACCGGTTGCTCAAAAACAGACGCGCCAGCAACCAGCGGGACACCCAATACGAATTCTGCCGCCACCACTTCAGCGGCTCCTGCTGCCAACACCGGCTCTTCCTATGACATGGTGGCGGCCAACAGCAAAGGCTTTACGGTGGGCGCCCTGATGAGCGCGCAAGCGGTCTATGTGCTGTTCGACCCGCAATGCCCGCACTGCGGCCGTTTATGGCAGGCCTCTTTGCCGCTGCACAGCAAGGCGAAGTTTGTCTGGATTCCAGTTTCTTTCAACCCGACCAAAAGTTTGCCCCAGGGCGCCGCCCTGCTGAGCGCGGCCAACCCGGTGGAGACCATGACGGCGCATGAACAGTCTTTGCTGGCCGGAACCGGCGGCATGTCGGCCAGTGCTGACGTGCCCGAAGAGCTCAAACAGGCCATCACCAACAACACCCAGTTGCTGAACCGCCTGGGCGTGGATTCGGTTCCATTTTTATTGGGCAAGCATCGCAAGACCGGTGAAGTTGTGAGCTTCAACGGCGCCATGGAAACCGCCGCCCTGGCTAATTTGCTGGGCATCGAATAGGCCCACCGACCCTGGCCAGACGGCGTCCTGGCACACTGAAACAGTCATAAAAAAACCCGTTCAAGGTGCCTATGCACCCTGAGCGGGTTTTTTACGTGGTCACACTCAAGTGATCGCGGCTTCGGAAACTTCTGGCTTGGATTTGCCCTCTTTTTTCGGCAACGGTTGAATATCCAGCAGAACCTCGGTTTTGCTTTCATCGGTGTCGTCCAGATCCACCGTCAAACGGCCACCGTCGACCAGGCGTCCAAACAGCAATTCGTCGGCAAGAGCGCGGCGAATGGTGTCCTGAATCAGGCGCTGCATCGGCCGGGCACCCATCAGCGGATCAAAACCCTTCTTGGCCAGGTGTTTGCGCAGCTTGTCGGTGAACGTGACCTCGACTTTCTTGTCGGCCAACTGGGCTTCAAGTTGCAACAGGAACTTGTCCACCACCCGCATGATGACGTTTTCATCAAGCGCCTTGAAGCTCACAATGGCATCAAGCCGGTTGCGGAACTCAGGCGTGAACATGCGTTTGATGTCGGCCATCTCGTCTCCCGCTTCACGCGGGTTGGTAAAGCCGATGGTGGCCTTGTTCATGGTCTCGGCACCGGCATTGGTGGTCATGACGATGATGACGTTGCGGAAATCAGCCTTGCGCCCGTTGTTGTCGGTCAGCGTGCCATGGTCCATGACCTGCAACAGCACATTGAAAATGGCCGGATGCGCCTTCTCGATTTCATCAAGCAACAGCACGCAATGCGGCTTTTTGGTGATGGCCTCGGTCAGCAAACCACCCTGATCGAACCCGACGTAGCCCGGCGGCGCGCCAATCAGGCGACTCACCGCGTGTTGCTCCATGTACTCGCTCATGTCAAAGCGGATCAGTTCGATCCCCATGATGTAAGCCAGCTGTTTGGCCGACTCGGTTTTGCCAACGCCGGTGGGGCCGCTGAACAGGAAGGTGCCAATCGGCTTGTCACCCTTGCCCAGGCCCGAGCGTGACATCTTGACGGCTGACGCCAGCATGTCGAGCGCCTTGTCCTGGCCAAACACCACGTTGCGCAAGTCGCGCTCCAGCGTTTTAAGCTTGCCCCGGTCGTCGTTGGACACATTGGCCGGGGGGATGCGGGCAATCTTGGCCACGATGTCCTCGACCTCGGCCTTGGTGATGATCTTCTTGCGCTTGGACGGCGGCAAGATGCGCTGGGCGGCACCGGCCTCGTCAATCACGTCGATCGCCTTGTCAGGCAGATGGCGGTCATTGATGTACTTGGCGCTCAGTTCGGCGGCCGCCTGCAAGGCTGCCAGTGCATATTTGACATTGTGGTGCTCTTCAAAGCGCGACTTGAGCCCCTTGAGAATATCAACGGTTTGCTCCACCGTGGGTTCGACCACATCGACTTTCTGGAAGCGGCGCGACAGGGCCGCATCTTTCTCGAAAATGCCGCGGTACTCGGTGAAGGTGGTGGCACCAATGCATTTGAGCGCGCCTGAACTCAGGGCGGGCTTGAGCAAATTGGAGGCGTCGAGCGTACCGCCAGACGCGGCACCGGCGCCGATCAGGGTGTGAATTTCGTCAATGAACAAAATGGTGTTGGGCTTGTCCTTGAGCGACTTCAACACGCCCTTGAGCCGCTGCTCGAAATCACCCCGGTACTTGGTGCCCGCCAGCAGCGCACCCATGTCCAACGAATAGACAATCGAGTCGGCCAGAATCTCGGGCACATCCTTTTGCGTGATGCGCCAAGCCAGGCCTTCGGCGATGGCGGTCTTGCCAACGCCCGCCTCGCCCACCAGCAGCGGGTTGTTTTTGCGGCGACGGCACAGAATCTGGATGACGCGCTCAACCTCGTACTCGCGCCCGATCAACGGATCGATCTTGCCGTCTTTGGCAAGCTGGTTCAAGTTTTGCGTGAACTGCTCCAGCGGCGAAGACTTCTCGTTCTTTTCGCTGGCGCCCTCCTCGGCCTCCGCCGGGTTGTCTGCCGAGCGCACCGGCTCTGGCGGGTCGCTCTTTTTGATGCCGTGGGCAATGAAATTGACCACATCAAGTCGCGTCACGCCCTGCTGGTGGAGGTAATACACCGCGTGTGAGTCTTTTTCACCAAAGATGGCCACCAGCACGTTGGCGCCGGTCACTTCTTTTTTGCCGCTGCCCGTGGACTGCACATGCATGATGGCGCGCTGGATCACCCGCTGAAAACCCAGCGTGGGCTGGGTGTCAACGTCTTCGGTGCCGGCGACTTGCGGCGTGTTGTCCTTGATGAAAGTGACTAGGGACTTGCGCAGATCGTCGACGTTGGCCGAGCAGGCGCGTAGCACTTCGGCAGCACTGGGGTTATCCAGCAGGGCCAGCAGCAAATGTTCCACCGTGATGAATTCATGGCGCTGTTGGCGCGCCTCGACAAACGCCATGTGGAGGCTGACTTCCAGTTCTTGGGCAATCATGAGGTTCCTTTAAAGGCTTTTGTTTCAGGAGACAACTGTAATCCGATTTTCAATTCATTTGCGCGTGTCAGGGTTCAATCACTTATAAAGCGACCGGCTCACAAAAGCACTTCAGCGGATGCCCGGCCTTGCCCGCCGCGTCGAGCACCTGGTCCACCTTGGTGGCGGCCACGTCACGCGAATACACGCCGCACACCGCCTTGCCATCCAGATGGATCTTTAGCATGATGCGCGTGGAGGTTTCAAGGTCCTTGCTGAAAAACTCCTGAAGCACCATCACCACGAACTCCATTGGCGTGTAGTCGTCGTTGAGCATCACGACCTGGTACATCTGGGGAGGCTTGGTGCGCTGGGTGCGGCGCTCCAGCACCACCGTGCCGTCGTTTTCAGCAGCAGGAATGGTTGGGGCGGGAACAAGTTTGGGAATTTTGGTGGCCATGGCTCAATTTTATCGGTCGGGCTTCTGCAAACGGGCAAAGGTCTTGCGAAACTTGGCAACCTTGGGGGCGGCCACAGCCATGCAATAGCCCTGGTCAGGGTGTTTTTCAAAGAAATCCTGATGATAGGCTTCTGCTGGCCAGTAGTTGGTTTGCGGCAGCACCTCAGTCACGATGGCGCGCGGGTAGGCCCCGCTTTTGGTCAGTTCCTCAATGATCGACAGGGCTTCCTGCTGTTGCTCTGGTGTGGTGAAGTAAATGCCACTGCGGTACTGCGTGCCGTGGTCATTGCCCTGGGCGTTGCGTGTGGTGGGGTCGTGAATGACAAAAAATATTTCCAGAATTTCTCGCACACTGATTTGTTGAGGGTCATAGACCAACTTGACCACCTCGTTGTGTCCCGTGCTGCCGCTGCACACCTGCTCATACGTGGGCTGCTGTGTCTGGCCATTGCAGTAACCAGACTCCACGTCGAGCACACCCGTCACCTGCACAAAAACCGCCTCGGTGCACCAGAAGCAACCGCCCCCAAGCGAAAGGGTTTGAACTGTCTGACTCATGAATCGACCCCTTGAAAATGCAAACCAGAAGATAAACCGAAAGCCAATGCTAGCCGCAAAGCGACAAGCCCGATGGCTACGGGCCTTTGCCAATTTGAAACGCAATTCGCTTTGTCCGATTGCGCCTGCCAGACAACTGCGCGCTAAACTACTGGCCAAGAAGTCATTGGAGGGAATACTTCTGGCCGTCTTGTCCAGTGGAACGAGGAATTTGAGCGTTTCGAGGTCAGTAGCCAGGACATGCTGCGCTACTGTTTTTTCAGTTGGTGGGAGCGCATGGGCTCCGCCCAGGCCAACGGTGTCCCCAAGCTGATGATGAAGACAGCAACGGAGTTCTCCCCAACATGAAACCCTGGATCAAATGGACGCTTGGCGGCCTCGTTGTCGCCCTGCTGGTGGCTGGCACGGTTCGAACACTGTCGGCGCGCAAGGACCGTCAGGCCGCACTGGAAGCACAGCAAGTTGCTCAAACAGCACAGGTCAGCATCAGGCTGGCCCCCAGCGATCTGGTGCAGGTCAAAGCGCTTGAGTTGCAACAACTCGTGACAATTTCAGGCC
This sequence comes from Rhodoferax sp., assembly GCF_011391645.1. GTDB lineage: Bacteria > Pseudomonadota > Gammaproteobacteria > Burkholderiales > Burkholderiaceae_C > Rhodoferax. The sequence goes on along the minus strand of NZ_JAABQC010000032.1, from coordinate 15,669 downwards.
CCATCCGGGCCGTCAGCACGGCCTTGGTCAAGGCACGTATTCCCGGTGAGTTGCGCGGTTTGACGGTGCGCGAAGGCGACAGCGTGCGCGCCGGGCAGGTGCTGGCCCAGATCGAACCCACCGAATCCGATGCCAGGTTGCGTCAGGCACGCCAGCAAGCGGCGGCGGCCCAGGCACAAGTGGCCATTGCCCAACGCAGTTTTGACAACAACCGCGCCCTGGTGGCGCAGGGTTTTATCTCCAGCACGGCGCTGGAGTCGTCGCAAGCCAGCCTGGACGCCGCCCAAGCCAATTACGCCGCAGCCCAGTCCGGGGCTGACCTTGCGGCCAAAGCGCTCACCGACACGGTGCTGAAGGCGCCCATCGCCGGGCAAATTTCCCAGCGGCTGGCGCAGCCCGGCGAACGTGTCGCCATCGACACCCGCATTGTGGAGATTGTGGACAACGGGCAATTGGAGCTTGAGGCCAGTGTGAACCCGGCCGACTCACTGCAGGTCCAAGTGGGGCAAAGCGCGCAGTTGACGCTGGACGGTGAGGGCCAGACCATCAGCGCCAAAGTGGCGCGCATCAACCCCAGCGCCTCGGCGGGCAGCCGCGCGGTGTTGGTTTACCTGGCAGTCGCGCCTGCGCCAGGTTTGCGCCACGGCCTATTTGCGCAAGGTGACCTGAAGGTGGGCGCCGTCAAGACCCTGGCCCTGCCCTTGAGCGCCGTGCGCACCGACAAACCGCAGCCCTATGTGCAACTGGTCAACCAAAACCAGGTGCAGCATGTGAACGTGACACTGGGCGCGCGCGGAAAGGCGACCGATGTGGCCATGGTGGCGGTGACCGGCGTGCCCGAGGGTGCCCTGGTGATTGACGGCACGGTCGGCAGCCTGCGGGCGGGCACTTTGGTGACGATGGCAGCGCCTGCGCCAGGAACCCCGTAAATGTGGTTCACCCGCGTCAGCCTGAACAACCCGGTATTTGCCACCATGGTCATGCTGGCCCTGGTGGTGCTCGGGCTGTTTTCCATGCAGCGGTTGCAGGTGGACCAGTTCCCCAACGTCGATTTTCCGGTGGTGGTGATCAGCACCGACTACCCCGGCGCTTCGCCCGAGATCGTGGAGAGCGAGGTCACCAAAAAAATCGAGGAAGGCGTTAACGCGATTGCCGGCATCAACGCCCTCACCTCCCGATCCTACGAGAGCCAGTCGTTGGTGATCATCGAATTTGGGCTGCACATCGATGGCCGCAAGGCCGCCGACGACGTGCGTGAAAAAGTGGCGGCCATCCGCGCCACCCTGCGCGATGAAGTCAAAGAACCGCGTGTTCTGCGCTTTGACCCCGCCAGCCGCGCCATCTGGTCAGTCGCCGTGTTGCCCGATGCCAGCGCAGGCCAGGCCCAGAACGCCGTTGAATTGACCAACTGGGCCGAGCAAACGCTGAAAAAGCGCCTGGAAAACGTGCGCGGTGTGGGTTCGGTGGCGTTGGTGGGTGGCAGCCAGCGCGAAATCAATATCTATTTGAACCCGCAAGCGCTGGCCTCGTTCGGCATCACGCCCGAGCAGGTGGTGTCGGCCGTGCGCAATGAAAACCAGGACTATCCGGTGGGCAGCATCCGCTCCAGCGCGCAGGACCGGGTGATCCAGATCGCCGCGCGGGTGCAGCGCCCCGAGGACTTTGGCCGCATCATCATCACGCGCAAAAATGGCGCCCCGGTGCGGGTGGACCAGGTGGCCGAGGTCAAGGACGGCGCGCAGGAGATCGAGAGCCTGGCGCTCTACAACGGCCAACGCACCCTGCTGCTGAACGTGCAAAAGTCGCAGGACGAAAACACCATTGCCGTGGTCGACGGCCTGAACAAAACACTGGCAGAACTGCAAAAACAGTTACCGCCCGGCATCAAGCTGACGCAAATCACCGATGGCTCGCGCCAAATCCGCGTCTCGGTGTCCAACGTGCGGCAGACCTTGTTCGAGGGCGCGCTGCTCACCGTGCTGATCGTGTTCTTGTTCCTGAACTCGTGGCGCTCAACAGTGATCACCGGGCTGACGCTGCCCATTGCCCTGATTGGCACTTTCTTTTTCATGAACCTGCTGGGCTTCACCATCAACATGATCACCATGATGGCGCTGAGCCTGTGCGTGGGCCTGCTGATTGACGACGCGATTGTGGTGCGCGAGAACATTGTGCGGCATGTGCAAATGGGCAAGGGCGCCTTTGACGCGTCCATGGACGGCACGCGGGAAATTGGCTTGGCCGTGCTGGCCACCACGCTGTCGATCGTGGCGGTTTTTTTGCCGATTGGCTTCATGGGCGGCATCATCGGCAAGTTCTTTCACGAATTCGGCCTGACGATTGTGGCGGCGGTGCTGATCTCGATGTTTGTCAGCTTCACGCTCGACCCCATGCTGTCAAGCCTCTGGCACGACCCCAGCATTGAAGCGCACGGCAAACACCACGCCCCCAAAACGTTGTATGACAAGACCATTGGCCGCATCACCGCGCTGTTTGACAAGGGCACCGACGCGCTGGTTGACATTTACCAGAGCATCCTGCGCTGGGCGCTGGACCACAAGATCAGCACAGTATTGTTGGCGGTAGCCATTTTTATCAGCAGTCTGTTCATGGTGCCGCTGCTGGGCACCGAGTTTGTGCCCAAGTCTGACTTTTCCGAGACCAATCTGACCTTCAACACGCCGGTGGGCTCGTCGCTGGAAGTCACCGAAGCGCGGGCGCGCCAGGTGGAAGGCATCATCCGCGAATTTCCCGAGGTCAATTACACCCTGACCACCATCAACACCGGCAACGCGCAGGGCAAGATGTACGCCAGCATTTACATCCGCCTGACTGACCGCGACAAGCGCAGCCGCAGTGTCGACGACATGTCCACCGTGCTGCGCCAGCGCCTGCGCGAGGTGCCGGGCATCAGCGTCACCCATGTCGGGCTGCTCGACCCGGTGGGTGGCCAGAAACAGATTGCGTTTTCCATTCAGGGTGCCGACATGGGCGAGTTGTCGCGCCTGAACGCCCTGGCGCTGGAAAAAATCCGCAGCGTGCCGGGACTGGTGGATGTGGACTCGTCGCTCAAACCCGACAAACCGACGCTCGACGTGCAGGTGCGTCGCGATGTGGCCTCCGACCTCGGCCTCAACATGGCGCAAATCGGCTCGTCCCTGCGCACGCTGGTGGCGGGCCAAACCGTGGGCAACTGGCGCGCCCCGGACGACCAGACCTATGACGTCAACGTGCGCCTGTCGCCGGAGTCGCGCAACCAGCCCGATGATCTGAATGCCCTGCCCTTCTCCTTGGGCACTCAGGCGGACGGCAGCACCCGCGTGGTGCGACTCGATCAGGTGGCCAGAGTGATTGACGCCACTGGCAGCAACCAGATCAACCGGCGCGACCTGACGCGTGAGGTGGCGATCACCGGCAACGTGTCGGGACGATCAGCCGGGGAAGTGTCCGCCGGCATCAAGACCGCAATGGACGGCATTGCCATGCCGCCCGGCTACAGCTACAAGTTCAGCGGCTCGGTGAAAGACATGGCCGAAGCCTTTGGCTACGCGCTGTCTGCGCTGGCGCTGGCGGTGATCTTTATTTACATGATTCTGGCCAGCCAGTTCAAGAGCTTTTTCCAACCGCTGGCACTCATGACCGCCCTGCCGCTGACGCTGATTGGCGTGGTGCTGGCGCTGATGCTGTTCGACTCGACACTGTCGATGTTCTCGGTGATCGGTGTGGTGATGCTGATGGGCCTGGTCACCAAAAATGCCATTCTGCTAGTGGACTTTGCCATTCGCGCGCGCGAAGATGGCATGAATCGTCACGACGCCCTGCTGATGGCAGCGCGTGTGCGGCTGCGCCCCATCCTGATGACCACGCTGGCCATGATTTTTGGCATGGTGCCGCTGGCCTTTGCCTTGTCCGAGGGTTCGGAAATGCGCGCACCCATGGGTCAGGCGGTCATTGGCGGCGTCATCACCTCATCGCTGCTGACGCTGGTGGTGGTGCCGGTGGTTTACTGTTACATGGATGATTTGGCGCAGTGGCTGGCCGGATTTTGGCGCAAACCTGACTTAAATGGCGCATGAAACAAGGCTTTTGACAGCCTCAGCCGCTAAAATCGAACGATTCCGTTAATATACCCCCAGGAGTACCAAACATGAACCTGCAAAACGTGGAACAGGCCCGCTACTACATGATCGAGCAACAGATTCGTCCCTGGGATGTGTCTGATGCCGCTGTGCTGGAGTTGCTGGCAAGCGTCAAACGCGAAGACTTCGTGCCCCCGGCGCAAAAATCTCTGGCTTTTGTCGACATGGCCATCGCCCTGCCGGGTGGCCAGAGCATGCTGCCACCCCGCGTGCAAGCCCGCCTGCTGCAGGATGCCGCCGTCCAGGCCACCGACAAGGTGCTGGAAATCGGCACCGGGTCGGGTTTCATGACCGCACTGCTGGCGCACCAGGCACAACGCGTCGTGTCGCTGGAAATCAACCCGGAAATTGCTGACATGGCCCGCGCCAACTTGCAGCGAGCCGGTATCCATAACGTCGAGGTGCGCCAGGCAGACGGCTCCAAGGGAACACCCGCAGAAGCACCCTTTGACGTGATCATGCTCGGCGGCTCGGTTGCCGAGGTGCCTCAATCCTTGCTGAATCTGCTCAAGGTGGGCGGCCGCCTGGTTGCAATCGTGGGCGAAGAGCCCATCATGCATGCCCAGGTGATCACCCGCACCAGCGAAACCAATTTCACATCAACAGAGAAATGGGACGACAACGCGCCCCGTTTGCTCAACTTTCCGCAGCCCAGCGCTTTCAAGTTTTAAACATGGTCACACAAGTCCGCCCGATTCAACTCAAAGATTGGCTTGATGCCGTTCGTGGTCATGGCGACCCGGTGGTGCTCGACGTGCGCGAGCCGCATGAACTGCGCACCGCCAGCATCAAGGCCGATGGTTTTGAACTCATCACCATCCCCATGGGCGTGATTCCGCCGCGCTTGAATGAGCTTGACCCCAACCAGCCCGTGGCTTGCCTGTGTCACCACGGCGCGCGCAGCATGCAGGTGGCCGCGTTTTTGAAGGCGCGTGGCTTTCAGCATGTGGCCAATGTGACGGGCGGAATCAACGCCTGGTCGTCCGAAGTGGATCCGAGCGTGCCGCGCTACTGATTCAACGTCAACGCGTCACGCGCAAGACTTGGCTCCCCATTGGCACCTTACCTCAGGCACAACATCATGAACTTGCGTCAACTCCCCTTGTCTCTGGCCCTTACTGCTGCCTTCTCGCTGCCCGCGCAGGCCCAAAGTCTGGTAGAACTCTATGGCGCAGCGCTTAATTTTGATGCCGCCTATCAGTCGGCCAGATCACAGTATCAAGCCAACCTGTCCAAGGCAGAGCAGGCCAAGGCCGGATTGTTGCCCAGCGCCAACCTGGCGGTGGGTGCGAACCGCTACAACAGCACCAGCAATGTTCAATCTTTCGAGCAAACCTATGGCAACCAGGTCGCCACCATCAGTGCCAGCCAGCCGCTGTACCGCCCCGCCAATGTCGCTACTGCGGCGCAGGGCAAGAAGTCGGCCGATGTGGCACTAGCGCAATTGCAGGCGGCCGATCAGGAACTGATCGTGCGGGTCAGCCAAGCCTACTTTGATGTGCTGGCCGCTGGCGATAGCCTGGACTTTGTCAAGGCACAAAAGTCAGCGGTGTCCGAGCAACTGGCTTCCGCCAAACGCAACTTTGAGGTGGGCACCGCCACCATCACCGACACTCGTGAAGCCCAGGCCCGCTTCGACCTGGTACTGGCACAAGAAATTGCGGCAGAAAACGACTTGCGCGTCAAGAAAGTGGCGCTGGACCAACTCACCGGCAAAGCGGGCGCAGCGCCCAAGCCGCTGTCGATTCCCGTGGTGATTGCACCGGTGACACCCGACAACGTGAACAATTGGGTGGACATCTCGGAACAGCAGAGCCCTGTCGTTCGCCAAGCCCGATTGGGACTGGACGTGGCCCAACTCGAAACACAAAAAGCGCAGGCAGGTCACAAACCCACGCTTGACTTGACGGGCAGCTACACCAAAACGCACAACGATGGTTCGTCCAACCTTTCACAAGACTCCAACACCAACTTTGCAGCGGTCGGTTTAAGTTTGAACCTGCCGCTGTTTGCCGGTTTTGCCACGCAAAACCGCATCCGGGAAACGCTGGCCCTCGAAGACAAGGCACGCAGCGACCTGGAAGCCGCCAAGCGCGGTGTGGCGCAAGCCACGCGCACTGCATTTTTTGGCGTCGAATCAGGCCTGGGTCAGGTCAAGGCGCTAGAAGCCGCCGAAGCCTCCAGCCAAAGCGCGCTGGATGCCACCAAACTCGGCTACCAGGTGGGTGTTCGCATCAACATTGATGTGCTGAACGCCCAAACCGCCCTGTTTGACACCAAGGCCAAGCTGGCCAAAGCCCGCTACGACGTGTTGCTGGCCGGGCTGAAACTCCGCCAGGCCAACGGCACACTGACTGCTGGCGACCTTGATGCTGTCAATGCCTTGCTGGTGAAGTAAATCCAGCACGGCGCGGCACCAGGCCCGTGGTGGTGCGGCCCTTCTGAGCACATATAAAAAAACGCGTGGCGGGCAAAAACCCGCTCACGCGTTGTGTCGCAAGGAATAACTGGTGTCAGTGCGACAGATACCAGTCGGCCATGTTCTTCAGCTCCTTCGGGTCTTTGGTGTCAATGACCTTGTGCTTTTCTTCCGTACCATCGCTCAGCTTGACCATTTGATTTTCGGTCATGTTTTTGATCATCTTTTCTTGCGCATCAGGCTTGCCTTTGTACTTGGCGGCAATCTTCTTCATGGAAGGGCCCTTTTTGTCTTTGTCAGCGGCGTGGCATTTGAGGCAGTCATTGCTCTTGGCGAGAGCCTTGGCGGCCTCCACGTCAACGGCGGCATGGGCGGGGGCCAGGGCACTGAGTGCAAACAAAACAGAAGCGGTCAGGGCTGACAACGAATATTTGAACATTTGAGAGTTCCTTTAAAGAGTTATTTAAAACGGTACTGGCTATTGGAAGACTTGCGGTGAAACAAGTCAAGGACTGGCGTGAAAGATTGCGAATCGTTTGATTTAAATCAAGCAAATATCGCCGCCCGCCGCAAAAACCTAGGCCTTGGTCTTGGCCTCGGGCTTGTCATGGATTTCCTCAAAGCCGGTGATCATGGCCTTGATGTGCGCAAAGCGGGAGTGGCCCAGCGTGATCAGGTACAGGTGCATCAGCAAGAAGCCGACAAACACAACGAACATCAGCACATGGACATTGGCCACCACGCGCACGCCGCCGAGCATGTTCACAATGCCTGAGAATTGCTGCACATCCCATAGCAGCAAACCCGAGACGAACAAAATCGGCATGCACAGCAGCATGATGATCTGGTACATCATGATTTGCAGCGGGTTGAATTTATGGTGGATCGTGGGATGGTGCGGGTTTTCCTCACCCAGAAAGATGCCATAGCCATAGAACTTGAGTTGCCGCCAGGAGTCCTCAAAGTACTTCTTGGCGTTCATCTCCGGCAGGTAGACGCTGATCTTGTCGGTAAAGAGGTAAAAACACAGCCACAAGAAGTAATTGGCAATCAGTGCAAAACCAATGTAGTTGTGCGCCACCACGGCAGTTCTGAACGAGAGCACCTGAAACAGGTCGAGGTACCTGATTTGCACGCCGGTGGCAATCAGCAGCAGAAACCCCAGGGCGTTGAGCCAATGCCAGATGCGCACCGGCAGCGGGTGGATGTAGATAAATTTCACGCCTGCTCCTGGTTATTTTGTGGATGCCTGTTGCCGCTCAGCCTGCAGCTTGTCGCGCCTGGCCTTGAACATGCGGTTGACGCTCATGTGGGCGATCGGCACGCACAAGACGCCCAGGATCACCAGCACCAGCAAGTAGTCCAGCAGCTTGATACGGGTGCTGCCGATGGCGTAAAAGCCGCGCAGCGAGCCCAGCGAGGTCGCCGAGGTCAGCACTTCTTTCTCGACGCCTTGGCGCAAGGAGCGGCCGTCCGGCCCCGCCATGGTCAGCACGACGCTTGAGAACGGGACGGCGCCCGCCTGATGGCAGACCGCGCAGTCCTTGAGCGCCTCTTCTTTGGTACTGAGTTGGTGCGCCTCCAGGCCGGAGCGGAGTTCCAGGCGGCCGCTCAGGATGGCCTTGTTGTCCGGGTTCTCGAGGTTGAAGGCCTTGAGAAAATTCTTCATTTCTTTTTCGTCAAAGCCCCGGCTGGTGCCGTCGGCCGCTGTGGCCAGGCGTTCAAATTGCGGCACGCCTTTTTTCTCCATGAGTTGTTTGCCACCGGCGCTGTCGACCATGCGCAGGTTGACACGGCGCTGGGCGTTGGGTGCGTGGCAGACTTGGCATTCGACGGACTGAAAGTGCAGTTTGGAGTTGGGCAGCCAGACTTCGTGTTGAACGGCGGTGTCTTTGTGGCAGTTCAGGCAGGAGTCGCGGATGCCGTCTCCGAGTGAGGCGGCCTGGATGGCATGCGATTTGTGGCAGTCGGCGCACAGCGGGGCCGACTTGCCCTTGGCAACACGCTCAAGTCCGTGGACGTCGCCCGAGTAGGCTTTGAAGATGTCTTCGTGGCATGTGGCGCAGGGCACGTTGGCGATTGGCTCGACGAGTTTGACCGAGCGCAGGGTGTGGGAGTTGTGGCAGTCGGAGCAGGTGGGCGCCTTGTCGCTGCCTTCGCTGAGCAGGATCGCGTGCACGCTGTCCTTGAATTCGGCCACGTCCTTTTTGTGGCAGGTGGTGCAGGAATCCTGGAACGAGAGCCGGTAGTCGCGCTTGCTTTTCATGGGGACGGGCACTTTGCCATGGTCTTTGCCGTCGGCGTCTTCATGGCAGTCCGTGCAGCTGGTCTCGTTGTGCATGGAGGCCAGGAATGCCTGGGTGGAGATTCTCATGGAGATGGATTCGCCGGCTTGGGTGACTTTTGCCTTGATGTCGTCGCTGTCGTGGCAGCTTTGGCAGGCTTTGTCTTCTGAGCCTAGTTCGGCTTCTTCAGCGTCCGCCGCCTGCGCCGCTCCCGCAAAGAAGAGCATCAGGCAGAGCAGGCCTGACATCATCGTGGTGTTCTTGAACCAGCGCAAGTTCCATCCGCGCGGTGTGTGGGGGTGTTTCATTGGCATGTGCTTTTGATTGGCAAGAGGCACGACTGCAGCCTTGCAGTTGTCGCCGTTTCAGTGGTTCTTTGAGTTGGCCTTGTGTTCTTGCAAGGCGATTTGAAGTACCTTGCCAGGCAGCAAGACCGCGTACACAAGTCCGATGAAGGGCGATGCGAGAAACAGCGCTATGTCTTTTAGTTTGCTGTGTTTTTGTGTCATTGGCGCCGCCACAGTTTGGGATGTTTCAGTCATAACGGTTGATCCAAATCAAAGTTTTTTAACCTCTGCAGCATTCTAGACCCTACAACTCGTGGTGATGCCCTATCGGGCCGGTTGCAGGCATGCTGTTGTTGATTACGGTCAAATTCGTCCCGGTTCCCTTGAAACATGCTTTGTTGTGAATTTTCAAAGAAGAGGAACAGCATTCAACCGGCACGTGTGTCAGAAGCTGTAAAGATACGTCACACCGATAAAACTCACCTTTTGGTCAGCATCCTGTCCCAGCGTTGTGCCATCAGAGTAGGTGTAAGGCACCCCACTGTAGCCCCAGGCCCAGTCGTTGTAGGTCGACCTCTGGTGAACAAAATCAACGCGCACAGCAGACTTTTTGTCGATGGCGTATTTGCCAAACAATTTCAAGGTTGTTTGCTGAAAATCAATATCTGGCAGTCCGCCGCTGGCCGCAAGTGACGCCACCGTGTAAGCATCAGCCGTCGCATCGAGCGTTTGACCGTATTTGCTGGTGTCATCGATATACGACAGGCTGCCACCCAGATCCCACTGATTGGTCGGTTTGGCCGTAAAACCCAGACCAAACGTGGTGCTGGTGTTCTCAAAGGACATCACATACCCGGCATAGCGCGACTGGTTGAAAGTTTGAACCCCTCGAGAGGCGTAACCGTTCAGTTGAACCCTGAAGGACACCGCATAAGACCAGTCCACAGAGTAATGATTCATGCTGGTGTCGCGCAAACCATAGACGCTCGGCGAAGTGTATTTGTCGGTGCCGTCTTCGGCACTGAACTGAACAGACCAGTCTTTGGTAGGCATCCAGTCTGCGTAAATCTTGACCTTGTCGCGCTGTCGGTCGGCCAAAGTTGGCGCGAAGATGCCGTTGACAACCGCAGGGTCAGCAAAGTCAATCACGCCAGACACGCCCAAGCCACTGTTGTCTCTCAGCCAACTCGAGCCATTGCGGTTACTTCTGGAGTAGCTGATGGCACCGCTCAAGGTTTCTGACATGCGCCGGCGCAATTCGGCTCGCAAGCCGGCCTCGTCTGTGTTTTCACGCAATGCAGTGATGCCAGCCACAGCACTCGAGGCTGTGAAAAGATTCCGGTCAATGAATTCATAGTCGGCAGCCAGGGTACCGCGGTAATCACTGTTGAACTGCCAATTTGCCTGCAGTTTGGCGTTTGATTTGCGCCCAGAAAGATTTTGGTTGGTGTACGGCGTGTTCCCCGCGATGTTGTACGCGACGAGGGGTGTCACGTCTTCCTTGTTGAAGTAGCGCACATCCGCCGACAAGTCAAGTTTTGGCATGGGGCGCGATGTGACACCAAATTGCGCCAGAGCGGTATTGACACGCCCGTCCAGACTGGTCGCGCCAGTTCGGCTAGGTCCGACAAAGGCATCATCCTGCATAGCGGCGGAATAGGCCAGCTTAAATGTTGCGCGTGTCTTATCTGTAAAAGCATAATTGCCGGTCACATCAAGCTGATGCGCCTGACTGTCGGGTGGCAGGGAGATCGGCTGGTTCAGGTACCCCAGCAAACCCGGGCTCACCGGCAACAGAGTGCCCACCGGGTTGTACAAGTTGCCAGCCACGTCGGGATAGATGGCCGAGTTCTTGTTGCGGTAGAAAGAACCGTAGTAGCCCACACTGAGACGCAGTTTTTCCAGTGCATAGCTCAGTCGCGCATCAATTTGACTGTGATTGGCGTCAATGGGCTCAGGCATCATCAGCGTTGCCCATCCCACCTGAATGCCAGTGGTTCCAGAGCAGCCTGGGTCATAGGAAGTGGGGCAGTTCATGCCAATCCCGAACAAGCGGGAACCACTCTTGTTTTCGCTTTTGAGGTCAACAGCGAACTGCATTCTGGGACTGATGATTTTGGTGTAACCCACGCCGAGAGCCGAGCGTTTGGTTTGCAGATCAAAATTTGATCCCGTGCCAGCCCCGCCCAGCAATGCTTCGACAGTCGGAGCCGCCGAACCGGGGTTTATCAAGCCAGTATTCACTTGATACGGATCGTTGCGCACGAGTTCGCCATAGCCTGCGGAAAATTTCCAGTCGCCCGGCCTGCGCCAGTCAAGGTTCAGTTCACGCGTGTCGATCAGCAAGTCTGAGCCATGGAGTTCCATCCAGTTGTTTGCTTCTTCCTGGCGAAGGCTGTAGTCGAAGCCCAGAAGACCAGCCGCGTCGCTGTCTGTTGGAATGCCGCTGTACTGGTCAAACAATGCGCGATCGGCAGTCGAGCCGCTCACGGCGCCGACACCAACCGCTATGGATGTTTGGGCTTCAGCAGATTGCGCCTGCGCAGGCATACACGCTGCATAAACCGCCAAAGCGAGCACAGAATGTTGAAAATGAATCAATGAGATTGGCCTGGTCATGATATGTCTCCGTGCTTCAGCGCATCAATGGGTTGGTGATGGACGGGCTGTTGGAACCATGAACCTGCGTATGGCAGTTCATGCAACTACGGCCTTGCCACATTTGGACCACATTCTTGCCATTTGACATGCGGGTAATTTGCGGCTGGGCCTGACCCGGCGCAGCTGGTGCATACACGCCGCTTTGCCCGCCCAGCGCGCCCACCCCACCTGACACATGCGGTGTGTGACATTGCTGGCAAAGCATGGGCGCACGCGCCTTGAGCATGCCTGCGACCACGCTGCCATGCGCGTTGTGGCAGGTGACACAGTTCTCGGCCACCGGCGCGTGCTGCTGCACAAACGGACCGCGCTTCTCGGCGTGGCAGGTGTAACAGGTGTCGTTGATGCTGTCACGCTTCATCAGTTTGGGGCCGGCAGACCCGTGTGTGTTGTGGCAGTCAGAACAATTCATCTTGCCCTCCGGAACGGGGTGGTGCGATGGCTTGGCCATCTGACCGCGTTGCTCGGCATGGCAGGTGTAACAGACCTCGGCCTGGCCGGTTTTGGTCATCACTTTGTCCTGATTGACGTGCGTCTGGTGACAAGTGTCACAGGTGACATTGGCTGCGTCATGCTGGCTGCCCGACCACAACGCCTGCTTGTGGCCTTTGTCATGGCAACTCTGGCAAGCCTGGCTGCGGGCGTGCGCCTCATTGGTGCTCAGTTTGCCAAACTGCTTGCCAAACGACACGTCAACCTTGGGCAATGGGCTGACACCGGGGGGTGCGTACGCATGCTCCTTGCTGGGTCCGTGGCAACTAATGCAGTCCGGCGCACGCTTGTCAGACGCAAAACCATGGGCTGAACGACTCATGTCGGTCAGGTCATCAGAGTCGTGGCAAGTGACACAAAACGCCGCGCCAGTCGGTTGCGGCTCATCCGCCCAAGCCACACCCAGTGCGCCAAACAGGCAAACACCGACAAAAACCATGGCATCTTTGATACGCATCCCAATTCCCCTGCAGGTCCGATTTAAAAATTTACAGTCTGACACTTGGACGTCGGCCATGAAAAAACGGGAGGGCCCGTGAAAACCCTCCCGCCTGGTCCAGCCATTCCAGCGCCTATTTCAGGCCATGGACGATGTCAACACCTTTGAAACCACCGCTGGCGTGGCAGTCGTTACACGTCTCGCGAGGTGCGGCAGCAGAACCCGTCAGACCTGCAACGGCACCTTGCGTCAGATTGCCAAACGATGTACCGGAACCACCAAATGCCGTTACGTGGCCAATTGAAGCGCTGGAGTCATGGCAAGCCGTGCAGCTGGCAGATTTTGGTGAAATCACAAGCCAATTGCTTGGATTTGCGTCAGCAGTCACGACTAGGGCACCCGTACTCGACACGGTTGCTGGTCCTTTGCGAATGACCGCGCCCAAGGTTCCCTGGTCATTCTTGTACGAGTTGTTCACGTGGCAGGCGTTGCAGTTCAAGCCAATACCCGGGTAGGCAACCTCGGCAGCGTAGTCTTCAACTGAGCCGTCTGTCAACAAAGTCAGCGGTGGCACGCTCGCATTAACCGCAGTGCAGATGTCCTTGGCAGCTTGGGTTGTACCGACTGCGTTACAGAACACACCTACCACCTTGTTGCCATGGGTAAACGGACTGACACGTTTGGAATTTCCGTGGATACCGTGGATCATGCGGTTGAACTGGTAAGACTCATTCATTGCCAACCCATTGGTCATGACCGTGGACGAGGCACGATTTGCGTCGTGGCACAAGGCACAGGATTCAACCGTGTTGCGGGCACCGCTGTGGAAAGCGTTGGCCAGCGCGTTAGAACCAGAAGTGGTCCCGAGCGCGCCGTGGCAGGCATTGCACTTGTCGTTCGATACCACTTCACGACGCGGATTCTTGGCACCGCTCAGCACAACATCCTCGTAGGTGTTTTGCACAACCACATTCACCAGCACAGCGGGTACAACTGCCGGGCGCGGATCAATTGATTTGAGGACCAACTGCGGCTCTTTGACTTGCCCAATGCTCAGCACGCGTGCTGTTCCCGAGGCGACAGACGTTGCTGTGTCAGTTGGCACAGGAATGGTCACTGTGTAGTGATTGTTTCCATCGTTGATCGCTGGAGTACACCCATTGGTCGCACTGCTACCGGAGGTTGCAGTTCCTTCAAACAAGCAAGCGTAGGCAGTACTACCACCGTTGTTGTATGAAGAGAATTCAGTCACTGCCGCAGATTGTCCCACCATGCTTTGATAAGCTAGATAGAACTTCAGGTTGCCAAACTTGGCGTTGTTGCAATCTTTAAAGATTGAACCTCTGATAAGAGCACCACCAGTGTTTGCTGTGCACTCAGATGTATTGACAAGCAACTTGTGAGCGGCATTGCCGTTGGTTGGGTCAAACAGGAAATATTTGACGGTGACTTTACGGGTTGCAGCGTCATAGATTGCACTCTCAATTTTCATCTTGTACTTGGCAGAATTTTCTTCATTCTGATTCCAATGCACTGTCTCGGGAGCGAGATTGGGATTTTCGTCTGCACTGTGGCAAGTCACACATTGTGCGTTGGTCAGGCTGGAGGCAGCTGCGCCAGCGCCCACCAAAGTGCCAGCATAAACTTTGTGTGAAGTTTCCCATGCACCGCCGGTTTTGGGTGTATGGCAGGTCAGGCAAGCCTTTTTGCTCACGGCAGTTTTCCAGTTGTCGCCCTGCGGTGTGGCTGGATTGGCGCCCGAGTGGCACTTGGTGCAATTGCGCAGGTCTTGCGGGAAGCCGACTTCAGCGTAATCGTGCTTGGCGTTGCCGTAACCCCAGATGGTGTAGTCCTCACCCGTGGCTGCCTTGATACGGCGACCCGCGTGAATGCTGTGCGTCATGGCGGCCATGTCCAGGTTGTTACCGCTTTCCGGGTCCACCGTACCAGGGTTGTGGCACATCACACAATATTGCGTGTCCACGCGACCGCCGCCGTGCAGGGCCAATTTCTCGTGGCAACTGTTGCACGAAGCCACGTCGGCCATCTTGCGGGTCTTGTTGGCAGCAGCTGGCACGGCCTTGCCGTCTACTCCAATGGTGAAGTCAAAGTATGGGTTGACGCTGACGGTTGCACCGGCAGCGTTCTTGTAGCTCAACTGAATGGCTACCCGATGCGTTTGTGTAGCATCGTAGACCACGCCATTTGTCTTTGTCGGATCCGTGATGTTTGTCTTGAACGTGTACGTGTAGTAGCCATCAGGATTGTAGACAAACTGACCAGCATCTCCCAGAGCTTCATTCGCTTCAAGCGAAAGTTTTGAATCGGTTGTTGCCTGCACCGCAGAGGTCAATACTGGATTGCCGCCAGGACCTTTACCCGCCGCACCAGATTTTGTCACGCTTACGTAGCTCTGCCATTCGTCCGGGTTGCCATTGGTGCCCGGCACCAACTTCGCGATGGCAAAGCGTACATCGTTGATGGTCAGACCCGTCTTGACCTTACCGTCAGAGAAAACCGAAAAATTCACCACCGGTGGGCTTTTGATGGTGACCGCTGAACCCGTAGCAGCCTGCACCACAGTAAAGGCCGCATTGGGGTTTGTCGCCGTGTCATTCACCGCGGCCGCAGCAGCCGTTGTGATTGCCGTGCTGACCGCAGTGCCAGTTGTCGGAGGTGTCACCACCGCCGTGTCACCGCCGCCACCGCCACCGCAGCCTGCAATGGCAAGCGTTGCCAGCAGTGCCGTACCCCACCGGAATAATGATGATTTCATTTTTTCTCCGTCCTTTTCAACCATTTATGCAAAAACAACACACCATTCACCGCTTTAAAGTCTGGAAACAAAAGCTTTACACGGGCTTTACGAAGTGAACTAGCCGAGATGTTATAGCCTTGCAGGCCAAATGGGTAAAAAAAACAAATATTTTTGTCATATGCGTTTGAT
>NZ_JAABQC010000031.1 GCF_011391645.1 Rhodoferax sp. | reverse complement strand
TGGCATCGTCCAGGTTTTTCTTCCAGTTGAACGATGGCGAGCAGTTGTAGGCCAGCATTTTTCCGGGGTGCTTGGCGTGCACAGCCTCGGCGAATTTGCGGGCAAATTCGAGGTCGGGCGTGCCGGTTTCGCACCACACCAGGTCGGCGTAGTCGGCGTAAGCCACGGCGCGGCTGATCGCCTGGTCCAGGCCCTTGCGTGATTTGTAAAAGCCTTCGGCGGTGCGCTCACCGGTCAGGAAGGGTTTGTCGTTTTCGTCGTAGTCGCTGGTCAGGAGGTCGGCAGCTTCTGCGTCGGTGCGGGCAATCACCAGGGTGGGCACACCGCAGACGTCAGCTGCCATGCGGGCGGCAATGAGCTTCTGGCAGGCTTCGGTGGTGGGAACGAGCACCTTGCCACCCATGTGGCCGCATTTTTTGGCCGATGCCAACTGGTCTTCCCAATGCACGCCGGCAGCGCCTGCGCGAATCATGTTCTTCATCAGTTCAAAGCCGTTGAGGACACCGCCAAAGCCGGCTTCAGCGTCGGCCACGATGGGCGCGAAGTTGTCAATGTAGCCTTTGTCGCCCGCATCGATACCGCGGGAATGCTGAATCTCGTCGGCACGGCGGAAGGTGTTGTTGATGCGTTCAACCATTTTTGGCACCGAGTCCACTGCGTACAGGGACTGGTCAGGGTACATCGAAGCCGAGGTGTTGTTGTCGGCAGCAACTTGCCAGCCCGACAGGTAAATGGCTTTGACACCAGCCTTGACCTGCTGCATGGCTTGACCGCCTGTGAGTGCGCCCAGGCAGTTCACATAGTCCTCAGTGTGGAGCAGGTTCCAGAGCTTTTCAGCACCACGGCGCGCCAGGGTGTGCTCGATGGGGAATGAACCACGCAGACGCACCACGTCGGCAGCGCTGTAGCCGCGCTTGATGCCTTTCCAGCGCGGGTTGGTCGCCCAGTCTTTTTCAAGGGCGGCGATTTGTTGTTCACGGCTCAATTGTTCGGTGAGGGCTTGTGGCATGGTGACACTCCTAAGTTGATGAAAATGTTTGGCATCTGTCGCTGCAAGCGGTCGATGTCATGAACCTTATTCTATGTCTTCTATAAGACATGGAACACATCTTATGTCTTATAGAAGACTTTTATTTAATTAAATATAATCAATTACTTAGGTTTAATCTTTCTCAATGCGAAATACATTTTCTTAAATCGCTGTAATTTAAAGTGACATTAGGTATTCATAATTCCACAATACGAAATTTTGATTTCGTATTGAGAAAAATATTATCAAGCTGAATCACATGTTCTTTGGTGTCGTTCTTCCGTTAAGCTCGGACACCCCATCCCCCGAAACTTATTAACGTTGACAACCGATCAACTGAGCAATCCTGAATGACCAAGAGCAGGCTTTCACATTTCGGCTTTCAACTGTCTGATGAAGCGAGACTGACACTTTTGCTCTGTCTGTTTTCTTTTTTCGTCACCGGCATACCGCGCGTCTTTACGTCGACAGCGACACATACCTTGCTGCTTGACCGCTACGGCGCTGAGGCCATGCCCCTCGCCTACATTCTGCAGGCGATATTGATACCCTTGGGCGGTTACTTTTACGTCCGCTTCGAGGGCAGAGTAAAGCTTCGCACATTGATCTTCGGCACTCTCGTCACCGATCTTTTGGTGCTGGCAGGCCTGTGGGCGGCCTATCAGGTCCCCGGCCTGGAATGGGTGGCTTTTGCCGGCATCGTCTGGTTTGAGGTTGAGTTTGCGCTGGTCAGCCTGATGTTGTGGGGAATGGCAAGTCAGTTGATGACACTCCGCCAGGGGAAGCGACTATTCGGGATCATCGGTTCAGGCGAGCCCACCGCAGTCATCATCGGAGGCCTTGCAACGCCGATGCTGTTGACCTGGCTGAAACCAGCGGATTTACTGTGGATGTCGGGGCTTGGGATTGCCGTCGGCCTTGGCGTGACGCTGCTCATTTTTGGCCGGTTCACTCCGCAACGCGAGCAGGAAAATGAGGAGGCCGGCATCACCAATGCGCCGGCAGGTTCGGCGATATCAGGTTGGTGGCGAGCACCTTACATCCGTATTCTTGTAACCGTGGTTTTCTTCTCGCAGTTGGTTTATTTTTTGACCGACTTCGCTTTTTACGAACGGGCCAACGCCCGCTTTCCGAACGAAAATGAGCTGGCGGCTTTCCTGGGCATGACGCAAGCGGTGATTGGCGTGCTCAGCCTTGTCACCGGCTTGTTGATTTCGGCGCCGTTGGTGAGCCGTTTCGGCCTTCGCAATGGCTTGCTCGTGCTGCCAGTGCTACTCATGACTGTCGGCATGGCGGTCGTGGTCGCCGGGCACAGCATCGGCGTTGGCAATGGCGAGTGGTTGTTTTGGCTCGTGGTTGGTGGCAAAGTGATCGATCAGTCGCTTCGCTACACCTTGGACAAGACCAGCTCGGTCACGCTTTTTCAGCCTTTCCCCGCTGCCAAACGCAACGGGCTCCAGGCAGCCATGGAAAGCATGGTTGAGCCCCTGTCAGGCGGCATTGCGGGCGTGATCTTGTACGTCCTCGCACAGTGGGCCGGTTTCACGGCATTTGGCATCAGCCATGCCATCCTGGTCGCTGCACTGGTGTGGGCGACTTGCATCTTCGCGCAACACAAAGGCTACCTCCTGGCTTTGCGCGAGGCGCTTGCGAACCGGGGACTCGGTGGGATTGACCTTGATGTGTCTGATGAAGAAAGTATTCGTGTTCTGCGGCAAGGGGTCAACAGCAAGCGCGTCGGCGAGGCCCTTTATTGCGTGAATCTGCTGGCTGAACGCGGTCAATTTGACCTACCCCTATTCAGTGCGATCCTGTCTCACCCAGAAGCTGAAGTGCGCATGGCCGGTATCAACCAAGCCGAAATAACCGGTTTGCTTGAGGCTGCGCCCCTGCTGCAAAGTTTATTGATGAGCGAGACCGAGCCTAAAGTCATTGGCGCAGCATTGCGGGCTTACGCGGCAACCGGGGCAACAGACGCGGCAGATCGGATTGCCGCTTTTCTGACATCGACATCCTTGACCGTCAGGCTGGATGCTTTTGCGGCGCTGATGCGTCATGGCGGAATCGAGGGCATGCTGGCAGCTGGCGGCCGATTCCTGGACCTGCTCAACAGCAGCTTGCCCGAGGATCGCCAGTTTGCTGCCCAAATCATTGAACGCACGGCGATGCCCCAGTTTCGTCGCCCGTTGGCTCAGCTTCTGAGTGATCCTGATGTCTCAGTTCGGCTTGCCGCCCTGCGGGCAGCAGGCAATGTGTGCAGCCCAGAACTGTGGCCACTCATTCTGGATGCTTTGTCAATCCCGGGTTGTGAACAGGCAGCTCGCATGGCGCTGGTGGCCGGGGGTGAGGCCTCACTACCTATCATTGACGACTTTATTGGAGACACAGCAGCCCCCCAAGCGTCGCGTGCCCACGCCATCACGGCCATTGGGCTGATTGGTGGCCCGCTGGCCGGCCGCTGTCTGGTCAGGCATCTGGGGGCGGCGGATCGCGCCTTGCGCCGTGTCATGTTGCGGATGCTGAATCAATGCCAGCACCATTGCTCTGAAGAAAGTCGTCCAGAAGGTCTTAGGCTCTTGAAAGAGGAAGTGAACCAGGCCGCATTGCTGGCGGCTGCCCACGCTGATCTTGCTGCAATGCGTGATGATGCATCGATTGAATTGGTCAGGCGCTCCTTGGCCTCGGAAATAGAGCAAAGGCAAGAAAGTGTTGCGCACCTTCTGGGTTACCTGTCCCAGAGCGGTGGGCTCGACAGCGCGTGGCAGTTGATCAGGTTCGGCAGCCAGGCCGATGGCGCTTATCTGGCTGAAGCAATTGAACACCTGGTACCCAGAGAACTGAAATCGGCGGTTCTTGGATTGCTGGAGTCGCCACAGGAACAGCGCCATGCGGCCCTGCTGCGCGCTATTGCGCAACCGAACCTGACAGTTGCGGCCCGACTGCGCGAACTGGGCGCCCTGCCCTCCAGTGTGATCACCCCATGGATGCGGGCATGCATTATTTTTGCCACCGTGCAGCATACTGAAATTGACGCCAACTGGCTGCATGACCTTCCGCCTGAAACCGCCCCGTTTGTCACTGAACTGCACGCATGGGCAAGTGCCCGCCTTGTGTCACCCGCTTAAAGAATCAATCGCCATGCTGATCATCGAAAAAGTTCTCATTTTGCGCACAACAAGCATTTTTGAAGCGGTCCGGGAAGAGTTCCTGGCCGAAGTGGCGCAGCGCAGTGTGCCAGTCATGCTGGACACCGGGCAAGTTCTTTTTGAGCAGGGAGAAATGGGAACCAGCCTGTTCGTTGTGGTTTCGGGGAGGTTGGAAGTGGTGATCAATGGTGTGGCTGTGAGTCAAATGGGCGAACGCGAAGTGATTGGTGAAATGGCCGCCCTGGATCCGGAGCCCCGGTCCGCGACCCTTAAGGCAACCGAACCATCCACGCTCTTGCGTATCAGCCATCAGGACATCAACATCTTGATCGCCAGCGATGTCGAGGTTGCACGCGGCATCATTGCGGTGCTGTGTCGTCGCCTGCGGCGCGCCACAACGCCTCGCGACAACTCGTAACGCCAATGCCCGGGAAACCTGGTGCGTTTTGAATGGCTGACCATCACACCGGACTGTCGATGCGGATCCAGGTGGTTTTCATCTCGGTGTACTTGTCAAACGCGTGCAGTGACTTGTCGCGCCCTACCCCGCTTTGCTTGTAGCCACCAAATGGCACGGTGATGTCGTCTTCGTCGTACTGGTTCACGTGCACCGTGCCGGCGCGCAGCGCGCGCGCCACGCCCATGGCCTTGTTGATGTCGCGCGACCACACTGCCGCCTGCAAACCATACACGCTGGCATTGGCCTGCTTGACCACATCAGCCGCATCGGTGAACGACAGCACGGAGAGCACCGGGCCAAAAATTTCTTCGCGGGCGATGGTCATGTCGGGCGTCACACCGGCAAAAATGGTGGGCTGCACGTAGCAGCCGCCGGTGTCAACCAGCGCCTGCTCACCTCCGGCAAGCAGCGCCGCGCCCTCCTGCTTGCCCAGTTCGATGTAACGCAGCACCGAGTTCATTTGCGTCTGGTCAACGATGGCACCCATCACGGTGTCGGGCGCCAGCGGATTGGCGGGCGCGTATCCGGGCACCAGCGCCAGGGCCTTCTCCAGAAACTGGTCGCGAATGCCGGCTTCGACAAACAGCCTGGAGGGGGCATTGCAGCTTTCGCCCTGGTTAAAGAAGATGCTGCCAACCGCAGCCTGGACCGCTTTGTCCAGGTCCGGGCAATCGGCAAAAACGATGTTGGGCGACTTGCCACCGAGTTCGGTCCAGGCGCGTTTGAGGTTGCTTTGCCCGGCCATCACATGAATTTGCTTGCCGACCCGGGTCGAGCCGGTAAAGGCAATGCAGTCGACGTCCATGTGCAGCGCCAGCGGTGACCCAGCTTCGACGCCATAGCCCGGCACCACGTTGAAGACGCCGGGCGGAATACCTGCCTCCAGCGCCAGTTCGGCCAGGCGCAGTGCCGTCAGGGGCGATTTTTCGCTGGGCTTGAGCACCACGGAATTGCCAGCAGCCAGCGCCGGAGCGATCTTCCAGGCGGCCATGATCATGGGGTAGTTCCAGGGCACGATGACGCCCACCACGCCCATCGGCTCGCGCTGGATCAGCGCCAGCGCGGTGCTGGCCGTGGGTGCAATCTCGTCGTAAATCTTGTCAACTGCCTCGCCGTACCAGCGAAGGCAATTGGCCGCACTGTTGACGTCGACGCTGCGGGCATACTGAATCGGTTTGCCCATGTCAAGCGTTTCCATCAAGGCAAGTTCATCAGCGTGGGCCGATAACTGGTCGGCAAATCTGATCATGACGCGCTTGCGCGCCGCCGGTGCCAGACCACACCAGCGCCGGTCTTCAAACGCCGCTCTTGCCGCCGCCACTGCCGCATCGACATCGGCCTGGCCGCAACGCGCCACGCTGGTGAGCAGGCGGCCATCGACCGGCGAAATGCAGTCAAAGGTCTGACCGTCGCGCGCGTGAACACGCGCCCCGTTGATCAAGGCCCGGCCGTCATAAGTGTGCGTTGTCATGTCTAAACCTCAAAGATAAAGGTGCCGGCAACCAAAATGGAGGTCGCCAACAAGGGTTAGCCTGGCTGCAAGGCAGCCAGCTCGGCGCGCGTGGCGGCAGCAATCTCGCGCTCGCGCCGACGCGTCTGGCGCGCCACCCAGACGCTGTAGGCCACCACCACCAGGGTGACCGACACGATCAGCAGCGTGGCCGCCGCGTAAATGGTGGGGTTGATGCCGCGCCTGGCATAACCAAAGATCACCTGCGGCAGCGTGTTGACCCCGGGGCCTGACAAGAACTCGGCGATCACCACATCGTCGAACGACAGCGTGAAGGCCAGCAAAAAGGCGGCAAGGATGGCCGGCAAAATATTGGGCATGGTGATCAGAAAGAACACCTGGAAAGGCTTGGCACCAAGATCCATCGCGGCCTCCTCGATGGACCGGTCCATTTCCAGCAACCGCGACTGGATCACCACCATGCCGTAGGCCATTCCCAGCAGGGTATGGCCCAGCACAATCGTCAGCATGCCGCGCTGCGGCCAGCCAAAGGCATTTTGAACGCCCACCATGAGCAGCAGCAACGACAGGCCGATCACCACCTCGGGCATCACCAACGGGGCATTGACCATGCCCGAGAACAGCGTGCGCCCGGGAAAGCGGCGGTAACGCACCAGCACAAAGGCGGCAAAAGTGGCCAGCACAGCAGACGCCAAACCAGCGGCGGTGGCCACCTTGAGCGAGAGCCAGAAACCGTCAACGATCTTGGTGTCACGCGTGAGCGCCTCGTACCAGCGCAGCGAAAAACCGGTGAACACCGCATCCTGACGCGTGCTGTTGAAAGAAAACACGATCATGAAGAACAGCGGCAGGTACAAGAACAGGAAGGTCAATCCCATCCACAGCTTGCCGAAATGGCGACTCAGGAAATGCTTCATGGGCTGGCCTCAGGCTTTGGGTTCGGCCGCATCGCCGGTGTAGTGGTAATAAATGCCCAGCGGCACCACGATCAGGCCAATCATCACCACTGCCAGCGCCGTGGCGCGCGGCCAGTTGTTGCTGCTGAACATTTCGTCCCAAACCACCCGGCCGATCATGATGTTCTCAGGGCCGCCAAGCAGCGACGGAATCACGAACTCGCCCACCGATGGAATGAACACCAGCATGAACCCGGCGATGATGCCGACCTTGGACAGCGGCACCGTGATCAGCCAGAACGCCTTGAAAGGAGATGCGCCCAGATCGTAGGCAGCTTCCAGAAGACGAAAGTCCATCTTGACCAGGTTGGCGTAAAGCGGCAGCACCATGAAGGGCAAATACACATAGGTCATGCCGACCAGCATCGAGACGTCGGTGTAAAGCATTTGCAACGGCTCGTTGATCAGGCCCAAACCCATGAAAATCTGGTTCAGCACGCCCTGGTCGGCCAAAATGCCTTTCCAGGCATAGACCCGCAGCAGAAACGACGTCCAGAACGGCAGCATGACCATCATCAACAGGGCCGGGCGCACGCTGGGTTTGGCGCGGGCGATGAAATACGAAAACGGGTAGCCGATCACCAGGCACAACAGCGCTGTGCACAATGCGTACCAGATTGAGCGCACATAGGCATCAACGTAAAGCGTCTGAAATAATGCGCCACCCTCGCCGGTGCGAAAAATTGACCAGTAGTTTTCGTACTTGAGGTGAAGCAGGCCGGTGCTGGAATCCCAGATGGGTTTGAACGGCGAAATGTCGTTGCCCATGTCGACAAAGCTGATGTACAGCAGGATCAGGAACGGGAACAGAAAAAACAGGATCAGCCAGACAAAAGGCACGCTGATGACAAAGCGTTTGCCGGGCATCGTCAAACTCTGAATGGCCATGGCGTGTCCTCAGTCGCGCAGCACAATGCCGGCGCCATCGTGCCACCAGAAAAACACGTTGTCTTCCCAGGTGATGTTGCTGAGGTCGTGGCGCGAGGTGTTGGCCTCGGTGATCTTGATCCGGGACCCGTTAGAGGCCTGGACAATAAAGGAGTTGTACGACCCAAAGTAGGCGATCTCCTTGACTTTGCCGGAGAACAGGTTGTGCGCAAACTCGGGCCGCTCCTTGCTGATTTCAATTTTCTCGGGGCGCACCGCGATCGACACCGGCATGTGCAGGGCGCCGCTGATGCCGTGGCCCACATGAATCTCGCCTATGGTCGTTTCAACTGCGCAACGGTCTGGCTGGTCAACGCTGAGTCTGCCGTCGAACAGATTGACGTTGCCGATGAAGTCAGCCACGAAACGGTTGGCCGGATGCTCATAAACCTCCTCGGGTGAGCCCACCTGCAGCACCCTGCCCTTGCTCATGACCGCAATACGGCCCGCCATGGTCATGGCTTCTTCCTGGTCATGAGTCACCATGACACAGGTTACGCCCACCTTTTCAATGATGTTGACAAGTTCAAACTGGGTTTGCTCGCGCAGCTTTTTGTCGAGTGCGCCGAGCGGCTCGTCGAGCAACAGCACGCTGGGCTTTTTGGCCAGGCTACGCGCCAGCGCCACCCGCTGCTGCTGGCCGCCTGACAGTTGGTGGGGTTTGCGTTTGGCATAGGGGGTCAATTGCACCAGGTCGAGCATCTCACCCACGCGCTGTTTGATGTCGTTATTGGGCAGCCCCTCGCGCTTGAGGCCAAAGGCGATGTTCTCGTAGATGTCCAGATGCGGAAACAAGGCGTAGGACTGGAACATCATGTTGAACGGGCGCTCATACGGTGCCAGCTTGGCCACATCCTGGCCACCCAGCAAAATGCGCCCTGAAGTCGGGGTTTCAAAACCCGCCAGCATGCGCAACAGCGTGGATTTGCCGCAGCCCGAGCTGCCCAGCAGGGCAAAAATCTCGCCTTTGCTGATGGACAGGTTGACTTCATCAACCGCCAGCGACTCGTCGAAACGTTTGACCAGCTTCTCGGTCACAAGATAGTCTTTTTTGGTACCCGCATCAGCCATGGTCAGCCCTTTGGTTCAGCACATCACCCCCATGATAAGAAAGGGCTGTTCATACAGCGCGTACAAACAGCCCGTTAGCGTCCTCACCGGCAGACTTTACTTGCCCTTTTTGAAGCTGTTGTAGGCATTGGCCATGGCTTCGCGGGATTCATTGCTGAAGCTGCTGGGCGGGATCATCTTGGCAAAATAGTCAGCCTCGACGAAGATCGTCTTGTTGTTGGCAATTTCCGGTTTGACCAATGGCACCCCCGCCTTGTTGGCCGTGGGGTAGTTCATCTCGTTGCTCATGAGCGCAGCATTTTCAGCACGCAGATAGAAGTCAATGAAGGCGTGGGCATTGTTGGGGTGCTTGGCATCCTTGGTGATGGCCATGGTGTCAAAGAAGATCAGTGCACCAGTGCTCGGCAACAAGGACTCGATCTCGTCCTTGGACTTGTTCTCCTTGGCGCGCGCAGCGGCAATGTTGATGTCCCCCGACCAGCCAATGACCACGCAGGCTTTGCCACCGGCAATGTCGTCGATCATGGTCGAACTGAAGATGCGCACATCCTTGCGCACCTTGGCCAGCATTTCGGTGGCCAGTTTGTAGTCAGCCGGATCATTGGAGTAAGCGTCTTTGCCAATGTAGTGCAGGGCCACGGGAATGATCTCGGTGGGTGAATCCAGGTAGGCAATACCGCAGGATTTGAGCTTGGACGTGTATTCGGGTTTAAACACCAGGTCCCAGGCGTTTTCCGGCATTGGCATTGTGCCGAGGGCCTTCGCCGCCTTGGTTTTGTTGATGCCGACCGTGGTGAAACCCCAAGCCCAGGGCACCAGGTGCTTGTTGTCGGGGTCGGTCTTGGCCGCCAGCGTGGTCATGATGGGAGCGTCAAGATTGCTCAGGTTGGGGATCTTGGTCTTGTCCAGCGCCTGCAACAAGCCGCCTTCAATCTGGGGCTTGGCAAACACCGAGCCGGGCACCACGATGTCGTAGCCCGAATTACCGGCCACCAGTTTGGCGTGCAGCGCTTCATTGGTCTCAAAGGTGTCGTAGTTCACCTTGATCCCGGTTTCTTTTTCGAACGTGGCAATCATGCCCTCGGGAATGTAGTCGGGCCAGTTGTAGATGTTGAGCACTTTTTCTTCGGTATTGACAGGCGCGGGTGCCGGGGCGCTTGCCACCGGGGCAGGAGCGGGCGCTGGCGGCTCCTCTTTTTTGCCACACCCGGCCAGAACGATGGCTGATAACGCAAACGACCAAAGGTATTTTTTCATCATGAGATCACTCCGAATAAGAGAAAAGAGGTGAAGGGGACGCGTTAGTTTAAACCTAGCAAAAACCAGACCAGCCGAATTTTTGAGGGAAACGGTTAAATCAACCCTTTTTGGGTCAATTCCCGGTGAGTCAGGTCGAGGGCCTGTCGGATCAGGCGCATCATCTCGTCGATGTCGGCACGGGTCATGATCAGCGGCGGAGCAATGATCATGCGGTCGCCCACCGCACGCATGATCAGGCCATTCTGAAAGCAATGGCGCCGGCACATCATGCCGACCGACAGGTCTGCCGCGAAGCGCTCTCCGGTGAGTTTGTTTTTGACCAGCACCAGGCCCGCGGTCAGGCCGCAGGTCTCGGCCACACCCACCAGCGGATGACCAGCAATGGCCTCAAAACATTGGGCCAAGTACGGGCCGGTGTCGTCCCTGACGCGTTGCGGCAGTTGTTCACTCTCCATGATGTCGAGGTTGGCCAGCGCCACGGCGCAGGCCACCGGGTGGCCGCTATAGGTGTAGCCATGGTTGAATTCGCCGCCCTTCTCAATCAGCACTTGGGCCACGCGGTTGCCCACCATGACGCCGCCCAGCGGGATGTAGCCGCTGGTGACGGCCTTGGCAAAGGTCACCAGGTCGGGCTTGTAGCCGAATTTTTCGTAGGCAAACCAGTGACCCAGGCGCCCGAAAGCACAAATCACCTCGTCGCTGATCAGCAGGATGCCGTATTTGTCAACAATGCGCTGAATCTCGGGCCAATAGGTGGTCGGCGGGATGATGACGCCGCCGGCGCCCTGAATGGGCTCGGCAATGAACGCGGCCACCTTGTCAACGCCAACCGCCAGAATTTTTTCTTCCAGCCAGCCCGCTGCGCGCAGGCCAAAGGCGTCGGCGCTTTCACCTGGCAGGCCATTTTCAAAAAAGTATGGCTGCTCAATGTGCGTGATGTTGGGTATGGGCAAGTCGCCTTGCGCGTGCATGCCGCTCATGCCGCCCAGCGAGGCTCCGGCCATGGTGCTGCCGTGGTAGGCGTTGACCCGGCTGATGATCACCTTGCGCTGCGGCTGGCCCAGCAGGTCCCAGTAGCGGCGCACCATGCGCACATTGGAGTCGTTGCTCTCGGAGCCGCTGCTGGAGTAAAAAACATGCTCAAAGCTGCGGTCATCCACCTTGGGCGCCAATGCCGCCAGGCGCGTGGCCAGTTTGACGGCCGGCACGTTGGTGGTCTGGAAAAAGCTGTTGTAGAACGGCAGCGCCAGCATCTGGTCGTAGGCCGCTTGTGCCAGTTCCTTGCGGCCATAGCCGACGTTGACGCACCACAGGCCGCTCATCGCATCGAGCAATTTTTCACCCTCGGAATCCCAGACGTAAATGCCCTCAGACCTGACGATCACGCGCGCGCCGCGGGTGGCCAGGTCGCCGTGGTCGGTGAAGGGGTGGATAAAGTGGGCGCTGTCCAAAGCCTGGATTTCTTGCGTGGACAGGTGCTGGGAAGATGTCATAGCGGTCATGGTGGCAGTCCTTGAGTCAACAATGGAAAAGCTGAAAATGTGGCGTCTTACACATGCAACAGCAGGTGCTCTCGCTCCCAAGGTGAAATCACCTTCATGAACTCGTCGAACTCAACCTCCTTGATTTCCGAGTACACGGTGATGAATTCCTTGCCCAACACCTCGTGCAGATCGGACTCGCGGCGCAACCAGTCGAGCGCTTCGCCCAGGCTGCGTGGCAGCGCGTAGGGCGACAGGTAGGCGTCGCCCTTCATTTCGGCCTTGGGCTTGATCTTGTTCTTGAGCCCCAGGTAGCCGCAGGCCATGGTCATGGCCAGCGCCACATAGGGGTTGGCGTCAGCGCCAATCACGCGGTTTTCGACCCGGCGCGCCTCGGGCGATGAAATCGGCGAGCGGATGCCCACGGTGCGGTTGTCGTAACCCCATTCGATGTTGATCGGCGCGGCAGTGTTGCGCGACAGGCGCCGGTAGCTGTTCACATAAGGCGCCACCAGCACCATCGCCGCCGGGATGTAGCGCTGCAGGCCGCCGATGTAGTGCATGAAGGCGTCTGAGGGTGTGCCGTCGTCATTGCTGAAGATGTTCTTGCCGGTGGCCACGTTCAGAATGCTCTGGTGCACATGCATGGCGCTGCCCGGCTCGCCGGCGATCGGCTTGGCCATGAAGGTGGCGTACATGTCGTGGCGCAGCGCCGATTCACGCACCGTGCGCTTGAAAAAGAACACCTCGTCAGCCAGGCCCAGCGGCTCGGCGTGGAAAAAATTGATTTCCATCTGGCCTGCGCCGATTTCATGAATCAGCGTGTCCACATTGAGCTCCATCTTGTCTGAAAAATCGTAAATTTCTTCAAACAACGGGTCGAACTCGTTGACCGCATCAATGCTGTAAGCCTGGCGCGAGGTCTCACTGCGGCCGCTGCGGCCAATCGGCGGGCGCAGCAGCGTGTTGGGGTCGGTGTTGCGGGCGGTCAGGTAAAACTCCAGTTCGGGCGCAACGATGGGTTTGAGTCCCTCGGCGGCAAACAGGTCGCAGACCCGGCGCAACACGCTGCGCGGGGCAAACGGGACCAGGTTGCCCTTGTGGTCAAAACAGTCGTGGATAACCTGTGCGGTGGGGTCGCTGGCCCAGGGAACAATGCGCACGGTGGATGGGTCGGGGCGCAGTTGCATGTCCTTGTCGGTGGGGTCGATCACATCGTAATAGGGGCCGCTCTCGGGGAACTCGCCGGTCACGCCCATGGCCACCACCGACTGCGGCAGGCGCATGCCCCGGTCTTCGGTGAACTTGCCACGGGGCAAAATTTTGCCGCGCGCCACGCCCGTCAGGTCGGGCACCAGGCATTCCACCTCGGTCACGCGGCGCTCGTTGAGCCATTGCTCCAGATCGTTGAAACTCATTGACTTCTTGGCATTCATGGTTTGCTCCAGGGTGTAACGTGACTGCTATTTTGCGCGTTGCGTCAAAGGCCATTGTGAATCCGAAATTGGTTCACAATCAGAGCCATTTAAACCTGCCACTTGGTGCCACTTCTGCTCACCCATGCTTTCGGAACTGTTACTGACCGAGATTGCCTGCCTGAACCAGCCCTCCCGGCTGCCGCTGCACCGCCAGTTGTATGAAGCCCTTCGGCGCGCCATTCTGGACGGCAAACTGACCGCTGGCGAGCGCCTGCCCTCCAGCCGCGACCTGACCCAGGACCTGCAACTGTCGCGCAACACCGTGGTCGCCGCCATCAACCAGTTGACAGTTGAGGGCTACCTGGTCAGTCGTATCGGCAGCGGCACCTTTGTCAGCGACAACGTGCCCAAAATGCCCGCGTACCCGCATCGGGGGGCGCCCAGCGGACAGGCCACCCTGTCCACCCGCGGCCTGTCCCTAACTAGCAGCTTTTGCGCCACCGACCTCGAGATCCAGCCGTTTACACCGGGCATCGCCGATTTCAGTGCCTTCCCGCTGGGCTTATGGCAACGCCTGCAGAACAAGCACTGGCGCATGACCTACCCCGACATGCTCGACTACAGCAGTTCGGGCGGCTACGCCCCGCTGCGCCGCGCCGTGGCCGACTACCTGCGGGTATTTCGCAGCGTGCCGCTGGACCTGGAACAGGTCATCATCACCAGCGGCACGCAGGAGTCGCTGGTGCTGTGCGCCCAGTTGCTGGCCAACCAGAGTGATGCGGTGTGGCTCGAAGACCCGGCTTATTGGGGCGCCGTAAAGGCCTTCATGGCCACTGGTTTAAATCTGCACGCGGTGCCGGTGGACGAGCAAGGCATTGCGCCCCAGGCCAGCGACAACGCCGTGCCGCCGCGCCTGATCTATGTGACGCCGTCGCACCAATACCCCACGGGTGCCGTGATGTCATTGCCGCGGCGGCATCAGATCTTGTTGCTGGCGCGCCAGCACCAGGCCTGGATCCTGGAGGACGACTACGACAGTGAGTTTCGCTTTAGCGGGCCACCCATTTCGTCGCTGGCCGGGCTCGACACCGACCAGCGCGTGATCTATTTGGGCTCGTTTTCCAAGGTGCTTTATCCGGGGCTCAAACTGGGTTACATGGTGGTTCCCAAGGGGCTCGCTGCTGCCTTCAAGCGCGCCCACTACGACCTGAATCGCCCCGGCCAGATGCCGGTCCAGGCGGCGCTGGCCGAGTTTATAGAGATGGGACATTTCGCCAGCGCCCTGCGCCGCGCACGGCAAAGTTACGCCCAGCGGCGCGCCAGCCTGCTGGCGGCGCTGCAACCCTGCCTGGGTGCGCAAGCCCAGATCACCGGCGCCGAGCAGGGCCTGCACCTGTGCCTGCGCCTGCCCGATACGCTGGACGACAAAGCGCTGGCGCAGCACATCAAGAAACTTGGCTTGACGGTGCGCCCGCTCTCTGCCTATTGCATTGAGCAGGCGCAACTGCGTGGCCTGATCATTGGCTACGGCTACGCGCCGCTGGCAGAAATCGAGCACTTTGGCCCGCTGCTGGCCCGCACCATCACCAACGCCTTGCAACGCAGCGGCGCCTCAGCATGAACCACACATCGCACGGGGTGACCGACACCTCGTATCCCTCCGGTTTCATGGTCTTGCACGGCAACCGGCTGGAAGACCTGCGCGACCTGTTGACTGAATTTTTGCGCGCACAGCCACTGCCGCCACTCACACCCGAGGTGATCCTGGTGCAAAGCAACGGCATGAAGCACTGGCTGGAGATGGCGCTGGCCGACGATGCAGCACTGGGCATTTGCGCCGCCACCCGGCTCGAGCTGCCCAGCGGTTACCTGTGGCAGGTCTACCGCAAGGTGCTGGGCGACGCGGCAGTGCCGCCGCACATGCCTTTTGACAAGGATCATCTGCTTTGGCGTCTGGTGCGCCTGTTGCCCGAACTGGCGGCCGGCAACCCGGTGTATGCGCCGCTCCAACGTTATTTGAGCGGCGACACCGACGGCCGCAAGCTCTATCAGTTGGCGCTGCAGGTGGCCGATGTTTTTGATGCCTACCAAAGCTACCGCGCCGACTGGCTGGCCGACTGGGCGACCGGCCAGGATCTGCTGCGCGACCACCATGGCCAGCCCGGCGTGCTGCCCGCCGCCCACGCCTGGCAAGCCCAGTTGTGGCGCGACCTGCGCGCCGATGTGGGGCCTGCGCTGGCCGATACCTCGCGCGCCAGCGTGCATGCGCGCTTCATGGCTGCGCTTCAGTCGCAACTGGCGCAGTGCCGGGCCACGGGCCAGCGCCCGGCGGGCTTGCCGCCGCGGCTGGTGGTGTTTGGCATATCCTCGCTGCCGATGCAAACCATCGAGGCGTTGTCGCAACTGGGGCAGGTCTGCCAGGTGCTGATGCTGGTGCAAAACCCGTGTCAGTATTACTGGGGCGACATCGTGGCCGGGCATGACCAGATGCGCGCCCAATTGCAGCGCCGCCAAGCAGTCAGGCCGCTTCCCGGTCACGGCCATCCCTTGCTGGCCTCCTGGGGCAAGCAGGGGCGCGATTACCTGCAACTGCTGGACAACTTTGACAACGTGGCGCTGTACCGGCCACACATGAGACGAGTGGAACTATTTGTTGACCCCGTAGCCGGACTGGCGCCGCCGACGCTGCTGAACCAGTTGCAGTCGGGCATTCTGAACCTGGAACCCGCACGGGGCACGCCGGATGCCAAGCGTGACGTGCAGTCGGATGACGACAGCATCAGCCTGGTCACCTGCCATGGCCCCCAGCGTGAGGTGGAGGTGCTGCACGACCAGTTGCTGGCCTGGTTTGACGCCGACCCGGCCTTGAGTCCGCGTGACGTGATGGTGATGGTGCCCGACATGGCCACGTTTGCGCCCCACATTCAGGCGGTCTTTGGCCGCTTTGCCGCCGGGCAGGCGCGGCACATTCCGTATTCGGTGGCCGACACCACGCCGCGCCAGTCACCGCTGGTGCAGGCGTTGGAGCAGCTGTTGTCGCTGCCCACCTCCCGGGTGTCACTGGCTGACTGGCTGGGCCTGTTTGAAGTGGCGGCGGCGCGCCAGCGTTTTGGTCTGAATGAGGCCGATGTGGCGCAATTACACGATTGGCTGGCCGGGGCCGGCGTGCGCTGGGGCCTGGATGCCAACCACCGAAAGGCCTGGGGTGTGCCTGCAGGCGTGGCGGGTCTGGACCAGAACACCTGGGCATTTGGCCTGCGGCGCCTGCTGCTGGGTTATGCCGTGGGCGCCGGTGCACCCTGGGGTGACACCCTGCCGCAAGCGGCGCTGAACGGACTCGACGCCGGGGCGATCAGCGCCCTGCTGGACTGGACCGGGGCGGTCAATCAAACCCTGCAGGAATTGTCGGAAAGCAAAACGCCAGCCCAATGGGGATTGACGTTGGCAAGCCTTGTCGAGCGCTTCTTTGCCGCTGCAGATGACCTTGACGAGCGGCTCATCCAGCGCTGCCTGGCCGCACTCGAAGTGTGGCTACAAGCTTGCGTCGCAGCCGAGCTTGAGACCCCGCTGCCGCTTGACGTGGTGCGCGAGCATTGGTTGTCGCAAATTGAAGAAAGCAGTTTGCAGCAGCGCTTTTTTGGCGGCGGCGTCCAGTTTGGCACCCTGATGCCCATGCGCGCCATCCCGTTCAAGGTGATTTGCCTGCTGGGCATGAACGACGGCGACTACCCGCGGCAAAAGGCAGCCCGCGACTTTGACCTGATGGGCATGAGCTGGCGCGCCGGCGACCGCTCGCGCCGCGAGGACGACCGCTACCTGTTTCTGGAAGCCATTTTGTCGGCGCGGCAAAAGCTCTTTATGAGCTGGCAGGGCCACCGCGCCACCGACAACAGCGAACAACCACCCTCGGTGCTGGTGGCGCAACTGCTGGACTACCTGCAGGCGGGTTGGCAGAGTGCCCCGCAGCCCCGGCAACAACCCCTGCAAGCGTTCTCGGAGGCCTATTTTTTGCAGGATTCGCCGTATGCCACCTACGCCTCAGACTGGGCACGGGTGCATGAGCAGCCCCAACCCCAAACCGCCCAGCCATCAACAGCGCCAAACCCGCCGCACGCCGCCCTGGCCGCACCCACCTGCCTCACGCTGGCCGACCTGCGGCAACTGCTGCGCCAGCCGGTCGAGGTGTTTTTCAAGTCGCGCCTGCGGGTGCGACTCGACACGCTGGAAGAGCTGGAACAAACCGAGGAACCCTTTGCCCTGGACGGCCTGGCACAGTACCAAGCGGGCCAGTCCTTGCTCGATGCCAATGACATGGCTGCGGCGCTGGAGCAGCTGACGCTCTCGGGCCAACTGCCGATGGCCGCCTTTGGCCTGCGCCTCGCCACTGAACTACAGGAAAAAACGCAAGTGGTGCTGGATCGGCAAAGCGAATGGACGCTGCGTTACCCGCACCCTCTGCCAGCGCAGTCGATTGACTTGCAGATTGCAGGTATCAGCCTCACCGGCACGCTGGAGGGTTTGTACAGCGGCGAGGCCGGCTGGCTGCTGCGCCATCAGCGCGTCGGCGCGGTGCTGGAGGGCGACAAAGAGGCCCGCACGGCACGCGCCCATGTGGTGGTTAGCTTGTGGCTGCACCATCTGGTGGCCTGTGCCAGCGCCATGCCGCTGACCAGCGTGCAACTGGGACTGGACGGCCAGGTGTGCTTTGCCCCCCTGCCCCAAGACGAAGCCCTGCGCGTTTTACAGAAACTGGTCAGCGCCTATCTGGCGGCCTGGGAGCGCCCACTTCCGGTGGCCTGCAAAACAGCCTGGGCCTTCCTGCAAGTCCAGGCACAGGTCGCCCGGCTGGCCACAACCGATCCCGACAAGGAGCCAAAGGACCCGCATGACGCAGCCCAAGCCGTTTTTGAAGGGACGCACCGCGCCGGTGAGCGCATCGAGTCAGCCTACCTGGCGCGCGCGTTCGAGAGTTATGACGACATCGAGTCCGAGCTGCCCATCTGGGCCGAGTGCTTGTACGGCGACCTGGCGCGGCACCTTCAACTGAGCCCAAGCGAGGGCGTCAACCCATGAGCGCCATCCAAAAGCTCAATCCCCTGACCCTGCCGCTCACCGGCCTGCAGGTGATCGAGGCCTCGGCCGGCACCGGCAAAACCTGGACGCTGGCCGCGCTCTATGTGCGCCTGGTGCTGGGCCATGTGCCAGGCCACAGCGGCCTGGGCCAGGGCCTGTACCCGCCGCAAATTCTGGTCATGACCTTCACCGATGCCGCCACCGCCGAGCTGCGCGGGCGCATCCGCACACGCCTGGCACAGGCGGCGCGCTACTTTCATCACGGCGAGCAGCCGGGCTTTGAAGTCGATGATTTTCTTCGCGCCTTGCGCTCCGAGATTACAGAAGCGCAATGGCCCGCCTGCGCGGATCGGCTGGACATAGCCGCCCAGTGGATGGACGAGGCCGCCATCTTTACCATCCACGGCTGGAGCAGCCGGATGCTCAAAACGCACGCTTTTGACAGCGCCAGCCTGTTCCAGCAAAGCCGGGTTGAAGACAGCCAGCAGCTCAAGCTGGCTGCCGTGCAAGACTATTGGCGCAAGTGGTTTTACCCGCTGTCGGCTGACCAGCTGGGCGCCCTGCAAGCCGTGGGCAATTCCCCGCAGGATCTGCTGGATCAACTGGGACCACTCTGGGTCAAAGAGGACAAGGCACCGCATTCAGCCACCGCGCCGGAACTAGGAGCCTGGGCGGCAGAGCGTTCTGCGCAGGTAAAAGGAGGAGCCCGCAGGGCGGGGGACACGCAGCAGAACGCTCTGCCGCCCGGGCTCCTAGCGCCCGATGTCATCATCCGGGCTTGGGAAACCTGGCAGCACCAGCAGCAGGCGCTGGCATCCACCGCACGGCTCGCCTGGACGCCGGAGCTGGTGGCGCTGGTCAATGACGCCGCCGCGCGCAAGGCCCTCAAGAACTACCGGGCCAATTGGCTGCCAGGCTGGCTGGCGCAAATGGCGGCCTGGCAACAAGGCGAGTCCATCAAGCTCGACACCCTGCAGCGTTTTGCAATGTCACGCCTGCTGGAAAGTGGCTGGGCCGAGGCCGCGCAGCACAGTGCTTTTGCCCACACCGAAGCCCTCTGCATGCATCTTGCCGCCGAACCGCCAGTGGCCGAACAGTTGCTGGCCCACGCTGCCTTTGAGGTTGGTGCGGCCTACCGGCAGGCCAAAGCCCGGCTGGCGCAATTTGATTTTTCTGATCTGCTGCAACACCTGTACCACGCGCTGCAGGCCCCGGATGGGCGCCTGGCAGACGCCATTCGGCAGCAATTTCCGGTGGCGCTGGTCGACGAGTTTCAAGACACCGACCCCTGGCAGTACGGCGCGCTCGACAAAATCTATGGCACGCCGGGCACCACATCGGAGGCCGGGCACGGCACCGGTCTGATCATGATTGGCGACCCCAAACAGGCCATTTACAGCTTTCGCGGCGCCGACCTGGCCACCTACCTGAGCGCGCGCCAGCAGGCCCAGGCCATTCACACCCTGTCGGGCAACTTCCGCTCCACCGAAGGCCTGGTGGCCGCCGTGAACCATGTGTTTGCCCACGCCGTCAAACCCTTTGGTGACGTGCCTTATGAAATGGTCACCGCCTGCAACGCCAATGTGCAGCCGCTGCAAGT
This sequence comes from Rhodoferax sp., assembly GCF_011391645.1. GTDB lineage: Bacteria > Pseudomonadota > Gammaproteobacteria > Burkholderiales > Burkholderiaceae_C > Rhodoferax. The sequence goes on along the minus strand of NZ_JAABQC010000031.1, from coordinate 4,294 downwards.
GGCCGGCCAGACCCAGGCCGCCATGACCGTCTGGCACCTGCAGCACGCCAAAATGCCGCGCAAGCCGGTGCAATTGCGTCAACTGGCCGAGGTCTTTGCCAGCCAGATGGTGCGCCTGCTCAACGAAGGCGCCGCCCCACCCGGCGCCATGGCGGTGCTGGTGAAAAACTGGGTCGAGGCGCGTGCCATTCGCAACGCCTTGTCCTGCCGTGGCGTGCGCAGCGTGTATTTGTCAGAGCGCGACAGTGTGTTTGCCACCGCGCAGGCCACCGACCTGTGGCGCATTCTGCGGGCCGTGGCGAATCCGCGTGATGCCCAATGTGTGCGTGCCGCGCTGGCCACAGCGCTTTGGGGTCTGCCCTGGATCGATCTTGAAAACTTGTTTCAGGATGAACTCGCCTGGGACGCTTTGAGCGAACGTTTTCATGCCTGGCAAAAAATCTGGCAACACCAGGGCTTTTTGCCGATGCTGCACCAACTGCTGCATGAGCAGTTCATTGCGGCGCGGCTGCTCAACCCGGACGACGCGGCCAACACGCAGGGCGAGCGCCAGCTGACCAACCTGCTGCACCTGGGCGACTTGCTGCAAACCGCCAGTCTGGGTTTGCAGGGCGAAGGCGCCTTGCTGCGTTACCTGGAAGATCAATTGCGCGACCCAAAGGCCAGCGGCGACACGGCGCAATTGCGCCTTGAAAGTGATGCCGACCTGGTGCAGGTTATCACCCTGCACAAGGCCAAGGGGCTTCAATACCCGCTGGTGTTCCTGCCATTTGTGTCGAACTACCGGCCGGCTGACAAGGCTGAAGACGAGCCGCAGCGGCTGGCCGAAGACATTCGCCTGCTCTACGTGGCGCTGACCCGTGCCGAGCAGGCCGTGTGGGTTGGCATCACCCCCACCCGGGGCGATGTGTATGGCAACAGCCCAAAAATCAAAAGTGCGGTGTCGGCGCTGCTCGGCCGCCAAGCCCCGGGTGATCTGGCGCAGTGCCTGCAAGGCTGGGCCTGCGAGCACATTCTGGTGCAAAACGCCCCCGAGCCCGAGGCCACGGCTTATACCCCGCAGGCTTGTGCCAAAGCCTGGAAACCGGCCCTCACCGCCCGGCGCCAGCTGCGCAGCCGCTGGTGGAGCGCCAGCTTTAGCGCCTTGACACGTGATGTGGCGCCAGCAGCACCGGCCCAGAACGCCGGGTCTGAACTGGACGAACGCCAGGGCGACGCACAAATCGACAACGCGCCACACCAGATCAACGACGAGCCAGCCCAGCCCGAGCTGCTGCCCCTGCCCTTTAACGCTTTCAAGGCTGGCAGCCAATACGGCACCCTGCTGCATGATCTGCTGGAATGGCAAGCAGACAAGGGCTGGCCCGCAGCACAAGACAACCCGCCCACAGCGCTCGTCGGCGAGTGGCAAAACCTGCTGATCCGAAAAGCGCAAGGGCTCAAGCTCGACGACGCCGAGTGCGCGCTGCTGACCCCCTGGGTGCAAGCCATCATCAGCACGCCCTTGCCCATGGCGGCTGCGTCTGACTTTGTACTGGGCCGCCTGAACGCTGACGATTTTTGGGCCGAAATGGCCTTCAACTTACCGGTCAGGTCGCTGGGAAGTACCCAGCTCGACCGCCTGATCGGCCAACATGTGCTGCCCGGCCAGACCCGGGCAGCGCTGCAGGCGCGGCAGCTGGAGGGCATGCTCACCGGCTTCATCGACCTGATGCTGGTGATTGAGGGCCGCTACTACGTGCTCGATTACAAGTCCAACAAGCTGCCCGGCTACGACCCGGCGCAACTGAAGCAGGCCATTCTGGCGCACCGCTATGACGTGCAATACACGTTGTATTTGCTGGCGCTGCACCGGCTGCTCAAGTCACGCTTGGCCGACTACGACTACGACATGCATGTAGGCGGTGCGCTGTATTTGTTTTTGCGCGGCATTGACCAGCATGGCGCCGGCCTGTATGTTGACCGGCCCCCCAAAGCCCTGATCGAGGCACTGGATGCGGCGTTTTCCGGCTCACGGGAACACACTGACCCGACCAGGGCTACACCATGAGCGGCACAGAAATCAACCCCGGCTTGCCGCCCTTGACCGGGCTCGACAAAGCCTTTGCCAGCTACCTGCAGCAGGTGCAGCCCAGCCCCGAGCCCCAGCACACCGCACTGGCCGCGCTGGTGAGCCACCAGTTCGGCTTGGGCCATGCCTGCCTGGATTTGACGACGGTCCAGCCCGAGTTGCGCCAAAGCGCCGCCAGCCTGCCGTGGACAGAAGGCACCAACAGCCCGCTGGTGCTGGACGGCCAACGCCTGTACCTGCGCCGCAACTGGCAGGCCGAGCAAAGCATCCGCGCGTCGATTGCCGCCCGGCTTGCCCAGCCCTGCCCTTCCCCGGTCAATCTGGCCGATTCTTTGGCGCAACTTTTTACGCCAGAGACTTCCCCAATCTCAGACCCGGATTGGCAAAAAGTGGCTTGTGCGCTGGCCGCGCGCAAACGCTTCACCCTCATCACTGGCGGCCCCGGCACTGGCAAAACTACCACCGTGGTGCGCCTGTTGGCCCTGCTGCAAGCCGACCCGGCGCGCCAGCACACGCCCTTGCGCATCGCGCTGGCGGCCCCAACTGGGAAGGCGGCCGCCCGGCTGGGCGAATCGATTGCCTCAGCGTTGCAAAAGCTGCCCGCGGCCATGCAACAGCACCTCCCGCCCCAGGCCGTCACACTGCACAAACTGCTGCAGGTGCGCAGCAACCTGGCGCAAGACGCCGTGCCCGAGTTGGCCGTGGACCTGGTCGTGGTGGACGAGGCCTCGATGATCGACCTCGACATGATGGCCCGCTTGCTGGCAGCGGTGCCGCTCACCGCCAGCCTGATCCTGCTGGGCGACAAAGACCAGCTGGCATCGGTCGAGGCCGGTGCCGTGATGGGTCAACTGTGTGCCGGTGCCGACCTGGGCAACTACACGCCCGACACGCTGGCCTGGCTGGCGCAAACCACCAACACCCATTTAAACGCCTGGGCCGGCCAGGGCTCGGCACTGGCGCAGCAAACCGTCATGTTGCGCTTCAGTTACCGGTTTTCTGGCGACAGTGCCATTGGCCAATGGGCTCGGGCCGTGAATGCCGGTGATGTTACGGGCGTGGAACAACTCTGGCGCCAAACCCCAAACTGGCAAGCCACCAAAGCCACCAGCGTCGACCGCCTGCAGCCCGGCCAGCCCCAGGATGCGCGCCTGACGGCCCTTTTTAAACACGGCTGGGCATCCTGGCTGCAAACCCTGCTGCCCCTGAAAACAGCCGCGTGCAGCGACACCCAGGCGCTGGCCGCCCTGAATGAATTTACAAAATTTCAGGTGCTGTGCGCGGTGCGCGACGGGCCCTGGGGCGTGAACCACCTGAACCAGCGCATTGCCAGCAGCCTGGGCCTGCCCGTTGAGGGCTGGTACACCGGCCGCCCGGTCATGGTGACCCGCAACGACTACAACCTCAAACTGATGAATGGCGACGTGGGCCTGTGCCTGCCCCACAGCCACGGTTTGCGCGTGGCCTTCCCCAACGGGCAAGGCGGTATCCGCTGGATATTGCCTTCGCGGTTGGACGCAGCCGAGACCGTGTTTGCCATGACCGTGCACAAATCACAAGGCTCCGAATTTGAGCATGTGGCCCTGGTGCTGCCCGACCGGCCGGTGGCCGTGTTGACGCGCGAACTGCTTTACACCGGCATGACGCGGGCCAGGGACCGACTGACGCTGGTGGTGCCGCAGACACAGGTGCTATGGCACGCGGTGGCAGTCAAGGTGCTGCGCAGTGGCGGGCTGACTGAGCTGTGAACCGCATGAAGCCAACGACACTATGCCCCGCACCGGAAATTTCTGAGGGACTCTCAGCTTTTGGTGTCTTTTGACGATCTTGGATTCAGCCGGTCACTCAACTCAACTCACCTCCTCCAAGTTAAGACTTCTTGCCGTTTGCCGACCTGCTTGACAGGCACCCTGACCGGCAGCTGCCGCTGCGCATCGGTCCTTTGCGTGCCTGCATCCACGGAAACACAGCAAAGGCCAATTGCCCCGCCAGTCCCACCTGGTGTGGCAGTTGTGCATACAGTGCCAGGTGCTCCGCCAAGCTGCGGCCGGCCAACAGCGTCGACAGACCTGCCTCGGCCAGCATCAACAGCAAGAAGGCGATGGCACCCATCGCCGCCGCCGAAGGGGGCAACAGCGGCCAGCGCCGCAGGATGCGCGCGCAGACCAGCCAGGCAATGGTCAGGATCACCGGCAGTTCCACCAGCACTGCGCCGAGTTCGCC
>NZ_JAABQC010000030.1 GCF_011391645.1 Rhodoferax sp. | reverse complement strand
GCAGGCGCGGGTGCGGTCAGCGCCTGCGGGATGACCAAAGGGACTTCATCCAGGGCAGTGCCCACGGATGGAGGGTTCGACGCCGGCAGCTCTGGCGCAGGCACAGTGTTCGCGCCGGTTTGCGCCGCAGGCAGCGCGGCTCCGGACGCATCATCTGCAGCCTGTTTCTCGGGCCAATTGAGGATCACCAGCACCGCCAGCACCATCAGTGCGACGCCCAGGCCCAGCGGGCTGGCCAATCTGCTCTTGAGTTGCTGAAGCCCTCCAAACCGTTGCGTCTGCAAAGGTGTGTTCAGACTTTCCTGATCTGTCCTGATCGGCGTGGCTTCAAACTTCGGCAAGGCGGTCAGCACAGCGACCGCGTCGATTTTGAGCGCCCGGCACACGCTGGCCGCCAGGGCGCGGGTGAAAACCATGTCGCGCAAATCCTCAAAGCGATCAGCTTCCAGGGCTTCGAGCTTGCGCACCGGGACTTTAAGCATGACGGCCAAAGCACCAATATGCAGCCCCTGCGACTCGCGTGCGGCTTTCAATATTGCGCCAGCTGAATCCCTGTGAGACATCAGTTCAGCCTCCGGCGGCGTTTGCCCGGTCAAAACGCTGTCACTCATCAAAAGCACCCCGACGGTAGGATGCTACTTCCCTGGACTGCGGAAAGCGCTTTTCGAGCTGATTGGCCAGTTGCAGCATCGCCACCCGATCCGCCATCTGCTTTTCAACCTTGATACCCAGCCAAAGCGACTCCGCGTTGGACCAATCGCTGTTGTTGAGACGCCGGATATAAAACTGCGCCCTTGCAAACTCACCATTTTGAAACAGCAGGTTGGCCAGGTTGTAGCCGGTAACGGGATTGCCTGGATCAAACTCATAAGACTTGAGCAGGCTCTGTTCTGCTTCACGGCGTTGGCCCGCCCTGATCTGGCAGACCCCTTGGGTCATGTATGTTTTGGCGCGTTCACCATAAGAGGGAACCGACAACGCCGCGGCAAAATCAGCCATCGCCTCTGGATAACGGGCTTGCTGACACCGCAACCAGCCAAGATTGTGCAGAATATTCGGGTCACGGGGACGCAGTGAGAGCGCCTTGAGGAAGCTGTCCTGCGCCAATGCAAATTCATTGAGGCGCATGTAGATCAGACCGCGCAAACTGTAAGCATCGGCAAAATTGGGGTCGGCAACCAGCGCCAGTTTGACCTCGTCAAGCGCAATGCTCGTCTTGCCCTGCTCCAGGTAGCCCATCGCCAACTCCAGCCGGATCCGGGCTCTTTTTCGTGCGCTGGACTCGTCGGATTCGGTCACCAGGTCAGCACGACCATCAGCGGCTGAACCCGTGGAACTGGCACAGCCTGTCAAAACAGTGGTGCTGGCCGCCGCCATCACCAGGCACAGCAACCAGCAGGCGCGCTGGGCGTTGAAAACCATGCGGCTCATGCAGAACCTCCTGTTGCGTGTTTGGCCAAAGGGGCGGCGGAAGGTGAGCGCAGATTTCTGTTGCGCTCCATTCGCACCATCACCCTGGTTCGGTCCTTGACATCACCCGCCAACTGGCCACAGGCCGCGTCAATGTCGTCGCCACGGGTTTTGCGAACGGTGGTGATGATGCCCGCCTCGTTCAGGATTCTGGCAAATGCCTGCACACGATCGGGCTTGGAGCGCAACAGGCCAGAGGCGGGAAAGGGGTTGAACGGTATCAAATTGAACTTGCACCAGGCGCCCGGATGGGCCCGAACCCGTTCCACCAATTGACGAGCGCAGGCATCGGTGTCGTTGACGCCATCAAGCATGCAGTACTCGAAAGTCACAAAATCACGCGGCGCGTGGGGCAGGTAACGATGCACGGCTGCCACCAATTGGGCCAGCGGATATTTCAGATTCAATGGCACCAGTTGGTCGCGCAAGGCATCGTTGGGGGCATGCAGCGACACCGCAAGAGCCACCGGACAGTCTTGCGCCAATCGGTCGATCATGGGAACAATACCCGACGTTGACACCGTGACCCTGCGCCTTGAAAGGCCGTAGCCGTGGTCGTCGAGCATCACTTTCAGGGCCGGCAGCAACTCAGCGTAATTCTGCAGCGGCTCGCCCATGCCCATCATGACCACGTTCGAGATCACACGCTCCTCACGCTGCAGGTATTTGCGCAAAAAATGCTCGGCAAACCAAAGCTGCGCAATGATCTCGCCTGTTTTCAGGTTTCGGCTGAAGCCCTGGTGCCCGGTAGAGCAAAAACGGCAGCCAACGGCGCACCCCGCCTGGGACGACAAACACAGGGTGCCACGGTCCTCTTCAGGAATGAAAACTGTTTCAATGGCATTGCCATCGCCCACATCAAACAGCCACTTGATGGTGCCGTCCGCAGAGATGTGCTGCGAAACAACGTCAAGGGGTTTGATCTGGGCGCTGGTTTTGAGTTTTTCACGCAGCGACTTGGCGAGGTCGGTCATTTCATCGAACTGACGCGCCCCTTTCTGGTGAATCCAGCGAAACAGTTGGACGGCGCGAAAGCGCCTTTCACCCAACCGCTCGCAAAAGACGGCCAAGCCCTCAAGATCGAGATCAAGCAGGTTAACCGTCATGCTGTCATTAACGCGTGTAAATGTTCATGCCGGGGAAGAAAAACGCCATTTCCACGGCGGCTGTTTCCGCAGCGTCGGAGCCGTGCACCGCATTGGCATCGATGCTGTCTGCAAAATCAGCGCGAATGGTGCCTGCATCGGCCTTCTTGGGGTCGGTGGCGCCCATGAGTTCGCGGTTTTTCAACACGGCGTTTTCACCTTCGAGCACCTGGATCATGACCGGGCCGGAAATCATGAAATCAACCAAGTCCTTGAAAAACGGGCGGGCTTTGTGGACGGCATAAAAAGCCTCGGCCTCGCCGCGCGACAGATGGGCCATTCTGGCTGCCACAATTTTCAGGCCGGCAGCCTCGAAACGGGCGTAAATTTGTCCAATCACGTTTTTGGCGACGGCATCGGGTTTGATGATGGAAAGAGTGCGTTCGATAGTCATTTGGTTTCCTTGTAAATGTGGATTTTGACGCGTTTGTCAAAGCCCTAGATGTTAACCTGATCTGTCCGGCGTTCCCTGGCTGTTGGCCGGGCTGACCCGCCGGTTCAGCGGTTTTTGCCGATGCGTCTGGCACCCGACGAGCCCGATCCGGCGCCTCGCTTGCTGCCCAGTTCCTGCCGTTGCCGGTTATAACTGTCGGCGCCGATATAGCCAAAATTGGTTTTAAGCGGATCGGGTTGCGCATTGCCATTTGCATTGGGCTTGTTGTCGCGGCCCTGCGGTGTTCGTGCCGCGGGACGGCGACCGCGCAAAGGCGGTCGCGGCAACCGCTCACGGATCACGCCATCGCCGCTTGGCGCAAGCGGCGCATCGCCCGGTGCCAACGCTGCAGAATTCCTGGCTTTTTGCGTCAGCGAGTTGATGTCCGCGGCGTCCAGTTCCATCCAGGCACCGCGCTTGAGCCCCCTTGGCAACACCATGGCGCCGTAGCGGATCCGGATCAAACGGCTCACGGCATGGCCAACGGCTTCAAACATGCGCCGCACTTCCCGGTTCCGCCCTTCGGAAATGGTGACCCGGTACCAGCAGTTGGCACCTTCGCCGCCGCCGTCCTCGATCGAACCAAAGTTCGCCAACCCATCATCGAGCTTGACGCCCTCAAGCAAACGTTGCTTTTCCTCCTGATTCAAGGCGCCCAGCACCCGCACCGCGTACTCGCGCTCCAGGCCAAAACGCGGATGCATCAGATTGTTGGCCAGCTCGCCGGAACTGGTGAACAGCAGCAAGCCTTCGGTGTTCAGATCCAGCCGGCCAACAGACTGCCACTTTCCCTGAAACAGCTTGGGCAATTTGCGGAACACGGTGGGACGGTTTTGCGGATCGTCGTTGGACACCACTTCGCCCGCCGGCTTGTGATACGCAATGACCCGGGCCGGAGGCGGTTCAATCCTGAAACGGATCGGCTTGCCGTTGACCTTGACATGGTCCCCGAACTGAACCCTTTGCCCGATGTGCGCAGGCTCGTTGTTGACCGTGATGCGCCCTTCCATGATCAACTGCTCCATCTCCAGCCGGGACCCCATGCCGGACTGGGCCAGCACTTTATGCAGCTTGGGCGACTCCGGCTGGGGGGCCAGAACTCTTTTGGGTGGGTTGATGACCTGGTTGTCCTCAGCATCAAACTGACCCGAGACCACATCCTCGAACCGGATGGCCGTGGACTCCTGGCGTCCCGCTTCTTCATGCTTCATCTTGCGTCCTTTGACTCGAAATTTGAAATACCCACCGCTGCAGGCTCTGCATAAACATCCTCGTTCCAGTTCAATTCTGGCGTCGCGGGCATGACCTGAGCCAACCCCTCCAAGGCGGAACCGGTTGCATCCAGCAAGGGCAGTTGGTCCAGCGAGGCCAAACCCAGATCATCCAGAAAATGGCGCGTGGTGGCAAAAAGCGCCGGACGCCCGACCGTATCACGATGGCCGATGACCTCAATCCAGCCCCGCTCCTCCAGTTGCTTGATCGTCAGCGAATTCACGGTGACGCCGCGAATGTCTTCAATATCGCCCCGCGTCACAGGCTGGCGGTAAGCAATGATGGCCAGGGTCTCCAGCGTGGCACGGGCATAGCGGGGCGGTTTTTCTGGATACAGGCGGTCCAGATAGACCCGCATTTCGGCACAACTCTGAAAGCGCCAGCCGCTGGCCAGAGGCACCAGTTCAATCCCGCGCTGCGACCAGTCTTGCTGCAATTCGCTTAACAAATGATGAATCTCGGCCACAGGGTGCTCCTGCCCCAGAAGCAACTGCATGTCGTCAACGGACATGGGCTGTTGGGCGCAAATCAAGGCTGCCTCAAGAATGCGTTTGGCATCCAGCATTTTCATGGTGTCACGATGTTGAAGAGGGATGTCGCAAAAGACATCAAAAACAAAGAATGAAGGGGGCGTGGCAAGCCGGGCGAGTATTCGGCGACGCTCTCGTTGCCCAGTCGAACAACGATTTAAATCGGTTCGCGATTGTACTTGAGCCCCAGGGAGGCGAGGGCCTGGGAAAAATCAGTGGGCGGGGCCGCGAAAAATGACAGCGGTTGTTGGGTGACCGGGTGCTCAAAAGCAAGGCGATCGGCATGCAGCGCCTGCCTTGAGATGCCAAGCGCCATCGAGCCGCCATAAAGCACGTCACCCGCCAGCGGATGCCGCAGCCTTGCCAGGTGCACCCTGATCTGATGGGTTCTGCCGGTGTGCAGGGTACAGCGCACCAGACACGCCTGTGCAGCGTTGGAAAGCAGTTCAAAGTCGGTTCTGGCGGCCTTGCCCGGATGAAGTGCCAAATCCACGGCGGCCATGCGCAGCCGGTTACCGGGATCCCGGCCAATCGCCGCGTCCACCTCGCACCGGTGCGCACCGGTCCAGGCTGCCTGTCCAATGGCGAGGTACTGACGTTTGACCTCGCGCGCGGCGATGGCCCGAACCAGCGCATCCATCACGCCACGGGTGCGTGCCACGACCATCAAGCCGCTGGTGTCCTTGTCAAGGCGATGAACAATGCCGGCTCGCGGCAAATCGAAGGCTTTGGGGTCGTAAGCCAGCAGCCCGTTCATCAATGTGCCCGACCAATTGCCAGGGGCTGGATGAACGACCAGACCGGCGGGTTTGTTGATCACCAGCAGATGCGCGTCCACATAAACCACATCGAGCGCCATGGGCTCTGCCTTGAACGCCTGGCTTTGAGGGGTTGGCCGCAGTTCAATCACTCCCGAGTCGGAAACCCTGACCTTGTGCGAGGCCTTGACAACAATCTGGCCGTTCACCTGCACCGCGCCCAATTCGATCAATTGCTGCAAATAATTGCGCGAAAACTCTGGCACCACGGCGGCCAGGGCCCGGTCGAGTCGCATACCATGGTGTTCGGCAGCAAATTCCAGCGGCCGTTCCTCAACTTGCGGCCCAAGCTGAAAGCCGCCCTCGATCTCGTCCTGAAGCGGGGTGCCCGATATAATTTGATCTGTTTTTTTCAAGAAAGCCTTTCGCCATGTCTCATGCCAAATTATCTGTCGTCTGCGCCTGGCTGTTGGCAGGAAGCGTTTTGTTGTTGGGCGCTTGCTCCACCACCAAGGTCGATGAGACTGCAGAGTGGAGCCCCAACAAAATTTATGCGGAGGCCAAGGACGAACTCAACAACGGCTCTTATGAAAGCGCGATTTCTCTGCTGGACAAGCTCGAGGGGCGTGCTGCGGGCACACCACTGGCACAGCAGGCCCAGCTTGACAAGGCTTACGCCCAATACAAGAACGGCGAGCCGGTGTTGGCGATCGCCACACTGGATCGCTTCATCAAATTGCACCCCTCCAGCCCGGCGCTTGATTACGCGCTGTACCTCAAGGGGATCGTCAATTTCAATGACGACCTGGGTCTGTTTTCCGGCTTGACACGTCAGGACCTGTCCGAGCGCGATCAAAAGGCCTCCAAGGACTCTTTCGAGTCTTTCAAGGAATTGATCACCCGTTTCCCTGAGTCACGTTACTCCGCCGAGGCGAGGCAGCGCATGGACTACATCGTCAATTCGTTGGCCCAATCGGAGGTGCATGTGGCGCGCTATTACTACGAGCGTGGCGCTTACCTGGCAGCAATCAACCGGGCCCAAAACGCCCTCGTCAATTTCCAGGGTGTTCCCGCCCTTGAGGAAGCCCTGTACATCATGTTCAAGTCCTACGACGCCCTGGGCATGACCGCGTTGCGTGATGACATCCAGCGGGTGCTTGAAAAGAATTTCCCGCAATCGACTTATCTGGCGCAAGGCTTCAAACCCAAGAATGACGCATGGTGGAAGATTTGGTAAGCGCATGAAATCCCCATCCTATCGGCTCACCGCTTCGACCGGCATTCACAAAGGTGATCGCGACTACCAGCAAGATCAGGTAATCTTGCTCAGCCACCCCAGAGCCAAGGGTTGCTTGTTGGCCGTCCTGGCCGACGGTATGGGCGGGCGCAGTGGCGGGCGCAAGGCATCTGACCAGGTCATGATGACAGCGCGGCAACTGTTTGAACGTTATGACCCGACCACAGACGACCCCCAGGAGACCCTGAAGCAGTTGATCACGGAGGCGCATACCGTCATCAAACTGATCGCCATTTCAGCCGAAGAGGAACCGCACAGCACCGTTGCTGCATTCTTGCTGAACCCGCAGGGCGACTGCCACTGGATTCATTCTGGCGATTCCCGCATCTACCATTTTCGGGAAAATCAACTGGTCAAGCGAACGCTTGACCACTCCTACGTTCAAATGCTGGTGGATTACGGCGAAATCACCGAAGAGCAAGCCAGAAAACACCCCAAATCCAATGTTTTGATGGGCTGTCTGGGCTCAACCACAAACCTGACCTCAAGCACTCATCAGATTCCGCAGATGTGTGCGGGCGACACCCTGATGTCCTGCAGTGACGGCCTTTGGCACTATTTCACCGAAGAAGAACTGGGAAATGTCATGGCCGCGCTGAAACCCAGGGAAGCGACTGAGTTCCTGATTGAAAAAGCCAGGGCCAGGGCCCATGGCGGCGGCGACAACCTGTCACTGGTGATTGTCAAATTCGAAGCTTTGGAAAGTTGATCTGACCGGGGCGGCCAGCCTCAACGCGCAGCGGCAGCGGCAGCGGCAGAAGAGTTTTCCTGTTGGCGAGCGACATCGCCAAGCGTTTTTTGCTCGATTCGCCTCAACGCTTCGGCCGCCTTGTACTGCCGGTCAAGGTCATTCAACATCACTTCCTGGCGCCGGAGTTCATCCAGCACGACGCGTTTTTTTGCGCGGGCAGCCCGCAGACAATCCGTCACTGCAAATCTTTGGTAGCACGCCGCTTGAGCCTTCTGGTCGAGGGCCTCATATTCAAGTCTTGACGTCTGGATCCGCAATCGCTCTTGTTGTCCTTGTGAAAAGGCAACGTTGGGCGTCTCGGGTTCTGCCCGGGCCGAGGCGGCCAGGGCCACCACCGCGACCTGACAGGCAAGGCCAAAAATCGCAGGTGGTTTCATGTCAGGCCGGTATCCACATCACGGCGGCCCATGGCCACAAACTCCGCCGACTGCATCTCCTGAATGCGTGAAATGGTGCGAACAAACTCGCCGCTCATCAACCCCTCGGTGTAGAGTTCAGCGGCAGGAACAGCGGCCGACATGATCAGCTTGACCCGCCGGTCATAGAGCACGTCGATGAGCCAGGTAAAGCGCCGAGCCTCTGAAGACATCCGAGGCGGCATCTGCGGCACCTCGCTGAGCAGCACCGTATGAAACTGGCTGGCAATTTCAAGGTAGTCGTTTTGCGACCGTGGGCCGCCACAGAGCGTTTTGAAGTCAAACCAGACCAGGCCGCCCGCCTTGCGCCGCGCATAAATTTTGCGGGCCTCAATTTGCAGCACTGGATCTTCATCCTGCGATTCAGCCAGACGCTCAAAGGCGTCAAGCATGGCGGCCTCGGCCGCATCACCCAAGGGCGTGTGGTAAAGCTCCAACTGTGCCATGGTCTGGCCGCGGTAGTCGGTCCCGTTGTCGACATTGATGACATTGAGCCTGGCATTGAGCAGTGCGATGGCCGGCAAAATACGGTCACGATGCAAGCCATTGGGGTACAAATCGTCAGGCTTGAAATTGGAGGTGGTGACAAAGCCCACGCCCTGCTCAAAAAGGGCCGTCAGCAAGCGGTCCAGAATCATCGCATCGGTGACATCCGACACATGAAACTCATCGAAACAGATCAGGCGAAACTTTTGCGCCATGCGCTTGGCCAGCAGCTTGAGCGGATTCACCGTTCCCTGCATGGATGCCAGTTCGCGGTGCACCTCGCGCATGAATTCATGAAAATGCAGCCGTGTTTTACGCTTCAGCGGGACCGCATTGTAAAAACAATCCATCAAAAAACTTTTGCCACGCCCTACCCCGCCATACATGTAAACACCGCGTGGGATGGGCGGACGGTTGATCAGTTTCTTGAGCGCATTGGAGCGCAACTCACGAAAGCGCGACCATTCGCGCGCGCAAGTTTCAAGCGCCTGGACCGCACGCAGCTGCGCCGGGTCAGCGCTGTAGCCGCGTGCAGCGAGTTCGGCTTGGTAGATTTTTTTAACCGTCACTGCACTGTCAATCGCAATAAGGAAAGAATGCGGGTGAGTTCTTGTTAAAAAGTGTCACCCGCCCGCCTTGCAGCCATCAGAAGTTAAGCGTACGCTTGTCGACCGCCAGTGCCGCTTCCTTGGTTGACTCGCTCAGCGACGGGTGCGCGTGACAAACCCGGGCGATGTCTTCGCTGCTGGCCCGGAACTCCATTGCCAACACACATTCGGCGATCAATTCGCTGGCCATGGGCCCGACGATATGCACCCCCAAAATCTCGTCCGTGGTGGCATCAGCCAGCATCTTGACCATGCCAGTGGTGTCGCCCAACGCGCGCGCGCGGCCATTGGCGAGGAACGGGAAAGTGCCCGCCTTGTAAGCCACGCCGTCGGCCTTGAGCTGCTGCTCATTGCGGCCGACCCAGGCGATCTCGGGGCTGGTGTAAATCACCCACGGAATGGTGTTGAAGTTGACGTGGCCATGCTGGCCGGCAATGCGTTCGGCCACCGCCACGCCCTCTTCCTCGGCCTTGTGCGCCAGCATCGGGCCGCGCACCACGTCGCCCACCGCCCAGACGCCGGGCAGATTGGTTTTGCAGTCTGCGTCAACCAAAATCGCACCGCGCTCGTCGAGCTTCAAACCAACCGCTTCGGCATTCAAACCGATGGTGTTGGGCACGCGGCCGATCGACACAATCAACTTGTCGACGTCAAGCGTCTGGGCTTCGCCCTTGGCATTGGTCCAGGCCACGCTGACGCCTTTTTTGCCGACCTTGATGTCGCCAACCTTGACGCCCAGTTCGATCTTGAGGCCTTGCTTGACAAAAGCCTTGTGCGCCTCCTTGGCGATCTGCTGGTCAACCGCGCCCAAAAAGTCTGGCAAACCTTCCAGAATGGTCACTTCGGAACCCAAACGGCGCCAGACCGAGCCCATTTCCAGGCCGATCACACCGGAGCCAATCAAGCCCATCTTTTTTGGAACGGCGGTCAGAGCCAGCGCACCTTCGTTCGACAACACCATGGTTTCATCAAACGGCGCACCCGGCAAGGCGCGCGCGTTGGAACCTGTGGCCACAATGATCTGCTGCCCGACCAGCGTTTCTTCAGCGGCACCCGCCACCTTGATCTCATAGGCACCATCGACCGCCTTCACAAACGAGGCACGGCCGTGGAAAAAACTGACCTTGTTCTTCTTGAACAGGTACAGGATGCCGTCGTTGTTTTGCTTGACCACCGCATCCTTGCGCGCCACCATCTTGCCTGCATCCATGCTCAAACCCTTGACCGTGATGCCATGGTCGGCAAAGTGGTGGCTGGCCTGCTCAAAATGCTCGCTCGATTGCAATAACGCCTTGCTGGGAATACAACCCACGTTGGTGCAGGTGCCACCCGGTGCCGGACCGCCCGTGGCGTTTTTCCACTCGTCCACACAGGCCACGTTTTTGCCCAACTGGGCGGCACGAATGGCGGCAATGTAGCCACCAGGGCCGCCACCAATCACGATCACATCAAATTGCTTGCTCATTTTTTACTTTCTAACGGAAAAGACTAACTGCCACTCCGATTGATGAAACGACCCCAACCGCGGCTAGCGGCGTGCGTTGGGTGTCTGACGCAGCGAAATAAAGGAGGAGGCTTGGGGCTGCGCCCCAAGCCGGGGGACATTCGCGGAGTCGGATACCCAACACACGCTGCGGGTTAGATCGAACTGATTGACAAAGTTGAATTGGTTTTTCAGATGTCAAACAACAGACGCGCCGGATCTTCCAGCGCTTCCTTCATGGCCACCAGCCCCAGCACGGCTTCGCGGCCGTCGATGATGCGGTGGTCGTAGCTCATGGCAAAGTAGTTCATGGGGCGCACCACCACCTGGCCGTTTTCCACCATGGCGCGGTCTTTGGTGGCGTGCACGCCCAGAATCGCGCTTTGAGGCGGGTTGATGATGGGCGTGGACATCATGGAACCAAAGGTGCCACCGTTGCTGATCGAGAACGTGCCGCCGGTCATCTCTTCCATGCCGAGCTTGCCGTCACGCGCCTTGGTACCGAATTCGGCAATTTTCTTCTCGATGTCGGCAAAACTCATCTGGTCGGCGTTGCGCAAAATCGGCACCACCAGGCCACGCGGCGAACCCACCGCAATACCCACGTCAAAAAAACCGTGGTAAACAATGTCAGTGCCGTCCACAGAAGCATTGAGCACCGGGAATTTCTTGAGTGCATGCACCGCCGCCTTGACAAAGAAGCTCATGAAACCGAGCTTGACGCCATGCTCTTTCTCGAAGCGCTCCTGCATGCGCTTGCGCATGTCCATCACCGGCGCCATGTTGATCTCGTTGAACGTGGTCAGGATGGCGTTGGTTGATTGCGATTGCAGCAAACGCTCGGCAACCCGGGCGCGCAAGCGGCTCATGGGCACGCGCTGCTCCGGGCGGCCCTCGAGTGACGCCGCCAGGCTGCTGGCGGGTGCGGCCACCTGGGGTAGCAAGGGTGCGCCCGCTTTGGCTGCCGGCATGACCGGCGCCGCGGTGGCCTTGGGTGCGGCGACGGCGCTCAGCACATCGCCCTTGGTCACGCGGCCATCCTTGCCGGTGCCAGCCACAGAACCGGCAGCCAGTTGGTTGTCAGCCATTAGCTTGGCAGCCGCAGGCATGGCCACACCCGCCATGGAGGTGCTGGCAGGAACTGCCGCCGTCGCAGCAACTGGCGCCGCAGCAGCCGCCATAGCCGCCACCACAGGGGCCACGGGTGCCGTGCCGCCAGCCACGCCTTCGGTGTCGATGCGGGCGATCAGTTGATCAGCGGCGACGGTGCTGCCGTCCGCCTCAATGATCTCGACAATGACGCCGGCCGAGGGGGCGGGCACTTCCAGCACCACCTTGTCGGTTTCAACATCGATCAGGATTTCGTCCACAGCGACGGCGTCGCCAACTTTTTTCTTCCACTGCAACAAGGTGGCTTCAGCCACGGATTCGGACAGTTGCGGGACTTTGACTTCTACGATTGCCATAACAATTCTTTCAAAAATGATCTTGGGGGTCCTGGTGCCAGGCACGGTGCCCGGCCAGGACGGTTGTGCGTGGGGTTCAGCCTTACTTGGTCAGGATAAAACCTTTGAGCTTGCCAAAAGCGCCCTCGACCAGCGCCTTTTGCTGCTCCTGGTGCAGGTGCGAATAACCCACTGCGGGCGATGCAGAAGCAGCCCGGCCGGAGTAACCCAGCTTTTGTCCCTCAAGCATGTTTTCATGAATGTAGTGCTGCACAAAGAACCAGGCACCCTGGTTTTGTGGCTCGTCCTGAGCCCAGACCACCTCGGTGGCGTTCGGGTACTTCTTGAGCTCGGTGGCGAAGGCCTTGTGCGGAAACGGGTAAAGCTGCTCCAGGCGCATGATCGCAACATCGTCCAAAGCCTTTTCTTCGCGCTTCTTGGACAGGTCGTAATAGACCTTGCCAGAGCAAACCACCACGCGTTTTACCTTCTCGCCCTTGAGCGGCTTCTGGTCAGGAATGATGGTCTGGAAGCAGCCTTTGGTGAACTCGGACAGTGGCGAAGCCGCGTCCTTGTGACGCAGCAGCGACTTGGGCGTAAAAATAACCAGCGGCTTGCGCAGATTGCGCACCATCTGGCGGCGCAGCACATGAAAGATCTGGCTGGCCGTGGTCGGCTGCACCAGTTGCATGTTGGTATCCGCTGCCAGTTGCATGAAGCGCTCAACACGGGCAGAAGAATGCTCCGGGCCCTGACCTTCATAGCCGTGCGGCAACATCAGGGTAATGCCATTGACGCGGCCCCACTTCACTTCACCCGACGCAATGAACTGGTCGATCACCACCTGGGCACCGTTGGCAAAGTCGCCAAACTGGGCTTCCCAGATGACCAGCGTGTTGGGGTCGTTGGAGGCGTAACCATACTCAAAGCCCAGCACGGCCTCTTCCGACAGGATGGAGTCGATGACGACAAACGGGGCCTGGTTCTCGGCGACATTCTGCAGCGGCACGTAGGTGCCCTCGTCCCACTTTTCACGCTTTTGGTCGTGAATGACCGCATGGCGGTGGGTAAAGGTGCCGCGACCGCAGTCTTCACCGCTCAAGCGCACCGGGTAGCCGCTGGCCACCAGCGACGCAAATGCCATGTGCTCGCCCATGCCCCAATCTACCGGAATATCACCGCGACCCATGGCGGCACGGTCGTCGTACACCTTTTTCACCAGCGGGTGGGCGGTCAGGGTGGCCGGCAAGGTGGTGATCTTTTCTGCCAGGCGTTTCCACTCGCTCATGGGAATCGCAGTGTCGCCCGCGTCGGTCCATTTCTTGCCCAGAAAAGGTGTCCAATCCACCGCGTACTTGCTCTTGAAGTTGGTCAACACCGGGTCCACCGTGTGCTTGCCCGAATCCATGGCCGCACGGAAGGCCTTGAACATGTCATCACCCAGCGTGGCGCCCAGGCCCTGGGCGGCCAGTTTGTCGGCATACAGCTTGCGGGTGCCCGGATGCTGGGCGATCTTTTTGTACATCAGCGGCTGCGTCAGCGCTGGCGTGTCTTGCTCGTTGTGACCGAGTTTGCGGAAACAGATGATGTCGAGCACCACATCCTTGCGAAACATCATGCGGTATTCCAGCGCCCACTGCATCGCCATCACGACGGCTTCAGGATCATCACCATTGACGTGCATCACCGGTGCCTCGACGCCCTTGACGATGTCGGTGCAATACAGCGTGGAGCGGTAGTCGCGCGGGTCGGATGTGGTGAAACCAATCTGGTTGTTGATGATCAGGTGCACCGTGCCGGCAGTCGTGTAACCGCGGGTCTGCGCCAGCGCCAGCGTTTCCTGGTTGACACCCTGGCCGGCAAAGGCCGCGTCGCCATGCACCAGCACCGGCAACACCTGGCGACCCGTGGGGTCGGCACGCCGGTCCATGCGGGCGCGCACCGAGCCTTCCACCACCGGGTTGACAATTTCAAGGTGCGAAGGATTGAACGCCAGGCTCAGGTGCACCGGGCCACCGGGGGTGGTCACATCCGAGCTGAAGCCTTGGTGGTACTTGACGTCGCCGGCAGGCAGGTCTTCGGGTGCGGTGTGGTCAAACTCGGCAAACAAGTCGGCGGGCATTTTGCCCAGCGTGTTCACCAGCACATTCAGCCGACCCCGGTGGGCCATACCGATCACGATTTCCTGCACGCCCAGACTGCCGGCCTGCTGGATCAGCTGGTCCATGGCGGCGATAAAGCTCTCGCCACCTTCCAGAGAAAAGCGCTTCTGGCCCACATACTTGGTGTGCAGGAAACGCTCCAGGCCTTCAGCGGCTGTCAGCCGATCAAGAATGTGTTTTTTCTGTTCTACGGTGAAACTGGGCTTGCTGCGCACGCTTTCCAGTTTTTGTTGCCACCAACGCTTTTGCGTCTGGTCGGTCAGGTACTGGTATTCAGCGCCCACCGACCCACAATAGGTCTCTCGCAGCGCATTGACCAGCTCGCGCAGGGGCATCTTGTCTTTGCCAAAAAACGTGTTGCTGGTGTCGAACACGGTTTCCTGGTCGGCATCGGTAAAGCCGTAAAAGGCTGGATCAAGGTCGGGAATGTCCGGGCGCTCGGTGCGCTTCAATGGGTCAAGATCGGCCCAGCTGGCGCCCACATTGCGGTAAGCGGCAATGAGCTGTTGCGCTGCGGTGCGCTTGCGGCCCATCTCAGCGTCGACGCTGGCGACCACCACTTTGGTGCCGCCGGCCTTGGCGCGCTGCGCGAAGGCGTCAATCACAGGCTGGTGCGCGACGTCTTTGGCGTTGCTGCCATCTACCGCTGGAACGTTTTGCAGGGAGTCAAAATAATCACGCCATGTCTCTGGCACGCTGCCTGGATTGGCCAGGTAGTTTTCGTACATCTCTTCGACGTACGGGGCGTTGCCACCAAAAAGGTAGGTGTTCGCCTGGTAGGCTTGATAAACCGTATTGGTCTCACTCATATTTCGCTGACTTTCATTTCCCTTGGGGAAACTTTAGCTGGTTAAAGCTGATGGTTGATTAACCTCCCGCGTCACGGCTTAACCGTTTGGCGGATGCGACTGTGGCGTTGGAAGGGCCGAAAGCAATTAAGAATTGTGCCACCGAAAGGCAGCACATTCCTTACAAACGAAGGCTGATGTTGAATCAGGCACGCTGTCAAGCGCTCATCAGATCCTTGATCTGCTGCAACGCCGCCGGGTCGTCCATCGTGGTCAGGTCACCTGGGTCACGCCCCTCGCACACGGCGGTAATGGCACGGCGCAGGCACTTGCCGCTGCGTGTCTTTGGCAACACCGTGACAAAACGCACACGGGCGGGCCTGGCCACGGCACCCAGGTCACGGTCGACCAGCTTGAAGATTTCAGCCTCAAGCTTGGCTGCGCTGGCTTCATCAGTCACCAGGCTGGAATCCTTGACAACGGCAAACGCCATCGCCACCTGGCCCTTGAGCTGGTCTGCCACACCCACCACCGCCACTTCGGCAACATTCGGATGCGCAGCAATGCTTTCTTCAATTTCGCGGGTACCCAAACGATGCCCAGCCACGTTGATCACGTCGTCGGTGCGGCCCAGAATGAAGTAGTAGCCGTCGGCATCGCGCACGCCCCAGTCAAAGGTGCTGTACACCAGCTTGCCGGGCACACTCTTCCAGTAGGTGTTGACAAAGCGCTCATCATCACGCCAGACCGTCTGCATGCAGCCGGGTGGCAACGGCCCTTCAACTGCCACCACGCCTTTTTGGTTCGGACCAATCAATTCTTCGCCGGTCTGGTCGTCGAGCAGCTTGACGTCGTAGCCATAAACCGCCTTGCCCGGCGAGCCAAACTTGCTGACGGCTTTTTCAACGCCATTGCACAGCGACAAAATCGGCCAGCCGGTTTCGGTTTGCCAGTAGTTGTCAATGATCGGCTTGCCCAGGCCGGCGCTGATCCACTGCGCGGTGGGCTCGTCCAGCGGCTCACCCGCCAGAAACAACGCGCGCAGGCTCGACAAATCGTATTTGGAAAGCAGGGCCGGGTCTTGCTTCTTGAGCACACGCACGGCTGTGGGCGCGCTGAACATCACCGTCACCTTGTATTTCTCCACCAGGCTCCACCAGACGCCGCCGTCCGGGCGCGTCGGCAAGCCTTCGTACATGATGGTGGCCATGCCCGAAATCAGCGGGCCATAAATGATGTAGCTATGACCCACCACCCAACCAATGTCGCTGGTGGAAAAATAGGTTTCGCCGGGATTGCCGTCGTAGATGTGTTTCATGCTGGCGGCCAGCGCCACGCAGTAGCCGCCGGTGTCGCGCTGCACGCCCTTGGGCTTGCCGGTGGTGCCGCTGGTGTAGAGGGTGTAGCTCGGGTGTGTCGCGTCAACCCATTCGCACTCAACCACCGTACTGAGGTTTTTCTCGCGCAGTGGTCCCCACAGCTTGTCACGACCGGCGACCAGATCCATCGCCACCAGGCCCCGGTCCACCAGCAACACGGCCTCAGGTTTGTATTTGGACAGCTTGATCGCCTCGTCAAGCAACGGCTTGTAGGCCACCGCCTTGCCGCCGCGCGAACCCGCGTCGGCACTGATGATGACGCGGGGCTCGGCGTCTTCGATGCGCGACGCCAGCGAGCCGGAAGCAAAGCCACCAAACACCACCGAATGAATCGCGCCAATTCGCACACAGGCCAGCATGGCAAAGGCCGCTTCGGCAATCATGGGCATGTAGATCAAGACCCGGTCGCCCTTGCCCACGCCGAGTTCCTTCAACACGGCCGCCATGCGCTGGACTTCGGCGTGCAGCTCGCGAAAGGTGTAGACCTTTTCCTGGTTGGTCTCGGTCGAAACAAAAATCAGCGCAGCCTGATCGGCACGGTCTTTCAGGTGACGATCCACCGCGTTGTGGCACAGGTTGGTGACCCCGCCCACAAACCACTTGGCAAACGGCGGGTTGCTGTAGTCGCAGATCTGGCTGGGCTGAACCTTCCAGTCCACCAGCTGGGCCTGCTCACCCCAGAAACCGTCGCGGTCCAAGAGAGATCGTTGGTGAAAGTCGGCGTATGAGGTCATGGGCTGTCTCCTGTGGTTATTAAAAACTGAATTCATAATTATGAACCCTGAGCTTGCATGACCCTGACTTCATCGAGGCGGATTTCCTCGAAATTTGGTGAACATGCCGCTAAAGTTTCAAAATTCAGGGCATCATTCAATCAAAAAATCTTAAAGCTTATTTCCTGCCCAGGAATGCCAACACCCCCTGCCCGGCACAAAACCCACTGGCCAGGCAAGCCGTCAATAAGTAACCGCCAGTAGGCGCTTCCCAGTCGAGCATTTCGCCGGCGCAAAACACACCCGGCAAGGACTCCAGCATCAATTGCTCGGTCATGGCTTCAAACAGCACGCCGCCAGCACTGCTGATGGCTTCATCAATCGGCCGAGCTGCCTTCAAGGCAATGGGCAATGACTTGATCGCTTGGGCCAGCTGGATTGGGTCGTTAAATTGTTCTTTGCTCAACAGCTCATGCAGAATGGCCGCCTTGATGCCGTCAATATGCAAACGGCTCTTGAGATGACTTGACAGCGAGCGTGAGCCACGCGGGTGCTGCACCTCGGCCAGGACCCGCTCCAAAGGCATGGCGGGCAGCAAGTCGAGATGAAATGTGGCGGTGCCCTTCGCCAGTATTTCATCACGCAACAAACTGGACGCTGCATAAATCAAACTGCCTTCAACCCCGGTGGCAGTGGCCACAAATTCCCCGCGGCGGGCAAACTGCTGGCCTTGTGCGCTGGTGAACTCAATCGCCACCGATTTGAAGGGATGGCCCGCGAATCGGTTGGCAAAGTGCTCGCTCCAGCCGTTTTGCACATCGAAGCCGCAATTGGACGGCAGCAAGGGGTCCACGGCCACACCCTTCGCCTGCAGCCAAGGAACCCAGGCACCGGTGGAGCCCAGGCGCACCCAACTGCCGCCGCCCAAGGCCAGCACCACGGCTTCGGCCCGCACCTGGATGGGCCCTTGCGGCGTGGCAAAGTCAAGCCAGGTATTGGATTCAACGGGTCCATGATCAATGTCTGGCGCCACCGGGTGGTGCCATCCCGTCCAGCGATGACGCATGAAGAACTCCACGGGTGGTCCGTCTTTGGGATGACGCAAACGCGCCAACCAGGCCCGCAGTAGCGGCGCGGCCTTCATGTCGGCGGGAAACACCCGCCCCGAACTGCCGACAAACGTCTCAATGCCCAATGAGGCCGCCCAGGCGCGCACCTGGCTGGCATCAAATGACTTGAACAGGGATTCAATATGCTGGCGACGCTGCCCGTACCGAGAGGCAAACAAGTCAGCTGGTTCCGAATGTGTCAAATTCAGCCCACCCTTGCCAGCCAGCAAAAATTTGCGGCCGATGCTGGGCATGGCGTCGAACACCTGAACCGCCACACCTGCCCGGGACAAAACCTCGGCTGCCATCAACCCGGCCGGGCCGGCACCTATCACCACTACTTTTTGCATCATGCTTAACTGAATTTATGAAAATTTGACTTTGTTCAGCCGCGATCGGCAACTGAACCGCTTGGCCCTCATCACCAAAAGCCCCTCGGGTGGGTGAACTGCGCATGGTGCACTGTTTTGGTTTCTGTCACAATTTCGCCACTGTATTCTTTTTAAAACTCTATTTTTAGGAAAAAACCATGGCCAGTGAACTGATCAAACATGTGTCAGACGCATCGTTCGAAGGCGACGTGCTGCAATCGAGCGTTCCCGTGCTGGTGGATTATTGGGCCGAATGGTGCGGTCCCTGCAAAATGATCGCCCCAATTCTGGACGAAGTATCGGCGGCATACGAAGGCAAATTGCAGATCGCCAAAATGAATGTGGATGAAAACCGCGACATCCCGGCCAAATTTGGCATTCGTGGCATTCCAACCCTGATGATATTCAAAAGCGGTCAATTGGCGGCCACCAAAGTGGGGGCGATGAGCAAGGCGCAACTCACTGCTTTTATTGACCAGCAATTGGCATAAGCCGGTATCTTTGCAGATGCGATGCATCTGCCAGGGCCCGGCCACCCTCGCCGGGCTTTTTTTCCTGTCATAATTCAACGCACTCGCTCTCCCCCATCAAGGGTCAGCTCGAGCTAGAGGCGCAAAGCCACTGCGACTTGAACCATCACAAGTCCACAGCGCCGAATCAACCCCTTCACGGCAGATTCCACACCACCACCGAGCCACTCCATGCATTTAAATGAACTCAAGGCACTGCACGTGTCAGAAGTCCTCAAGCAAGCCGAAGATCTTGAGATTGAAAACACCGGCCGCATGCGCAAACAAGAGTTGATGTTTGCGATCATCAAAAAACGTGCCCGTGCCGGTGAGCAGATTTTTGCGGATGGTGTGCTCGAAATCCTGCCCGATGGCTTTGGTTTTTTGCGCAGCCCGGACACCAGTTACACCGCCAGCACCGACGACATTTACATCAGCCCCAGCCAGGTGCGACGTTTCAATCTGCACACCGGTGACATGATCGAAGGCGAGGTGCGCACCCCGAAAGACGGCGAGCGTTACTTTGCCCTGAACAAGCTGGAAAAAGTCAACGGTGGCGGCCCGGAAGAAAACAAACACAAGGTGATGTTTGAAAACCTGACGCCGCTGTTTCCCAATGTGCAAATGCGGCTGGAGCGCGACACCAAGAGCGAGGAGAACATCACCGGGCGCATCATTGACATCATTGCGCCCATCGGCAAGGGCCAGCGCGCCCTGCTGGTGGCACCGCCCAAGAGCGGCAAAACGGTGATGATGCAGCACATCGCGCACGCCATTGCCGCCAATTACCCCGACATTTACATGATGGTGTTGCTGGTCGATGAGCGCCCCGAAGAAGTGACCGAAATGCAGCGCACCGTCAAGGGCGAGGTGATTGCGTCCACGTTTGACGAACCCGCCGCGCGCCACGTGCACGTGGCAGAGATGGTGATCGAGCGCGCCAAACGCCTGGTCGAGCTGAAAAAAGACGTGGTGATCCTGCTCGACTCCATCACGCGCCTGGCGCGCGCCTACAACAACGTGGTGCCATCTTCCGGCAAGGTGCTGACCGGTGGCGTCGACTCCAATGCGCTGCAACGCCCGAAGCGCTTTTTGGGTGCAGCGCGCAATGTCGAAGAAGGCGGCTCACTGACCATCATCGCCACAGCCCTGGTGGACACCGGCAGTCGCATGGACGAGGTGATTTTTGAAGAATTCAAGGGCACTGGCAACAGCGAGATCCACCTGGACCGCCGCTTGTACGAAAAACGCGTGTTTCCGTCCATCCAGCTTAACCGCAGCGGCACGCGACGCGAAGAGTTGCTGCTGGCCCCCGACATTCTGCAAAAAACGCGCATCCTGCGCCAGTTCCTTTACAACATGGACGAAATCGAATCCATGGAGATGGTACTCAAGCAAATGCGCGCCACCAAGACCAACAGCGAGTTTTTCGACATGATGCGCCGCGGCGGCTAGGCACTCCGGCTGATCTATAATCTGCGGCTTTAGCGAAAAGTACGGGCAGCTTTGAATTGCACAATGGGTTGTGCAAGGGCTGACGCGGCTACCGCATCTGATGGAGAAATCATGAAAGCAGGCATTCACCCAAATTACCGCGAAGTATGTTTCCTGGACTCGTCCAACGGTTTCAAATTCGTGACCCGCTCTTGCGCCAATGCCAAAGAGATGATCAAAATGGAAGACGGCCGTGACTTGCCACTCTTCAAGCTGGACACCTCCAGCGAATCGCACCCCTTCTACACCGGCACGCAAAAGTCAGTGGACAACATGGGTGGACGCGTCGAACGCTTCCGCAACCGCTTCGGCAAAACTGCCGCCAAGTAAGTCCGCAGAGGCGCATTGCCAAAGGCAGCCGGGTCACGCCGAGCTGCCTTTTTCTTTGGCCTGATCAAAGCGCTCAGCAAGCATCCATTCCCGTGATCCAACCCACTCCTGCCATCGTCGCCCAGGTTGCCGTCAAGCGCTTGCCTCGTCTGGCGCTGGTGCTGTTTTGCCTGGCGTATGTGTTGCCAGGCTTCATCGGGCGTGTGCCCTGGAAGTATGACGACCTGAGCACCTTCGGCTATATGGCAGAGTTGGCGCGTGGCGCCAGCGACTGGTGGCACCCCACACTGGGTGGCTTGAGTCTGGAGGTGAGCGCTTTGCTGCCCTATTGGCTGGGCGCCTGGGCCATTCAGTTGGCCCCCAACTGGTTGCCCCCGGATCTGGCTGCCCGCACGCCCTTCATGCTGCTGTTGGTGCTGGCGCTGATGGCAACCTGGTACGGCAGCTACTACCTGGCGCGCAGCCCAAAGGCCCAACCAGTCGCCTTTGCCTTTGGCGGCGAGGCGCACCCCACGGACTACGCGCGCGCGATCGCTGATGGCGCCTTGCTGGCGTTCATGGCCTGTCTGGGGCTGGCGCAGCTGGCCCATGAAACCACACCCGCGCTGACGCAATTGTGTTTTACGGCCCTGCTTTTTTACGCCACGGCGGCTTTGCCTCATCGCCCATGGGCCTCAGGAATCAGCGCTGCAGTGGCGTTGTCGGGGCTCACATTGTCAGGCGCCCCTGCCATGGCTTTGGCCTTGGGACTGGGCAGTGCACTTCTTTACCTGCTGGCGCCAGCGGCTGATTCAACTGCTGCGCCGCAGCAAAAACTCAGGGCGACAGGGCTTGTGGTGTTGTCAATTGCCTCTGCTGCGCTGGCCGCGCTGCTGGAATTGTGGCAGTGGCGCATTGCGCTACCCCATGCCAGCCTGGCTGAATGGCAAAGTCTGGGACGACTTTTTTTGTGGTTTACCTGGCCTGCATGGCCGCTGGCCATCTGGACTCTCTGGCGCTGGCGCCGGCAGCTCTTTGGCGCCGGCTTCTCAAGCCTGCACCTGTGGCTGCCCATCTGGTTTGTGGCAGTAGCCTGCGCGGCGACCTTGACCACCAGCGCGGCGCAGCGCTCGCTGCTGTTGGCCCTGCCCGCCCTGGCTGCCCTGGCTGCCTTTGCATTGCCCACGCTCAGTCGCAGCGTGAGCGCGTTGATTGACTGGTTTACCCTGATATTTTTCACCGGCTGCGCACTGATCATCTGGGTGGTGTGGATTTCCATGCAGACCGGCATCCCGGCAAAACCGGCAGCCAACGTGGCACGATTGGCGCCGGGATTCATCCACAGTTTTTCATGGACACCCTTTGCCGTGGCAGTTTGCGCGACCTTGCTATGGGTCTGGCTGGTCAAATGGCGTACCGGCCACCACCAGTCAGCCCTCTGGAAAAGTGTCGTCTTGCCGGCCGGCGGCGTTGCCCTGTGCTGGTTGCTGCTGCTGACCTTGTGCCTGCCCCTGCTGGACTTTGCCCGAAGCTATGCACCCATGGTCAAGATTGCCACGTCTGCCATGCCACAGTCGCCCGGCTGCGTCGCCACCCTGGGTTTGAGCCGGAGCCAGGTCGCGGCCTTTCAATTCCACAGCCAACTTGAGCTGCAAACCATGGACAACACCACTGCATGCCAATGGTTGATCGCCGACATCGCCACCGCAAGAATGCGCTCAGACATCTCCGAAGGATCTACCTGGCAATTGCGGCGCTCGATGGGGCATCCGGTGGAGCGAAAAGATTCTCTTTGGCTGTACGAACGTCAGCCACAGCCTGACTTGACACCACCCGCGACGCTGGAAAAGTCAAGGTAAAGACCGAGCCCTTGCCAAGGGTGCTCTCAATGGTCAGCGTGGCCCCATGACGTTGCGCGACATGTTTGACAATCGCCAGGCCCAAACCGGTGCCGCCGGTTTCCCGCGAACGGCTTCGGTCCACCCGGTAAAAGCGCTCTGTCAGGCGCCCCAAATGCTCGGCAGCAATGCCAGGGCCCGTGTCATGCACTGAAAAGACCAGGCAGCCGTCTGCACGTTGCCGAATCGTCACCGTAATTTGGCCTCCCGGGGGGGTATAGCGCACCGCATTGCTGATCAGGTTACCCATGGCACTGAGCAGTTCCCGGGCTGCTCCCGCCAGGTGCCCATCGAACGCACAGTCAAATACAAACTGGTGATCCGTATCACCCACCTCCCCCATCACTTGCGATAAAGCCCGGGCATCAGCCTCAAGCTGGCGCATCAGTACCGGCACCGCCGCCAAGGCCTCCAGCCCCGGCGGGGGACTGCCTTCAAGTCTTGAGAGCGTCAGCAAATCACTCACCAGGGTTTGCATGCGCTCGGCCTGCTGCGCCATGAGGGCGAGGTATTGATGGCGTTCAGATTCGTCCAGATTCAGCGTCTGCAAGGTCTCCACAAAACCCGCCAGCACCGTCAAGGGCGTGCGTATTTCATGCGACACATTGGCCACAAAATCGCGCCGCATGGCCTCTGCCTGATCCAGCGCAGTGATGTCACGCGACAGCAGCAATTTGCGCCCGTCACCATAGGGGTGAAGCTGCACCGACAGCGTGACGGGACGCGATGGTGTGCTGTCCCGGCCTGGCATGGTCATGCTGCTGCCGAAGTCGCCCTTTGCCAGATAAATGGCAAAGCCCGGATCGCGCACCAGATTGCCTATGGTCTGCATCAGGTCGCGCTGCAGATCCAGCCCAAAATGCAGCGCCGAGGTTTGGTTGCCCCATTCGATGCGCGCCTCACCATCAAGCAGCATCACGCCGTTAGGAGATGCCTGCATGGCAGATAAAAATTCCTGCAAACGCGACTGGCTGTCCACGGCCTGGCGCTCGCGCTCGCGCAACATGCGCCGCACCCGCATTGCGATGTCACCCCAAACACCAGATTTGGGACCCCCCTCGCTTGAAATATCAAGACGCAACCAGCTTAACAACTGTCCGGCGCGCACGTTGTCCAACAACAGCCAGACAGAAGCAGCCAACACCAAACTGATGGCCAGGGCATGGCTTTCAGGCCAAACCGAGGCAACCCAGGCACCCATGAGTCCGCCCAGCGACAAATAGCCCAAAAAAATAATGAATCGACCCAGCATGAGCCCGCCTGATTCAGACCTGTCCGGCCCGCACCGCCTGCGCCGTCAAGCGATAACCAACACCGCGCACAGTCTCGATCATCTGCCCGGCCTCACGCAGCGCCTCGCGCAGGCGCTTGACGTGCACATCCACCGTGCGTTCTTCAATGAACACATGGTCGCCCCACACCTTGTCTAGCAGTTGCGAGCGGCTGTGCACACGTTCAGCATGTGTCATCAAATAGTGCAACAGCTTGAATTCAGTTGGCCCCAATTTCAGTGAAGATTCCTGGAAAGTGACACGATAAGTGGCCGCATCCAGGCTCAAGTCGCCAACCGTCACCAAGCCGGCGTCGTGCTCCGGCGCGCGCCGCCTGAGCACCGCGCGAATGCGCGCCAGAAGTTCCTTGGTTGAAAAAGGTTTGGCAATGTAATCATCGGCCCCGGCATCCAGACCCGCCACACGATCCACCTCGTCACCACGCGCGGTGATCATGATGATGGGCACCGTCTTGGTGCGCGGGTGGGCTCGCCAGCGCTTGGCCAGGGTCAGCCCGCTTTCACCCGGCAACATCCAGTCCAGCAAAATGACATCTGGCAAGACACCGTCAAGCTCCGCCTGCGCAGTGTCACTGTCCATGGCCCAGATCGGCCGAAAGCCGCTGTGGCGGAGGTTGACCGATATCAGTTCAGCAATGGCAGGCTCATCCTCAACAATCAGCACTGCCGGAAGATGCCTCATTTCAACACCGACTCAATATGCTCCATGGGGATGTGGCGCACATCGGCCCCCTTGACGATGTAGATGATCAACTCGGCAATGTTCTTGGCATGGTCGCCAATGCGCTCAACGGACTTGGCCAAAAACAGCAGATCGAGGCTGGGTGAAATCATGCGCGGGTCTTCCATCATGTAAGTGATGAGTTTGCGCACAAAACCGTCAAATTCCTTGTCGATCAGGTCGTCTTCTTTCAGGATCGACAGCGCAGCCATGGTGTCGAGGCGGGCAAAGGCGTCAAGCGCTTTTCTCAACAGTGCCGACGCCATGTCGGCGGCAATGCGCAGCTCCATGGATGGCAGTGACCGCGGCGCACCGCTTTTAATGATGGAACCCACCATGCGGGCCACTTTCGCGGCCTCATCACCCGCCCGCTCCAAATTGGCGGTGGCCTTGGAAATGGCAATCAGCAGGCGCAAATCGCGCGCTGTTGGTTGGCGCCGGGCAATGATGCTGGAGAGCTCACGGTCAATTTCGACTTCCATGGCATTGACCCTGTTCTCGGTCTCCATGACCTGCTCAGCCACCTCAACGTTGAACTCTGACAGGGCATAAATGGCCTGGCGAATCTGCGACTCGACCAAACCACCCATTTCCATGACGCGCGTGGACACAGCTCCGAGTTCGCTGTCGAATTGGCTTGATAAATGTTTATCGCTCATGTCTTATCCTTGTTGTCATTGTTGCCTAACCAAAAAGTCTGGTAATTTAGTCTGTTGGCCCTTGAAGCGTGGGCTTCATGAAAATATTTCCGATTTGACTATGCTTGTCCAGTTCACCCAATCCATGCAGTTGACAAAATCGACTACTCCAGTCGGTTGTAGGTGGTTGTTTGTGGCGGCAAGAATAACAAAGCCGATTGCACTCATGTCACCCACGACAGCCAACACCCGCATATTGTCAACGTTCACTTGTGCCACTCCTGCAAAGAAAAAGCACCCAAAACGCGGACACAGCGGTGGCCAAAAATAAGCCTGATCAAACTACTTTTAATGAAAATCCTTGGTTTGAATGGAACCACTGGTGAACCAAATTTGAATCCACACCGGGTAATTTACGACCAAAATATGTCATCTTTGTGACAAATTGACCATT